>NZ_JBVVQR010000018.1:0-115436 GCF_055811535.1 Mesorhizobium sp. WSM4816 | reverse complement strand
CTGCCCGCCCTTCGGAGTCGGCCAGTCGAAAAGCGATGGCGCAATATTGGCTTTGCGGCAGCGGCCTGCTCTATAATGTGCCGCATCGCCCAAAACGGCTGACGAAAAGCCAGAACGGACAACAAAAAGAATGGCGGAATATTCGGCCTTCTCGCTTCTCAAAAATGCGCTGACCGGCAACAAGGACTGGAAACCGGCCTGGCGCAAGCCGGACCCGAAGGCGTCCTACGACGTGATCGTCATCGGCGGTGGCGGCCATGGCCTGTCGACCGCCTATTATCTCGCCAAGGAGCACGGCATCACCAACGTCGCGGTGCTGGAAAAGGGGTGGCTCGGCTCCGGCAACGTCGGCCGCAACACGACAGCCGTCCGCTCCAACTACCTGCTGCCGGCCAACACCCGCTTCTACGAACATTCGATGAAGCTGTGGGAGAACCTGTCGCACGATCTCAACTACAACGTCATGTTCTCGCAGCGCGGCTGCCTCAACCTCGCGCACACGCCCGCCCAACTCGACGATTTTGCCCGCCGCGGCAACGCCATGCGCCATCTCGGCGTCGACGCCGGACTGATGACCACGGCCGAGATCGCGCGCCTGGTGCCGGCGCTGGACGTCTCCGCCACGGCGCGCTTCCCAATCGTCGGCGGCCTGATGCAGCGGCGCGCCGGCACCGCCCGCCATGATGCCGTCGCCTGGGGCTATGCGCGCGGCGCCGACCGCCGCGGTGTCGACATCATCGAGAATTGCGAGGTCACCGGCTTCCTGCGCGACGGCGACCGCATATCAGGCGTCTCGACGTCGCGCGGAGATATCCGCGCCAGGAAGGTGGCGGTCGCGGTGGCCGGCAGCACCGGGCAAGTCATGCGGCTCGCCGGCATCGATACGATGCCGATCGAGAGCCACGTGCTGCAGGCCTTCGTGACGGAATCGCTGAAGCCGTTCATCAACACGGTCCTGACTTTCGGCATGGGCCATTTCTACATGTCGCAGTCGGACAAGGGCGGCCTTGTCTATGGCGGCGATCTCGACGGCTACAACAGCTACGCCCAGCGCGGCAGTTTGCCTGTTGTCGATGAGGTGATGAGCGAGATGCTGGCGCTGTTTCCGGGTCTCGCCCGGGTTCGCATGCTGCGTTCCTGGGGCGGCGTCTGCGACATGTCGATGGACGGTTCTCCGATCATCACCACCGGCCCGCTGCCGGGCATGTATCTCAACTGCGGCTGGTGCTACGGCGGCTTCAAGGCGACGCCGGCCTCCGGCTGGTGCTTTGCCTGGACCATCGCCAAGGATGAACCGCACGACTTCAACGCGCCCTTCACGCTGGATCGCTTCCATCGCGGACTGGTGATCGACGACAAGGGCCAGGGCGCGACGCCGCGGCTGCATTAGACCATGATCCCGAACCGCAGGTCGGCGTAACAAAGAGTGGAAACCGGTTTTCGGCCAAGATCATGGTCAAACGAGAAGATACAATCGCATGCTGATTACCTGCCCCTATTGCGGCCCGCGCGACGTCATCGAGTTCACCTATCAGGGTGACGGCAACCGCGAGCGCCCTCAGCCTGCCTCGCAGGACCTCGATGCCTGGAACGCCTATGTCTATGACAGATTGAACCCGGCGGGTGACCACAACGAGATCTGGCAGCATTCCGGCGGCTGCCGTGCCCATCTCAGGGTCGTACGCAACACGCTGACACACGAGATCTCCAGCGTCGCGTTCACGCGCGGCGACCACAAAGTGGCTGCCCGGCACAAGGCGGAGGGCAAGTCATGAGCCCGCGCCGCACCGATGCCGGTGGCCGGATCGACCGGCTGCGAACCATCCGGTTCACCTTCGACGGCGCGCCTTACACCGGCCATGCCGGCGACACGCTTGCCTCAGCGCTGCTGGCCAATGGCGTCACCCTGTTCGGACGCTCGTTCAAATATCACCGTCCTCGCGGGGTGCTGACGGCAGGCGCCGAGGAACCGAACGCCCTGGTGACGGTGCTGCGGGGCGAGGTTCGCGAGCCCAACATCGCCGCGACCATGGTCGAGATATATGATGGGCTGACCGCCGTCAGCCAGAACCGCTTTCCATCGCTGGCCTGGGATGTCAGCGCCGCCAACCAACTCGGCGGCAAGCTTCTGTCCGCCGGCTTCTATTACAAGACCTTCATGGGGCCCGCGATCGGCCCGCTGAAGAGCACGCGTTTCTGGATGTTCTGCGAGCATTTCATCCGCCGCGCCGCCGGTCTCGGCCGCGCCGGGACCGCTGCCGACACGGCGCGTTACGAGCGCATGAACGCCTTCTGCGATGTGCTGGTGGTCGGTTCCGGTCCGGCCGGACTGATGGCCGCCAGGGCAGCCGCCGATCAGGGCGCGCGTGTCATCCTCAGCGAGCTCGAACCGGATTTCGGCGGCTCGGCCAACTGGTCGGGCGAGACGATCGACGGGATGCCCGGGGCCGACTGGGCAGCGCGAGCCGCCGGCCAGCTCGAAGGCTATGACAATGTCCGCCTGCTGCCACGCACCACGGTCTGGGGCTATTACGACGGCAACACGCTCGCCGCGCTTGAACGGGTTGCCGACCACAAGGAGAGGCCCGGCAAGGGCGAACCACGCCATCGCTACTGGATCATTCGCGCCAAGTCGGTGGTGCTGGCCACCGGCTCCTTCGAGCGGCCGCTGGTGTTTCCGGGCAATGATCGGCCGGGAGTGATGCTCGCGCATGCCGCCGAACGCTACGCCAACGAGTACGGCGTGCTGGCGGGCAACAGGATCGCACTGTTCACCAACAATGACAGCGCCTATCGCTCCGCCCTGGCGCTGAAGAAGGCCGGTGCGGCGATTGTCGCCATCGTCGACGTGCGGCCGGAGCTTTCGAGCGAGACGCGCGAGCTCGCCGATGAAGCGGAAGCCAAGATCCTTTTCGGTCACGCCGTGGTCGCCACCGAAGGCGGCAAGGCGCTGTCCGGCGTCAAGGTGCAGCGCTTCGACATGGTCAACGGCGCGCTTGCCGGCGAGGCGCGCAGCATTCAAGCCGACTGCCTGCTGATGTCGGGAGGCTGGTCGCCGACCATCCATCTGGCCAGCCAGGCCGGCGCCAAGGCGGAATGGAATGCCGCCAGACAAGCCTTCCTGCCACCGAAGCCAACCCAGCAATGGCCGACCCAGCGATGGATTGGCGCCGGCGCTTTCACCGGCAGCTTTTCAACCGCCGAGGCAATCGCCGAAGGCCGCGCCGCCGGGCTTTCGGCGGCAGGTGGAACAGGCGTGCCTACGGCCCTGCCGGTCGTCGAAGCCGCACCCGGCGGTCCCGACCCGGCGCCGGTGTTCGAGATCAGGGCCAATGGAAAAAGCTTCGTCGATTTCCAGCACGACGTGACCGCGGAGGATGTACGGCTTGCACATCGCGAAGGCTTCGTCTCGGTCGAGCATCTGAAGCGCTACACCACGCTCGGCATGGCGACCGACCAGGGCAAGAGTTCCAACATACCCGGCCTCGCCATCATGGCCGAGGCGCTGGGCAAGCCGATTCCCGAAGTCGGCACGACACGCTTTCGCCCACCTTTTTCGGCCGTGTCGATCGGCTCACTCGCCGCCGAGCGTTTCGGCGACCTGAGGCCCCAACGGTTGACGCCGATGCATGACTGGCACGTCGCCAACGGCGCGACCATGTATTCGGCCGGCCTCTGGTATCGCCCGATGATTTATGGCGATCCCGGCGAGACGATCGAGCAGGCCTATGTGCGCGAAGCCAGGGCGACGCGGGAGAGCGCCGGCATCGTCGATGTCTCGACGCTGGGCAAGATCGCCGTGCAGGGCCCGGACGCGGCCGAATTCCTCGACCGGGTTTACACCAACATGTTCTCGACATTGGCCGTCGGCAAGGCCCGCTACGGGCTGATGCTGCGCGAGGACGGCCTCGCCTTCGACGACGGCACGACGTGGCGGCTCGGCGAACAGGACTTCCTGATGACCACCACCACCGCCAATGCCGGCAAGGTGATGCAGCATCTGGAGTATTTCCTCGACGTCATCTGGCCGGAGCTGAAGGTCCATGTCACCTCGGTGACCGACGAATGGGCGGGTGCGGCGATCGGCGGGCCTAGGGCGAGAGAGATCCTTGCTGCTTGCGTCACCGGCACCGCCGTCGACAACGCAACCCTGCCTTTCATGGGCATCGCGCACGGCAAGATATCAGGCGTGCCGGTGATGATCTGCCGGCTTTCCTTCTCCGGCGAAATGGCCTTCGAAGTCTACTCCGGCGCCGGCTACGGCACCCATGTCTGGGAAGCCTTGATCGAAGCCGGCAAGCCGTTCGGACTGGTGATCTACGGGCTTGAGGCGCTTGGCACGTTGCGCATCGAGAAAGGCCACGTCACCGGCGCCGAGATCGACGGCCGCACCAGCGCGCGAGACCTGCATCTCGACTGGATGCTGTCCAGGAAAAAGCCCTTCATCGGCTCGGCGATGATGGATCGCGAGGGCCTGATCGCGCCCGGCCGCCTGGAACTCGTCGGCCTGGTTTCGCTGGACAACCAGCCGCTCAACGGCGGCGCCCACATCGTCGAAGCGCTCGACGAAGCCAATCCGCACGATTCCATCGGCCACATCACCGCTTGCTGTTATTCGCCGGCGCTCGGCAAGTACATCGCGCTCGCTTTGGTCAAGGACGGCAAGGCACGGCGCGGCACGCGCGCCCATATCTCCGATCCTCTGCGCAACCGGTTCGGCCCGGTCGAGATCGTCTCCAACCACTTCTTTGATCCGGACGGGAGCCGCATGCATGGTTGAGCGCCAATCCCCGCTTGAGCTGGAGCTGCGCACCGGCTCGCATGGCGATTTCGAACACGGCATCGAGGTCATCCTCTCCGAAACCAGGCCGGGATCGATCCTGCAGCTCGCTGCCTGGCCGGGCCAGGAGAAGGCGTTGATAGCAGGCATTCGCACCGTTCCCGGCCTTGCGCTGCCCGACGGCGCCGGCGCCGGCAGCACCAACGGCGTGAGGTCGGTGTTCGGATTTGCACCGGGAAAATTCACCGTGGTCGACGAAGCCGAGGGCCTGGCATCGGCCTTTGCCAATGTCGTCACCCCTGATATCGGCACGGTGACCGACCTGTCGCACGGCCGCACCGCGATCCGCATCGCCGGACCGAAGGCGGAATGGGTGCTGGCAAAGTTCTTCGCCATCGACTTCGCGCTGCCGGCCTTCCCGGTCGGTGCCGGCCGCTCGACCATGCATCATGATGTCTTCGCCCAAATCCAGCGCACCGGCGCCGACCAGTTCGACATCTATGTGTTCCGCTCGTTTGCGCGCTCGTTCTGGAAAGCGCTCTGTCACGCCAGCGAGGAAGTCGGCTACGAAGTGCAGTAGACCGACGCGGCGCGTCGTCACCACGCTTGGCGTCACCTCAACTGGCGAACGTCACCCACTCTTCCAGCGGCGCGCGGTCGGTGCGGAACGCGTTTTCGGGCTTGGATGTGTCCTCACGGCCAAGCGCCATGCCGCAGACGACGATCTCCTCGTCGGGAATGTTGAGCACCGGCCTGATCTGCTTGTGATAGGGTGCAAAGGCCGCCTGCGGGCAGGTGTGCAGGCCCCTGCCCCGCGCCGCCACCATGATGTTCTGCAGGAACATGCCGTAATCGATCCACGACCCCTTGTTCAGCCGCCGGTCGACGGTGAAGATCATGCCGACCGGCGCGTCGAAGAAGACGAAGTTGCGGTCGTGCTGCGCGCGCATCCTGTCGACCTCACGCCGGCCGATGCCGAGCACGCTGTAGAGGCCGAAGCCGTTGGCCCGCCGCCGGGTCAGATAGGGCTCGAAGAACTGGTCGGGATAGTAGCGATACTCGTCCCACTCGGCCTTTTCGGCACGGATGCCGGAGTTGAGGATGGCATCGGTGATCCGCTGCTTGACCTCGCCCTTGGTGACGTAGACCCGCCAGGGCTGCATGTTGGTGCCCGAAGGCGCACGCGCGGCAACGGCGAGTATGGCGCGGATCGTCTCGTCGTCGACCATGTCGGGCAGGAACGCCCGCACCGAACGGCGCGACGTGATCGCCTCGTCGACGATCGCCGCGCCATCCGTAATCTTAGTCCTGTTTTCCAGCATGGGCGTCCCTTTGCGCGTGCCCCGGAAACCGGAATCGATTCCGGAAAGGATACATGCGCCGTCTAGAAATGAGAGAGCACCATTGCGGTCCAATTTGACGCATGGCGCTCTAACGCAAGCCTCGACCGGACGCCCTCACTCGCCGTTCGTGGCCGAGCCTTTGCCTGAACCGTCAAAACGGCGCAAGCAAATCTTGTGGCCTCATGAAAATTCTCTTGATTTTTTCACGAACCTGACCTTTGATGAAATTTGCCCTCAATTTTTCACCAAGGGGGACTTTTCACCAGACAGATTTTTACCGAGAAAAAAGGCTTTGACCTCAACCGCCGTCAGATCGGAGCAGGAAACCCGCGAACGGCTGCTGGCCGGCGATATCAGGGCGCTGCGCAGGGCGCGTGGGCTGACGCTTGCCGAGACCGGCCTGAAGCTCGGCCGCTCGGTCGGCTGGGTCAGTCAGGTCGAGCGCGGCCTGTCGATACCATCGCTTAGCGATCTCAGGGCCTTCGCGGAACTGTTCGGCGTGCCGGTCAGCCTGTTCTTCAGCCACGACGTGCCCGTCGAGAACGAGCGCGGCGTGGTCGTGCGCGCCGGCAGCCGCCGCACGCTTGGCACAAGCGATTCCGGACTGGTGGAGGAGCTTCTGTCACCCGATCTCGGCGGTAGCTTCGAGATGCTGCGTTCGGTCTTCGCGCCGGGTGCTGAACTGAAGACCGAAGCCCGCCGGCCGACGGAGGAAGCCGGATATGTCGCTTCCGGCAGCTTCGACATCGAGATATCAGGCGTCTGGCACCGGCTTGGTGAGGGTGACTCGTTTCGCTTCGACGGCAAGCCGTTCCGCTGGCGCAATCCCGGTGCGGAGCCGGCGGTGGTCATCTGGGTGGTTTCGCCACCTGTCTACTAGAGGTCTGGAGAAGAGTATGGCCGGTTTGCCGACCACGGCACGTGTGGTGATTATAGGAGGCGGTGTCGTCGGTGCGTCGGCGCTCTACCATCTCGCCAAGGCGGGCTGGACCGACTGCGTGCTCCTGGAAAAGAACGAGCTCACCTCCGGCTCGACCTGGCATGCGGCCGGCAACGTGCCGACCTTCTCCTCGTCATGGTCGCTAATGAACATGCAGCGCTATTCGACCGAGCTCTATCGCGGGCTGGCCGATGCGGTCGGCTACCCCATGAACTACCACGTCACCGGCTCGCTCAGGCTGGCCCATACGGCAGAGCGCATGCAGGAGTTCCAACGCGCCAAGGGCATGGGCCGCTACCAGGGCATGGACATCGATGTGGTCGGCCTCGACGAGATCAAGCGCCGCTACCCGTTCATCGAAACGCATGAGTTGAAGGGCGCACTCTACGATCCGAGCGACGGCGACATCGACCCGGCGCAGCTGACCCAGGCGCTGGCCAAGGGCGCCCGCGACCTGGGTGCGAAGATCATTCGCTTCTGTCCGGTCACCGGCGTGCGCCGCGACAAGGACGAGTGGGTGGTCGAGACCGCTCAGGGCGAGATCCGCTGCGAGATCGTCGTCAACGCCGCCGGCTACCGTTCGGCCGAAGTCGGCAGGATGTTCGGCCGCGACGTGCCGATGATGGTGATGAGCCATCAATATATCCTGTTCGAGGAAATCCCCGAACTGGCCGCGTGGTCGAAGGAGCAGGGCAAGAAACTGCCGCTGCTGCGCGACGTCGACACCTCCTATTATCTGCGCCAGGAAAAGAACGGCATGAATCTCGGCCCCTATGAGCGCAATTGCCGTGCCCATTGGGTCGGCCACAACGATCCGATGCCCGACGATTTCTCGTTCCAGCTGTTCCCCGACGATCTCGACCGGCTCGAGGACTATCTGGCCGATGCCGTCGCCCGCGTGCCGATTCTCGGCACCGCCGGCCTGTCCAAGGTCATCAACGGTCCGATCCCCTACGCGCCGGACGGCAACCCGCTGATCGGCCCGATGCCCGGCGTGCCGAACGCCTTCGAGGCCTGCGTCTTCACCTTCGGCATCGCCCAGGGCGGCGGCGCCGGCAAGGTGCTGGCCGAATGGGTGACTGAGGGCCAAACCGAATGGGACATGTGGTCCTGCGATCCGCGCCGCTTCACCGGCTTTGCCTCGGCCCCGGATTACTGCGTCGCCAAGGGCATGGAAATCTACGGCAACGAATACGCCATCCAGTTCCCGCGCCATGCCTGGCCGGCAGGCCGCGACCGCAAACTGTCGCCGATCCATGATCGCATCAAGGCGCTCGGCGCTTGCTTCGACGCCTATAATGGCTGGGAGCGCGCCACCTGGTACGCGCAGGCCGGCGACGACGTCTCGGAAACCGCGACGCTGACCTTCCGCCGCGACGGGCCGTGGCAGCATCGCGTGCGCGAAGAATGCCTTGCCGTGCGCGATACCGCCGGTATTTTGGACCTGCCCGGGTTCTCCCGCTTCAATCTCGACGGTCCGGGCGCGGCCGACTGGTTGAGCCAACAGATCACCGGCCCGGTGCCGAAACCCGGCCGCATCGGCCTCGTCTATTTTGCCGACGACAAGGGCCGCATCGTCACCGAAATGTCTGTCGTTCGCCACGACGAGAATTTGATGACGCTGATCACCGCCGCGGTGGCGCAGTGGCACGATTTCGAATGGCTGAAATGGCGCATGCCGAAGGAAGCCTCGTTCAGGCTGGTCGACAGGACCGAGGAATTCTCAACGCAGATCCTCGCCGGGCCTAATTCGCGAAAAATCCTCGCCGATGTCTGCGCCGCCGACCTTGCTCTGCCCTGGCTGACGCACCAGGAGACGACAATTGCCGGCCGTTGGGCAAGGCTGTTGCGCGTGTCCTTCGCCGGTGAACTCGGCTGGGAAATCCATACCAGGATCGACGACACCGCCGCCATCTTCGACGCCGTCTGGGCGACCGGGCAGAAGCACGGCCTGAAACCGTTCGGCATGTACGCGCTGGATTCATTGCGGCTTGAAAAATCCTATCGCGCCTGGAAAGGCGACCTGTCGATCGACTATTCGATCCTGCAGGGTGGGCTGGAGCGTTTCGTGAAATGGGACAAGCCGGATTTCCGTGGCAAGGCGGCGCTGCAAAACGAGAAGCAGCAGGGCGTGAAGAAGCGCTTTGTCACGCTGGTCGTCGAAAACCCCGGCGGCTGCGACGCGCCAACCATGTCGACGCTGTGGCATGACGGCCGGATCGTCGGCGAGACGACGTCCGGCGGCTGGGGTCATCGGATCGATAAGTCGATCGCGCTCGGCGTGCTGCGCGCCGACCTGACTGAGCCGGGAACTGCGGTCGAAGTCGAGATCTTCGGCGAGCGCTTCAAGGCGATCGTGCAGAAGGACGAACCGCTGTGGGATCCAAACAACGAGAGGTTGCGCGCATGAATTCAGTCATTCTCACCGACGGCGGCATGGGCCAGGAACTGGTCCGCCGCAGCAGCTCCGATCCCACCCCGCTATGGTCGGCCAGGGTGCTGATCGACGAACCGGACCTGGTGCGCGACCTGCATGCGGAGTTCATTCGGGCTGGCGCCCGCGTCATCACCATCAACACCTATTCCGCAACCCCCGAGCGGCTGGCGCGCGAGGGCGCGGAAGAGCTGTTCAAGCCGCTGCAGCAGCGCGGCATAGAACTGGCAAGGCAAGCGCGCGACCAGGCCGGCGACGCGGCAATCGCCGGCTGCCTGTCGCCGCTGTTCGGCAGCTACGCACCGGCCCTGACGATATCCTTCGAGGATACGCTCGACATCTACCGCCGCATCGTTGCCGAGCAGGCCGACGGTGTCGATCTGTTCCTGTGCGAGACCATGGCGTCGGTCGAGGAGGCGCGCGCGGCTGTCACCGCCGCGTCGGAAAGCGGCAAGCCGGTGTGGGTGTCGTGGACGCTCGCCGATCACGGCGCGCCGCGGCTGCGCAGCGGCGAAACCATAGCGGCGGCAGCAAGAGCTCTCGACGGCCTGCCGGTCGCAGCCAGGCTGATCAATTGCTGCCGGCCCGAAGCCATTGCTGCAGCGCTGCCCGAACTGATCGCTCTCGGCGGGCCGGTTGGCGCCTATGCCAACGGCTTCACCTCGGTCGAGGCGCTCAAGCATGGCGGCACGGTGGAAGTGCTGCACGCCCGCCACGACCTCGATCCGGATGCCTATGCCGACCACGCGGTCGGCTGGGTCGAGGCCGGCGCCGACATCGTCGGCGGCTGCTGCGAAGTCGGGCCGCCTCATATCGCGGCCCTGCGCGACCGGCTCGAACAGGCCGGCCACGAAATTTCGGGAGTAGCATAATGCCCAGGCCGTCATCGCGCATTTCCGGCATCGTGCCTTCCGGCAAGGACGGCTGGGAGGTCCATTTCGCCGCCTGGACGCGCAAGCAGGCCGGCGAGGACATCATCATGCTGTCGGTCGGCGACCATGATTTCGACACGCCGGCGCAGACGATTGAAGCCTGCGTGACCGCGGTTCGCGCCAGCAATCACCACTATACCCCGCTTGCCGGTATTCCGCGCCTGCGCCAGGCAATGGCGGCGGCCTCGACCGCCTGCACGGGCATTACGACCAACCCCGACCAAGTCATCGCCACACCGGGCGGGCAGGCTGCACTTTATGCGGCGGTGCAGGCCGTTCTCGACCAGGGCGACCATGCCATCGTGGTGGCGCCCTATTACGCGACCTACCCCAACACCTTCAGTGCGGCGGGCGCCGATTTCACCGTGGTCGAGACACCGGCCGAGGATGGTTTCCAGCCGCGTGCCGCCGACATTCGCGCCGCACTTCGGCCGAACACCCGCGCCATCCTGATCAACACGCCGAACAACCCGACGGGTGCCGTCTATTCGCGCCAGCGGCTGGAAGAGCTGGCGCAGATCTGCCGGGAGCATGACCTCTGGCTGCTGTCGGACGAGGTCTATTGGACACTGGGCGGCGGCGAGCACGTCTCGCCGCGTTCGCTGCCCGGCATGGCGGAACGCACGCTGGTCATCAATTCCATGTCGAAGAGCCACGGCATGACCGGCTGGCGGATGGGCTGGCTGAGCGGGCCCGAACAGATGATCTCGCTGCTGACCAACCTCAATCTGGTGACCACCTACGGCCTGCCGGCGTTCATCAGCCTCGCTTGCGCCGAGGCGCTGGAAAACGGCTACGGAGTCAAGGAGATCGCCGAACGCTATGCCGCACGGCGCAGCGTCGTCCTCGATGCCATGCGCGGCATGAACAACGTCACCGTGCGCGGCTCCGAAGGCGGCATGTATGTCATGCTCGACATCTCGGCTCTCGAGCCGGACGACGAGAAATTCGCCTGGGCCCTGCTCGACAAGGAAAAGGTCGGCGTGATGCCCGGCTCGAGTTTCGGCGAGGCCGCCGCCGGTCATATTCGCGTCAGCCTCTGCCAGCCCGAGGCGGTGCTTCTGGAAGCAACCCTTCGCTTGCGCCGCTTCGCGTCCAGCTACCGCCGCGAGGCCGCATGAGCGCCCTGCCCCAGAAAACCATTCTGGCCAAAACCATTCCTTCCAAGGCGAGGGCCGTCATCATCGGCGGCGGCGTCTCCGGCTGCTCGGTCGCCTATCATCTGGCCAAGCTCGGCTGGACCGACATCGTGCTGCTCGAACGCAAGCAGCTGACATCGGGCACGACATGGCATGCCGCCGGCCTGATCGGCCAGTTGCGCGGTTCGCAGAACATGACACGGCTGGCGAAATATTCGGCCGACCTCTACGTCAGGCTGGAGGCCGAGACCGAAGTCGGCACCGGCATGCGCCAGGTCGGTTCGATCACCGTGGCGCTGACCGAGGAACGCAAGCACGAGATTTATAGGCAGGCGTCGCTCGCCCGCGCGTTCGATATTGACGTGCGCGAGATTTCGCCAAACGAAGTCAAGCAGATGTACCCGCATCTTAATGTTTCCGATGTGGTCGGCGCCGTGCATCTGCCGCTCGACGGCCAATGCGACCCGGCCAATATCGCCATGGCGCTGGCCAAGGGTGCGCGCCAGCGCGGTGCGACGATCGTCGAGAATGTGAAGGTCACCAAGGTCCACACCAGGGATGGCCGCGTCACCGGCGTTTCCTGGACGCAGGGCGACGAGCAAGGCATGATCGAGGCCGACATCGTCGTCAATTGCGCCGGCATGTGGGCACGCGAGCTTGGCGCCCAGAACGGCGTCAGCATCCCGCTGCATGCCTGCGAGCATTTTTATCTCGTCACCGAACCGATCCCCGGCCTGACCCGGCTGCCGGTGCTGCGCGTGCCGGACGAGTGCGCCTACTACAAGGAAGATGCCGGCAAGATGATGCTCGGCGCCTTCGAGCCGGTGGCCAAGCCGTGGGGCATGGACGGCATAAGCGAAGATTTCTGCTTCGATCAGTTGCCCGAGGATTTCGAACATTTCGAGCCGATCCTCGAAATGGGCGTCAACCGCATGCCGATGCTGGCCAGCGCCGGCATCCACACTTTCTTCAACGGCCCCGAGAGTTTTACGCCTGATGATCGCTATTATCTCGGCGAGGCGCCGGAGCTTTCCGGCTACTGGATGGCGACCGGCTACAACTCCATCGGCATCGTCTCCTCAGGCGGCGCCGGCATGGCGCTGGCGCAATGGATCAACGATGGCGAAGCACCCTTCGATCTGTGGGAGGTCGACATCCGCCGCGCCCAGCCGTTCCAAAAAAACCGCCGCTATCTCAGAGAGCGCGTCTCCGAGACGCTCGGCCTGCTCTACGCCGATCATTTTCCGTACCGGCAGATGGCGACCTCTCGGAACGTCAGGCGCTCCCCGCTGCATGAACATCTGAAGGCACGCGGCGCGGTGTTCGGCGAGGTTGCCGGCTGGGAGCGGGCCAACTGGTTCGCGCGTGAAGACCAGGAGCGCGAGTACCGCTATTCCTGGAAACGGCAGAACTGGTTCGACAACCAGCGCGACGAACATCTGGCGATCCGCAACGGCGTCGGCCTGTTCGACATGACTTCGTTCGGCAAGATCCGTGTCGAGGGCCGCGATGCCTGCGCCTTCCTGCAGAGGCTTTGCGCCAACGACGTGGAGATGGCGCCGGGCAAGATCGTCTACTCCCAGATGCTCAACCAGCGCGGTGGCATCGAGAGCGACCTTACCGTCTCGCGGCTGTCTGAGACCACTTTTTTCCTCGTCGTGCCGGGCGCCACGCTACAGCGTGATCTCGCCTGGTTGAAAAAACATCTCGCCGATGAATTCGTCGTCATCACCGATGTCACCGCGGCCGAGGCCGTGCTCTGCCTGATGGGCCCGGATTCGAGGAAGCTGATTCAAAAGCTGAGCCCGAACGATTTCTCCAACGAAACCAATCCGTTCGGAACGTTTCAGGAGATAGAAATCGGCATGGGGCTGGCCCGCGCCCATCGCGTGACCTATGTCGGCGAACTCGGCTGGGAGCTTTACGTCTCGACCGACCAGGCCGCACACGTGTTCGAAGCGATCGAGGCGGCCGGCGCCGATGTCGGCCTGAAGCTTTGCGGCCTGCACACGCTGGATTCCTGCCGCATCGAAAAGGCCTTCCGGCATTTCGGCCACGACATCACCGACGAGGACAATGTGCTGGAGGCAGGCCTTGGATTCGCAGTGAAGACTGCCAAGGGCGATTTTCTTGGCCGCGATGCCGTGCTGAGGAGACAAGAAACCGGATTGAACCGGCGGCTGGTGCAATTCCGCCTGAAAGACAGGCAACCCTTGCTCTTCCACAACGAAGCGATCCTGCGCGACGGCAAGATTGTCGGCCCGGTCACCTCGGGCAATTACGGCCATCATCTCGGCGGCGCCGTCGGCCTCGGCTACGTGCCTTGCCAGGGCGAGAGCGAGGCGGATGTGCTATCGTCTTCCTACGAGATCGAGATCGCCGGCGAGCGCTTCGCCGCGGAAGTGTCGCTGAAGCCGATGTATGATCCGAAAGCGGAACGGGTGCGGATGTAGAGCGCCCTTCCCTTCTCCCCTTGTGGGAGAAGGTGGCCGAGCGAAGCTCGGTCGGATGAGGGGTGTTCCAGCTTGGCACCCCCGCACTCCGTCCAGCACCCCTCATCCGTCTCGGCGCTGCGCGCCGATCCACCTTCTCCCACAGGGGGAGAAGGAAATCTCCGCCAGCTCAAAACCGCTCCAGTTTCGCCCGCACCTTCGCAAGGAAAGCAGCCCGGCTCCCGGGTGTCGACGCATCCATCAAATAGTGCGCCAGAAAGAACGTCCTGCAGCGGGTGGCGCAGAGCGCCCGCATGCCGCGCAGGATTGTCTTGCGTCCCGGCTGGCCGACGACGACGCTCCACCAGGTCGGTGCGCCGCAGGTCGTGATCACCCCGATCTTCGTCACATGCCTCACCAGTGACTGGATCCGTCCCTTGCCGGCCGGCAGTCGGAAGGCGACGTCGGTCGCCCACACCCGGTCGAGCCAGCCCTTCAGCATCGCCGGCAGCCCGTACCACCATGTCGGATAGATGAAGAGGATTGCCTGGGCCCAGTTGAGATTTTCGATATGCGGCTTGAGCGCCGGATCCTGCGGGGCGTGCTCATTATAGAAGCGTCGCTCGTCACAGCCCATGACCGGATCGAAATTTTCCGCATAGAGGTCGAGCAGCCGCACCTCCCAGCCTCTCGCCTCCAGCACGTCGATGGCACTATCCCGGATCGCGGCGCAAAAGCTTTCCGGGACCGGATGGCAATAAACCACCAGGACCCGCATCAGAAGACATCCATGCTGGCGGCGACCTTCGCCGTAAATCTCTTCCGCGTTTCATCGGTCGACAGGTTCATCGAATAATGCGCGAGATAGGACACCGAGGCACCTGGCTTGACCGTCGCGCGCAAGACACGCTTGACCAGCTTGCGCGGCGGGTCGCCCATCAGCATGGCGTGGAGCCGGCTGCCACCATAGGTGGTGACCGCCGCCAGCTTGCGGATGTTGTGCAGCGACGGCTGCACCTTGCCACTGACCAGCTTGAACGAGACGCCGGGCAGGAAGACGCGGTCGAAAAAGCCTTTCAGGATCGCCGGATAGCCGTAGTTCCACACCGGAAACGACAGCACCAGCGCCTCTGCCCGCAGCAGGCGCTCGACATAGGGCGCTGCCGGATCACCGGCGCCGCGCTCGTCGTGATAACCGAGCCGCTCGGCCCGTGTCAGCCGCGGGTCGAAATCCTCGGCATAGAGATCGCAATCGTCGACGGCGTGGCCGGCGGCCGTCAGCCGCTCGACGATCGTCCGGTGCAGACCGGCGTTGAAGCTGGTTTCGACCGGGTGGGCATAGAGCACGAGGATGTTCACCGAAGACCTCGCAGGTCAGCGCGACAGCGCCACACGCTCGTCATCGTTCACCCCGCCTTCTGCAATCCCTTGAACAGGAACGACTTGCCCGAGCGATAGTCGTAGTCCGGGTTTTCCCAGGCGATCATCTTGCCGGGATTGAGCAGCCCTTGCGGATCGGTTTCGCGCTTGAAGGCGAGCTGCACCTCGTCCGTCTGCTTCATGCCGCCTTCTTCCAGCGTGTAGCGGTGTGGATTGAAGACCCAGCAGCCATTGTCTTCATGGATGCGGATGATCTCGTCGAGCCGCTCGGCCGTGGTGAAGCGGACCAGCGGCAGTCCGGCGACGCCGATCGCGCCGTCGAAGCGGATGAATTCGAGATGAACGGGCACCTCGTCGCCGAAGCGGTCGATCATCGCCTTGACGTAAGCGAGGTGATCCGGCGAGGGATAGCGGGTCTGCAGATAGGTAATATCAGGGTCGACCCTGATGGCGCGCAGCGTCGTGTGGTTCCAGGTCAGCTCATAGGCCGGCGGCAAGCCCTTGAGATCGGCCTCCTTGTCGGCGCGGAAGACGATCTCGCCCTTGCTGCGCGCCGTGAGGGCCACAAAGGCGTCCATCGCCTGCGGGGCGATCATGCAGACGACGATGCTTTGCTCGCGCCGGAAGAATTTCTGGTGCCGCTTGAAATAGTCGTAGGGGATCGGCGCGGCGATCGGCGTGATCAGCTTCGCCAGGATGCCGTCCTGGATGGCGAGATCGTTGCCGAAGCCGGCCGCATCCATGAAATCGTCGAAGCCGACGATGACGTCGATCCAGTCGTAGGATGCGGTCAACGGCATCTCGACCTCGGTGATGATGCCGTTGGTGCCGTAGGCATGCATCACCTTCAGCACCTCCTCGCCGGCAAGATCCATGATGCGAGGCTCCGCCTCCATCGTCACGGTCCTGAGCCGGATGACGTTGCCGAGGTCGCGCAGGCCGCCCCAGCGGATCGAGCCGACACCGCCCGAGCCGCCGGCGACAAAGCCGCCTATGCTCGCCGTGTTGTAGGTCGACGGCGACATCCGCAGCTCCTGGCCGGAATGGGCGCGCGTCGCCCTGTCGATGTCGGCGAGGACGGCACCTGGACCGGTCACGACGCAGCCGGGCGCGATCGTCTTGATCGTATTCATCTCGGCGAGATTGAGCACGACGCCGCCGGACAAGGGCATCGCCTGACCGTAATTGCCGGTACCGCTGCCGCGTGGCGTCACCGGAATGCTATGCCGGTGGCACGCGGCAAGCACGCGGATCACCTCGTCCTCGGTCTTTGGCGTCACGATCAGGTCGCCGGTCACGTGATCGAGCTGTTGCTTCAGCACCGGGCTGTACCAGTAGAAATCGCGGCTCTTCTGCTGGATGATCGCCGGATGGTCGTCGATCTTCAGACCGTCGAGGTCGCGCTTCAGTGCCGAAATGTCCATCATCTCTCCATCAGATCGTCGAGTTCGGCATAGTCGGGCAATTGGCGCTCGATGGCGCGACCATCCCGCACCACGATGCGATCCGATTCGGGCCGCGACAGCAATTCTGTCCAGTTCCGCCCCCTAAAGACGACGAAGTCGGCGCCACCGCCGGCGGCAAGGGTGCCGAACCCGTCGAGCCGCATCACCCTGGCCGGCGTCGAAGTCACCGCTTGCGGCCAGTCGCCGACCGGGTGATCGAAATGCAGTATACGCGTCGCCATGCGATAGACTTCCAGCATGTCGAGATCGCCATAGGCGTAGAACGGATCGCGGGTGTTGTCGGAGGCGACGGCGACGGGAATGCCGCGCGCCTTCATCTCGTGCAGCAGCGTCACGCCGCGCCAGCGCGGCGTGGTCTGGTCGCCGCGCCGGTCCTGCAGATAGAGGTTGCACATCGGCAGCGACACCACGGCAAGTCCCGCCTTCGCCATCTTGTCCAGCGTGTCGAGCACGTCGAGATCGGGCTGGCGTGCCAGCGAGCAGCAGTGGCCGACGAGGATGTTTCCCTCAAACCCGTTCCACAGCGCCGCCTCGGCGATCTTCTTCAGCGAGATCGCCGAGATGTCGTCGGTCTCGTCGGCATGGAAATCGAGGTCGAGGCCATGCTTGATCGCCTGCGCGAAAACCCGATCGAGAAGTTCTTCCAGATCCGGCAGCATATAGGTGACGACGCCAAGCACGCCGTTGGCCGCAGCGACGCGTTTGGCCAGGCTTTCAAACCATTTCTTGTCGCGCACGCCTTCGATGCCGAGCAGGCAAGCGGCCTGCAGCTCGACGCGGCCACGCCATTTCTCCCGTACCGTCTCGAACACCGGCCAGGAGATCTCCTCCTGCGGTGCGACGCTGTCGAGATGGGTGCGCAAAGCCCTGGTGCCGTGCGCGTAGGCGCAGCGCAGCGAAAAATCCATGCGGCGAGCGACGTCCTCGGCGCTCCAGCGGGCAGCACGGTCGGCGCCGGTGGCGTTCAGCGCACCCATGAAGGTGCCGTCCGGATTGGGTTTTCGAGGCCAGATATGACCTTTGTCGATATGCGTGTGGCAGTCGACGAAGCACGGCATGACGATACGGCCGCCGAGGTCGAGGGCGCCTGCGGGTTTATTGGACAGGCGATTCGCGACGATGCTGGCGATTTTGCCGTCGGCGACAGCGATGTCGGCGAGCGTAAAGCCGTCGCTGTCATAGGCAGCGGCAAGGTCGGGCGTGAGCGACTGATGAACACGAACGTTAGCAAGATGGTAAGGACCAGAGGCTGGTATCTCCAACACCATCATCGCTCCTGCTTCAGCGCACTCTCGTGCCAGCGTCGCAGGATCAGGTGCGAGATCAGCGACAGCACCAGGAAAATCAAAATGCCGGTGAACGAGATCAGGATCAGCGCCGCAAACAGCCGCGGTGCGTTGAGCCGGTAACCGGCCTCGATGATGCGCGAAGCCAGCCCCGACGACTGTCCGGTGGCCCCGGCGACGAACTCCGCGACCACCGCGCCGATCAGCGACAGGCCGCCGGCGATCTTCAGCCCGCCGAGGAAATAGGGCATCGCCGCCGGCAGGCGCAGATAGCGCAATTGCTGCCAGCGGGTTGCGCCGTTGAGCTTGAACATGTCGCGCAGGTTGCGGTCGACAGAGTTGAGGCCGAGCGTCGTGTTGGACAGGATCGGGAAGAAGGCGACGATCCAGGCACACAGCAGAAGCTTCGTCGTCTGGTTGTCGACATAGATGTTGATCAGCGGGAAGATCGCGACGATCGGCGTCACCTGCAGCACGATGGCGAACGGGAAGAACGACATCTCCACCCATTTCGATTGCGTAAACAGCACCGCCAGCCCGACACCGCCGATGACGGCCAGAAGCAGGCTGAGAAAGGTGATCCTGAGCGTCACCAGCAGCGAGGAGAACAGCAGCCCGGCATCGTCGAACAGCGTTTGCAGCACCACAGCGGGGCGCGGCAGGATATATTTCGGGATGTCGTTCCAGACGCAGATGCGGTCCCACAGCCAGATCGCCAGGACCATGATCGCCAGCGGCAGCAGCCATCGGCCGATCCGCTCGAGCCGCTCCTGGCGCACGCGACGCGCCTCCTCTGGATCCAGGGTTACGGCAGTATGATCAATGGCCGTCATGATGCGGTCCGGCGGTTGAGTTGATGGCGCCGATCAGCACATCGGACGCCTGGCGGCAGAGCGCGGCATAGGCGGACGAGGTGCGGAAGGCTTCGTTGCGCGGATAGGACGCATCGATGGCGAGTTCTTTGAAGACCCTACCCGGCCGCGCCGCCATGACGACGACGCGGCTGGAGAGGAAAACGCTTTCGAAGACGCTGTGGGTGACGAAGACGACGGTAAAACGCTCGTCCTGCCACAGTTCCAGGAGATCGTTGTTGAGCTTGAAGCGGGTGATCTCGTCCAATGCCGCAAATGGCTCGTCCATCAAAAGCACGCGCGGCTTGGTCACCATGGCGCGGGCGATCGAGACGCGCATCTTCATGCCGCCGGACAATTCGCGCGGCACGGCTTTCTCGAAGCCGGTCAGATGAACCCGCGCCAGCATCTCCATCACGACAGGCGCAGCCTTGGCCCGCGACACACCCTTCAGCCTGAGCGGCAGCCAGACATTGTCGAAGACGTCGGCCCACGGCAGCAGCGTCGGTTCCTGGAAGACGAAGCCGATGTCAGAGCGATCGGCAGCGCTGCTGCCGCGCCAGTCGAGCAGGCCGGAGGTCGGCGTTGCAAGACCGGCGATGAGGCGCAAGGCCGTCGACTTGCCACAGCCGGACGGGCCGAGAAGGCTGAGGAAGTCGCCTTCCCGGATCGTCAGGTCGACGTCGCTGAGCGCTGTCACGCCGTTGGAAAAGACTTTGCCGACGCCGCGCAGCGCCAGCAGCATCGGACCTTTGCCCGATGCGCTTGCCGGCGCTTGCGCCACTTTCTCCTGCATCATGCCCGGTGCTATTTCTTCAGGTCGATCCCGACGCCCTTGTTGACGAAGGCCAGTGTGTAGGACTTTTTGATGTCGACGTCGGCCGGCACGACCTTGGCCTTGACCATCTTGTCGTAGAAGCTCTGGATGCGCGCGTCGGTCATCGCGCCGATGCCGAGTTTTTCCGTATCGCCGGAATCGACGATGCCGAATTTCTTCATCTGCTCGATCGAGAACGCGATCTGCTCGTCGCTGATGTCGGGGTTGTCCTTCTTGATCGCCGCGTTGGCGGCAGCGTTGTCGCCGTAGAGATAGTTGTACCAGCCCTTGGCCGAGCCATCGACGAAGCATTGAACCACCTCCGGCCGCTTGTCGATCGTCGCCTGCATGGTCTCGATCGTCGTCGCATAGGTGTCGAAGCCGTAGTCGGCGAGCAGGAACAGATTGGGCTGGAAGCCGCCTTCCTTGGCGACGGCGAAGGGCTCCGAGGTCACGTAACCCTGCTGGATCGACTTCGGATTGGCGATGAAAGGTGCGGGGTTGAACGTATAGGGCACGCGCTTGGCCGGATCGAAGCCGAACTCCGTGATCATCCACTGGAAGTAGCTCTGTGCACCTTCGTCGCCGATAATGTACTGGTCCGCGTTCTTCAGATCCTCCCACCTGTCGAGCCCCTGACCCGGATGGCTCATGATCACCTGCGGCTCTTTCTGGAACGAGGCGGCGACGACACGCAGCGGAATCTCCTGCTGCACGGCGTCGAAGGCCTGCAGCATGTTGCCGCCCATGTAGAAGTGGATCTTGCCGGCAAGCAGCAGCGGCCGACCACTGACCTGCGGGCCACCTTGCATGATCGTCACGTCGAGCCCGCACGCGGCATAGGTGCCATCAGCCACCGCCTGATAATAGCCGCCATGCTCGGCCTGGGCGAGCCAGTTGGTGCCGAAGGTGATCTTCTCGTTTGCTGCCGCGTTCAGCGTGCTTGCGGCAAGCAGCACGATCGCGCCAGCCGAAATCTTGAGTTTTCCGTCCATCCACACCACCCTCAGTTGGCTCTGGCGCGCCGCGCGCCGAGCTCGACACCATCGATCGAAGAAGCAAGACACATGCCATCGCCCGGACCGCCCGCCTTGCGCAACAGTGGCGCGCGAAAGCCGGACCGGTCATGCCGTACCGGGGGCATCGTGCCTATTTTTTGAACGCCTGTCCACAATCGCCCTGATAGTATGCACTGCATCTTGAGGGCTCGCCTGATCCGGCTTTACGCTGGCAGCAGACTGGAGATTTTCATGTTCAAGTTCCTGACGCCGAAGTCAATCAAGCCGCCCTTTGCCCGCTACAGCCATGGCGTCGAGGTGCCGCCCGGCAAGCGGCTGGTGCTGTGTTCTGGCCAGGTCGCCATCACGCCGGACGATAAGATCCCGGAGGATGCCGGCGCGCAGGCCGAGCTCTGTTTTCAAAGCATCGCAGCGATTCTCGGCGACGCCGGGCTTGGACTTTCCGACATCGTGCGCATCAACGCCTATGTCACCGACCGCGTCTTCCTGAAACCCTATATGGACGTGCGCGATCGCCTGTTCACCAGCCCGGCGCCGGCTTCGACGCTGATGATCGTGTCCGGTTTCGCGCGACCGGAATTCAAGGTCGAGATCGAGGTCATCGCGGCAGGGTGAGGAGCCGGCTGGAATCGACAGGCCGTTGATCTCCAGTTACACGACAAAGGCTGGTGCTGCCCCTCATCCGCCTGCCGGCACCTTCTCCCCGTATAGTGACGGGGAGAAGGGAAGCGCTCCAACGCTGGCGACCCCCTTTCCCCGTCTCTATACGGGGAGAGGGTACGGGTGAGGGGCAGCGCCAACGCCGCCAGTTTGCTCGAGGTTTCAAAATGACCGTTGCAACGAAACGCGTGTGGTGGGGCGACTATCGGACCACCGAGTACGCCACCATCGACCCGGAGGCGACGATCGCCGTTCTGCCGGTGGCGGCGATCGAACAGCACGGGCCGCATCTGCCGGTTTCGACCGACACCTCGATCATGAACGGCATGCTCGAGACGGTGATCGCGCGCCTGCCTGGCGATCTCGACATACGCATCCTGCCGGTCCAGGCGGTGGGCAAGTCGAACGAGCACCTGCATGCGCCGGGAACCCTTACATTGCCGGCGGCGACCTTGATCGAGGCCTGGACCGAGCTTGGCCTGTCGGTCGCACGGGCCGGGTTAAGGAAGCTGATCGTCGTCAACTCGCATGGCGGCAACGAGGAGATCATGGGCATCATGACGCGAGAATTGCGCGTGCGGGCAAAGATGCTGGGTGTGAAGACGAGCTGGCAGCGCTTTGGCCGGCCGGCCGGCTTGTACACCGAGCTTGAGGATAGCCACGGCATCCATGGCGGCGATGTCGAGACCTCGCTGATGCTGCATTTCCGGCCGGATCTCGTCGACATGGCAAAGGCCGACAATTTCGTGTCCAACGTCGCCCGCGCCGAAAAGCAATTTTCGCTGCTACGCCACACCGGAACGCACGCCTTCGCCTGGATCGCCACCGATCTCAACCCGAACGGCGTGGTCGGCGACGCCAGCATTGCAACGGCCGAAAAGGGCCGGCTGACCGCCAACCATCAAGCCGACGGTTTCATCAGCCTGTTGAAGGACGTGCGCAAGGCCAAGCTTGCAGATTGGCTGGCCTAGGAGGCTTTTCGCCAGCGCCGCGCCGCCCCTCACCTGCCTGCCGGCATCCTCTCCCCGTAACCGGGGCGAGGGGCGCCCTCATCAATGTTTTCGCCAATCGCCGGCATTGCAAAAAAGGCGCCAGCGCTGCGGCCAGCCCCTTCTCCCCGTCACTATACGGGGAGAAGATGCCGGCAGGCAGATGAGGGGCAGCGCCGACGTCGCCAATACCTGCAGCGATCACAGCACGAGTAGGTTGCTTGGTGGCTTAATGGCTCAAACAACTGTCCTCAAGTAGGAATCAGCCGTCGATCTTCAGCTCGAAAGGCGTGCCTTCGAAGGCCTCGGCGCCGCGCCCGATCGCCCGGATCGCACCGGTCATGCGGCCGTTGCGATCGAGCAGCGCGTCGGCGACCGCGATCAGCCGCGGATTGGGTGTCGCGGTCGGCGACAGTGCACGCAGCGTCTCAGCCAACTCGACCTCGCAGCGCTGCGGCGCCAGTGCCGCCGCGATGATGTAGGCCGAGGCCGTCGACCGGCTGATACCAGCATAGCAATGCACGACCAGCGGCCTTGCGCGATCCCATCGGCGCGCGAAATCGAGCAGGTTGCGAACATGCGCCTCGCCCGGCATGGTCATGCCCTCCTGCGCCACCGCGATATCGTGCATGACGAGGTGCAGATGGTTTTCCTGGGCGATCGACGCCGGCCGCGTCACCTCGGTGCCGGCGGCCAGCAGCGAAAGCAACCGCTCGGCCCCGGTCTTCGCGACGGTTTCCTCGACTTTTGAAAGCGAACAGACATGGATCATTGCTGGACCTCGCTGGTGTTATCGTGGCGCTGTTGCGCCCAGTCGGCAAGAGCCGATTCGAGCCGCTGCCATTCCTCGCCCTCGCCCGGCAGCCCGGCGCGCAGCACCTCCGGCCGGCCGGAAAAATGCCGAAGCAGGATGCCGCGCTCGCCAAGCACCGAAAACAGACCGGCGGCGTCCGCCAGCCTGATATAGCGGAACAGCGTGGTGCCGCCGGCAACAGCAACGCCGCAGCGGCCGAACAGCGCATCGAGCCGTGCTGCATCCCTGGCCAGACGGTCCCGCATCTCGGCCTGCCAGCCGCTGTCGGCAAGCGCGCGGATGCCATATTCGAGCGCCGGACCGGCAACCGCCCACGGCCCGAACTGCGCCTCCAGCCGTTCGACCGTCAGCGCGTCGGCCAGCGCAAAGCCGAGCCGCAAGCCGGCAAGGCCAAAAAACTTGCCGAAGGAGCGCAGCACGACGATGCCGCCTTGCTCGACATCGCCGGCCAGGCTCTCGTCAAGCGGGCCGACATCCATGAACGCCTCGTCGACGACCAGCAACCCGCCTCTGGCGCGCAAACTTTCGGCAAGCGCAAGCAGCTTCTTGCGTTCGATGATACGTCCGTCCGGATTGTTGGGGTTGACGACGATGGCAAGGTCGGCTCCTGCTAGGGCATCGAAATCGTCGACCTCCATCGCCGCATGGCCGGCGATGGCCGCTGCCCGCTGATGCTCGGCATAGGTCGGCCCGAGCACCAGCGCCTTGCCGGGGCTGACTAGCGAATCGATGCGCGGCAACAGGATCTGCGTGCCCGGCGCTGCCACCACATTGGCCGCCGATGGTGCGCCATAGGCGCTCGCCGCGACATCGGCCAGATCCCGGACCCGCGCAGCTTCCGGCAATCTCGACAGGGCGGTGGCGGGCAGCTCGAAAAACGGATAGGAGTGCGGATTGATACCGGTCGAGAGGTCGACGAAGGGCTGTGGCGCATGCGGAAAAAGCGCCCTCGCCCGGCCAAGGCTTCCGCCGTGATCCACCACTGCCGCCGCTCCATCAAGAGACTTCATGTCGATCCTGATCGCTTTCCTGTCACTGCTTGTTGAATTCGCTGTCGGCTATCCCAGCTGGCTGCTTGGCGCCATCGGCCACCCCGTCACCTGGTTCGGCAGGCTGATATCCTTTCTCGACCGCAGGCTCAACCGCGATACTGATTCCGAAGCCCTGCGCCGCCGGCGCGGTGTTCATGCGCTGCTGATCATCGTTCTGGTGCCGGCCACCATCGCTTTCGCGGTGGAAACCATGCTTGCGGGCATTCCAGCCGGATTGATCCTCACCGCGCTCCTGGCGACATCGCTGCTGTCGCAGAAGAGCCTGGCCGAGCATGTCGAGGCGGTGGCCGACGGACTCGACAATGGCGGACTCGACATCGGTCGTGTTGCCGTCTCGCAGATCGTCGGCCGCGATCCGGAAAAGCTCGACAGAGCCGGTGTCTGCCGCGCTGCGATCGAAAGCCTGGCCGAGAATTTTTCCGACGGCGTCGTCGCGCCGGTCTTCTGGATCGGCGTCGGCGGGCTGGCCGGCGGCGTCGCCTACAAGGCCGCCAACACCGCCGATTCGATGATCGGCCACCGCACGCCGCGCCACGAGGCCTTCGGCAGCGCGGCGGCGCGCTTCGACGATCTGATCAACCTGCCGGCGTCGCGGCTGACCGCACTGCTTATCGTGCTGGCCGCCTTCCTCGTCAAAGACGCTGACGCCGGCAACGCCTGGCGCACCGTGCGGCGCGACGCAAAGAAACACCGCTCGCCCAATGCCGGCTGGCCGGAGGCAGCGATGGCCGGCGCGCTCGGCCTGGCGCTGGCCGGGCCGCGCTCCTACGACGGCGTCATAGTCGACGACGCGTTCATGGGCGAAGGCGGCCGCCGCGATGTCGAGAGCGCGGACATCAGACGAGCGCTAAGACTCTATCAGCTTGCCGACTTTCTGCTGATTGGACTGTTCGGCTTGCTGTCGGTGATCGTCATCGTTGCGTGACGTCCACGAGCAAACAAATATGTGCTGCTTCAGGGCAATCGCTTGAGGTTGGCGCAGCCCCTCATCCGCCTGCCGGCACCTTCTCCCCGTATAGTGACGGGGAGAAGGGGCTGGCCGCGGGCTCGGCACCCATTCTGCAACGCTGGCGATTGGCGAAATCCTTTGCGAAGGCGTCTTTCTCCCCGTCACTATACGGGGAGAAATGCCCGGCAGGGCAATGAGGGGCGGCGCAGAGATCGACAATTAGCCATTTCAACATGAGTTGGATGCATCGTCTGCCCGAAGCATTGCCCTGCCCCTCGCGCGAACGAAACCTCAAAACTCTATGCCTTGCTGCGCCTTCACGCCGGCGGAAAAGTGATGCTTCGTAACTCCCATCTCGGTGACCAGATCGGCGGCATCGACCAGCGCCGGCTTGGCGTTGCGGCCGGTGACGACAATATGCAGGTTTTCGCGGCGGCCCTTCAGCGCCACCACCACCGTGTCGAGATCGAGATAGTCGTAGCGCAGCGCGATGTTCAATTCGTCGAGCACCAGCAGGCTGATCGATGGATCGGCCATCAGCTCGAGCACCTTGGCCCAGGCAGCCTCGGCGGCGGCGATGTCGCGCTTCAGATCCTGCGTTTCCCAGGTAAAACCCTCGCCCATCGTGTGCCAGACGACCCGATCGCCGAAAGCGGCAAAGGCGTCCTTCTCGCCGGTATGCCATTTGCCCTTGATGAACTGGACGACGCCGACGCGCCTGCCGTAGCCGAGCATCCTCAGCGCCAGCCCGAAGGCGGCAGTGGTCTTGCCCTTGCCGGGGCCGGTGTTGACGATCAGCAGTCCCTTCTCGACCGTCTTGGCCGCGACCTCGGCGTCCTGCACCGCCTTGCGCTTGGCCATCTTGGCGCGGTGGCGTTGCTCGTCCCTGTCGTCGATATCGGTCATATCACTTCACCTTGAGCGGCAGTCCCGCCACCATCAGCAGCACCGTGCCGGCGACGGCGGCGACCTGCTGGTTGAGCCGGCCGGCGGCATCGCGAAACCGGCGGGCAAGCGCATTGTCGGGCACGATGCCCTGCCCGACCTCGTTGGAAACCACGAACCACGGCCCGCGCGGCCGCGACAGCACATCCGCAAGCCCTCGGCATTCGGCCTCAATGTCGCGTTCGGCCAGCATGTGGTTGGACAGCCACAGCGTCAGGCAGTCGATCAGGACTGGCCGGCCGTCAGGCAGCGCCTCGATCGCGCCGACGAGATCTAGCGGCGCATCGACGGTCGTCCAACCCTCGCCGCGCCGCGCCCGGTGCAGCGCGACGCGTTCGCGCATCTCGTCGTCATAGGCTTGCGCCGTGGCGATATAGGTCCACGGCGCCGGACAGTCCGTCACCAGGCTTTCGGCATGCGCGCTCTTGCCCGAGCGTGCACCGCCGACGACCAGGGTCAGCTTGCTGCCTGGAGCAGCGCGATCAGGCAAGGCTGTCGCGCAGGCTGGTTGCGGTGCCGGTCAAGCGGCCGCGCAACAAGCCGACGACAGCGCCGAGCACCAGCCAGAACACCAGATTGGTCAGCGTCACCGCCACCACGAACTGGTGGTGCAGGCCTTCCGGGATCGGCGATTCGAAACTGTCGGGCTGCGGCGCGCCGACAATATGCGGCGCCACGATCAACGCCACGGCAATCACCGCCAGCGGCAATGACTTGCGAAAGGCGAGCAGGCCGAGACCGGCCGCGGTCGCCACCACCGTTGCCGTCCACCAGATCTGGCGCTGGGCGAGATCGGCCGCCGGCATCGCCGGCAGTTCGGGCGGCAAGCCAAGGTTCGGGGCCAGCGTGAACACGGCAAAGCCGGCAAGGCCCCAGAACAGGCCCTGTCGCCAATTGCCGATGCCGCCGGCGAACTCCGAAGCGGCGACCAGGATCAGCGCAAAGCCGATGCCGGTGACGACGTTGGCAACGACGTTAAAGGCGAAGCGCTCGAAGCCATCCGCCGGAGCCCAGCCTTCCTCTTCCGCGGTGGCTGCTTCAGCCGGCACGGCGCTGCTCATGGCATTACTGCCTGCTGCGGCCGGCGACAAACCATGGTCATGCGTGTGACCACCGCCGGCCTGTTCGTAGACTTCCGCCTTGAGGATGAGTGGCACCGTGGCGTAGGCCTGCATGCAGGCGAGAACGACGCCGGCCACAAGCCCTGCGATCGCCGCGATGAACACGACGTTGCGAAACAGTGTCATGGTGTCAGCCCCTCGTCAGTGGCAGGGAAAGCCCATCGAATGGCGATAGTCGTGGGCGGCATTGTGGACCGCATCGATATGCGAGAAGCCGACAAAACCCATGACGAAAACGCCTAGAAATGCAGCAAGCGCCAACTGCACGAAGCGCGACTGCGAGGAGACGGAAGCGCCGAGCGAGACGGAAGCGGTATTCATGTCTTGTCCTTTCGCCCTCCACCCGAGGGCATAGAAGTCAGTTCTCCTGTCGCCGGCAGGTCTCCTGGCTCGCGGATCAGCGCCCTTCCCCACCTTCCCGAAGAAGCTCTTCCCGAAGAAAATCTTCAGTGGCATATGGAGAGGACTACCGCACACAGTTGCGGGGGCAGCCACGGCATCGGGCGAATTTTGCCCCTACCGCATTCCCTCTTGGTTCCAAAACGGAACCGACGACGGCTGCGACTATAGGCAGAATCGCCGCGCCCGGCAAACCAAATTCCGCCAGCTACCAGCGCGAATGCGCCGTGCCGGCAGACCAGCTTGGTTCCTCGACGCCGCGATCTTGACACGTTGAAAGCCGATCGTCCGCGCTGCCCCTCACCTGCCTGCCGGCATCCTCTCCCCGTAGAACGGGGAGAGGGCGCTGTCATCGGCGGTCTCGCCAATCATCAGCGTTGCAAGAAGGGAGCCGGCGTTGCGGCCAGCCTCTTTCGCCCCGTTTACGGGGAGAAACGCCCGGCAGGGCTATGAGGGGCGGCGCCGGCCTCGACCACTGGCTGCGAGCGGCATACGGCGCTTTAGCCTAAGCCCTGGGCATCAATGGGCCCTGTCTTCTTTTGTCCGGGGCAACCATGATAGTCGTCTTGCAGCACTGAATCAGAATTGCGAGACCATGACCATTCCTACGCCGGCCGTTCAGGACCGATCCAGGCGCATCGTCGCTATCGACGCCGCCCGCGGCATCGCTTTGCTTGCCATGGCGAGCTACCATTTCACCTGGGATCTCGAATTCTTCGGCTACACCGATCCCGGCCTGACCGCCTTTGGCTGGTGGAAATTCTACGCGCGCTGCATCGCTTCGACCTTCCTGTTCCTGGTCGGCGTCAGCCTGTTCCTCGCCCATGGCAAGCAAATCCGCTGGAACGGCTTCTGGAAACGCTTCGCCATGGTCGGCGGGGCGGCGCTCGCCATATCGGCCGCCACCAGGCTTGCCACACCCGACAGTTTCATCTTCTTCGGCATCCTGCACGAGATCGCGCTCGCCAGCCTGCTCGGCCTGGCGTTTCTGCGGCTGCCGGCGCTGCTGACGCTGGTTGTCGCAGCTTTCGTCATCACCGCGCCGCTCTACCTCAGGTCCGAGATCTTCGATCATCCGGCCCTGTGGTGGGTCGGCCTGTCGGCAACCAACCCGCGCTCCAACGATTATGTCCCGCTGTTTCCATGGTTCGGCGCTGTGCTTGCCGGCATCGCAGCGGCAAAGCTTGCCTTCGCCTCCGGCATGCTGACGCGGCTGGCGGGCCTGACGCCCGGCCGCTGGACCAATCCGCTGGTCTTTATCGGCCGGCACAGCCTCGCCTTCTATCTGATCCACCAGCCGGTGCTGATCGGCTCAGTCTGGCTGATTTCGCAAGTCATGCCGGCAGCGGTCGAAACCAGGCAGGTCACCTTCCTGAAAGAGTGCCAGGCATCATGCGAGCAATCGCGCGACACGGAGTTCTGCAGCAGCTATTGTGACTGCATGCTCGATACGCTCGAGGGCGAGGCCACGCTTGATCGGCTCTACCGCAACGACCAGGCTGCGGAATGGAAGGCGCATCTCGACGAGCTCGCCGGCGCCTGCACTGCCAAGGCCGACGGCACTTTGATGGAGGGAGGAGCACAATGACCGACCATCAGCAGAAACCGGGCCAACAGAAACCGGGACAGCAAAAACCGGGGTTTATACCGTGGCCGCCGCTGATCTATGTCGCGGCCATCGCCGTCAGCATCGCGCTTGGCTTGCTTTATCCGCTGCCCTGGATCAGCGGCCTTTTGGGCGACATCCTGTTCGCGGCCGGCTGGGTGGCATTGTTCGGCGTCGTCGCACTCTGGTTCACGGCGATCCGCATCATGATCCGGGCAAAGACGACGCTCCACCCGAACGCCGTGCCGGACCATCTGGTTACATCGGGCCCCTTCGCCGTCAGCCGCAATCCGATCTATCTGGCCAACACGCTGCTGATGATCGGCGTCGCCCTTATCTCGGGGAACGTATGGTTCCTGCCGCTGGCGATCATCGCCGCCTTCGCAACGCAGAAAATGGCGATCGAGAGCGAGGAAAAGGTTCTGGCAACGAAATTCGGCAAGAAATACCGGGATTACGCGAAAACGGTGCGGCGCTGGATTTGAGGCGGCAGCCGATCAGGTGTTGACGCCGAGTTCCACCAGCCGCTCGACGCACGACTCTTCGGCCTGGTCGAGTTCGGCCAGGGTCTCTTCGAGATCGCGGCGCTTCTGGCGCAGATCCTCGCGCTTTTCCTCGATGCGCTTGATCATCAGGTTGAGCTGACCGACCTCGCCGGGCGGCTCCTTGTACATCTGGATGATTTCGCGGATCTCGTTGATCGAAAAGCCGAGCCTCTTGCCGCGCATGATCTGGCGGATCAGATGCCGGTCCGACGGGCGAAATAGCCGCGTGCGGCCGCGCCGCACCGGCTGCACCAGCCCCTCGTCCTCGTAGAAGCGCAGCGTCCGCGTCGAAACGTCGAATTCGCGGGTCAGTTCGGTTATCGAATAATATTCCCGCATCATCACTCCAAATGCCCGGCCGCGCTGCGGGTTCCAACCATGCGGCCTCGCTATCCGCACGCGTTTCAGAATCGGCCGGAGGCTGTTCCAGAATCTCGCATGGCATTTACGTAAAAGTCAATTGCGTCGCTCACACGCCGAACCACCATGTGGCGAGGCCGAGAAAGGCAAAGAAGCCGACGACGTCGGTGACCGTCGTGACGAAAACCGCCGAAGCCACGGCCGGGTCGATCTTGAACCGGTCGAGCAGCAGCGGGATCAGGATGCCGGCCAGTGCGGCCACGAACATGTTGATGATCATCGCCGCGGCGATGATGCCGCCCAGATTGGGATCGCGGAACCAGGCGGCCGCGACGATGCCGATCAGGATGGCGAAGATGATGCCGTTGATGAAGCCCACCCCCATCTCGCGGCGGATGATGCGGCCGGCATTGTAGATGTCGAGGTCCCGCGTCGCCAGCGCCCGCACCGTGACCGTCATGGTCTGCGAGCCGGCATTGCCGCCCATGCCTGCCACGATCGGCATCAGCACGGCCAGCGCCACGATGTGCTCGATCGTGCGGTCGAACAGGCCGATCACCGAGGCCGCCAGGAACGCCGTCAAAAGGTTGACGAGCAGCCACGGAACGCGCGAGCGCGAGGTCGAAAGGATGCTGTCCGACAATTCTTCGTCGCCGACACCGCCCATGCGCAGCAGATCCTCCTCGGCTTCCTGCTGGATGACGTCGACCACGTCGTCGATGGTCAGCACGCCGACCAGCCGCTCGTTCTCGTCGACGACGGCAGCGGAGAGAAGGTCGTATTGTTCGAATTCGCGCGCCGCCTCCTCCTGGTCCATCGTCGCCGGAATGGCGTGCCTGGTCTCATGCATGACCTCTTCGACCTTGATCGAGCGCTTGGTGCGCAGGATCTGGTCGAGGTCGATGGCGCCGAGCAGCTTGAAGCTCGGATCGATGACGAAAATCTGGCTGAAGCGGTCGGGAAGGTTGTTGTCCTCGCGCATGTAGTCGATGGTCTGGCCGATCGTCCAGAATGGCGGCACCGCGACGAACTCGGTCTGCATGCGGCGACCGGCGGTCTCTTCGGGATAGTCGAGCGAGCGGCGCAGCCTGATCCGCTCGGTGAACGGCAGTTGCGACAGGATCTCGTCCTGGTCTTCCTTTTCGAGATCCTCGAGAATGTAGACCGCGTCGTCAGAATCGAGGTCCTGCACACCCTGGGCAATCTGGGCGTTGGGCAGGCTGTCGACAATGTCGCGGCGGATAGCCTCGTCGACCTCGGTCAGCGCGGAAAAATCGAAGTCGGCGCCCAACAATTCGACCAGGGCGCGGCGCTGTTCTGGATGAAGCGCCTCGATCAGGTCGCCGAGTTCCGATTGGTGCAGGTCGTCGACTTCACGCTTCAGCGTCAGCGTGTCGCGATCGGCGATCGCGGCGCCGATCTGGGCAAGGAACGACGACAGAATGGCGCCGTCCTCGCCATAGATGTTGGCGCTGTCCTCAGCAGTCCTGGCGCCGGTCGTCTGTTCGTCCTGGCCTTCCACCAGCGCCTCCCGCCATCAGAATTCCGGAAAAGCTGCGTGTTAGGTCTAGCGCATGACCATGGAAATCGGAATCGATTTCCAGAAAGGATCATGAGCAGCGTCAAATTGCTACAGCGTCCGTCAGATTTCGAACTCGATGTCCGCGGGCGCAATCATCGACCAATCGCACAATGTCTTGTCCGGCTCCCATCATCGTCACGCCGAGGCTCCTCGGTATGTTCCCTATCGGCGTCTCTGGGAGGCTACCATTGCGGGCGGAGTCAATATTCTCACCGATGTACCACCAGCCTGGCGGCCGCCCGGCGCTTTCGACATTTGCGGATGGCGGCTGGAAACCTTATATAATCCAACTTGTGCATGCTGCGGCGTGCGCAGATCAATCGTAGAGAAGGATACAGATGCCGGACTCGGATGCGGCGATACCTCGAATTGCTCTCATTTCAACCCACGGCTACGTAGCAGCCAATCCGCCACTCGGCGCGGCCGATACCGGCGGACAGGTGGTCTATATCCTGGAACTTGCCAAAAAGCTGGCCCAGTTGGGTTATGCCGTCGATATCTGGACGCGACGATTTGAAGACCAGCCTCCTGTCGATGACGTGGCCGACGGGGTTCGCGTCCTGCGTGTCGCCTGTGGCGGACCCGATTTTATTCCGAAGGAATATCTCCACCGCCACCTTCTCGAGTGGTGTGAAAACGCGCTGCGCCTGATTCGCCGGGAAAACCTCTCCTACGACTTCATCAACTCTCACTACTGGGATGCGGGCGTGGCGGGGCAGCGACTGTCGGAAGCGCTCACTGTCCCGCACATCCATACGCCGCATTCGCTTGGCATCTGGAAGCAGCGCCAGATGAAGACGGACTACCCTGACAAGGCCGATACATTCGAGGCCGAGTTCAATTTCAGCGAGCGCATCAAGCACGAGACGATCATCTATCGAAGCTGCGCCATGGTGATCGCAACAACGCCGCCGCAGGTCGACATGCTGGTCGAGGACTACAGCCTCGAGCGCGACCGCGTGCACATGATCCCGCCCGGTTACGACGACAACCGGTTCTTCCCGGTCAGCGAGGCGTCTCGCCGGTTGATCCGCCATCGGCTCGGTTTCGAAGGGCGAACGGTCCTGGCGCTCGGCCGGCTCGCCACCAACAAGGGCTACGACCTGCTGATCGATGCGTTTTCAGTGGTGGCGCCGCGTGTGCCGGATGCGGTCCTGAGGCTCGCTGTCGGCGGCGAGAACATGGACGAGCAGGAACAGAAGATCCTCAACCAGCTCAAGCAACAGGTCGAACAGCTAGGCTTGCAGGATCGCGTCGTCTTCTCCGGCTATGTTGCCGACGAGGATCTCGCCGACACCTACCGGGCGGCGGACATGTTCGTCCTGTCGAGCCGCTACGAGCCGTTCGGCATGACCGCGATCGAGGCAATGGCTTGCGGAACGCCGACCGTGGTTACGATCCATGGCGGCCTCTATCGCGGGATCAGCTATGGCCGGCACGCGCTTTTTGGCGATCCGTTCGACAAGGAAGATCTCGGCATCACCATCGTCAAGCCGATGAAGCACCAGCGCCTCTACGGCCGCCTGGGCCGCATGGGCGCGCACAAGGCGCGCAGCCTGTTCACCTGGACAGGCATCGCGCAGCAGCTGGTCAGCCTTGTTGAAGGACGTCCGGTGCTGAAGGCGGTCGACGATCATGACTGGGACGAGCCGTGGAACGACGGCGATTGAAACCTATCGCGCTCTTGTCGAGTGATCTCGACGGGACCCTGGCGGGCGATGCGCCGGCGACGTCACGCTTTCGATCAAAATGGCAAGCGCTCGATCCCGAGCACCGGCCGGTTCTCGTCTACAACAGCGGTCGCCTGGCCGACGATATCTTGAACTTCGTCGACGAAGTCGCCCTGCCGGCGCCGGACTATGTCATCGGCGGCGTCGGCACGATGCTCGCCGGTCCGCGGCACACCTCGCGCCCCACACACTTTACTGATTTGGGGCATTTTACCCAAAGATTTTCGGAAGGCTGGTCGCTTGAAAAGATCGATGCGGTGCTCGGGTCGCTCAAAGACACCGTCCGCCAACCCGACGGCTATCAACACGCCTTCAAATCGAGCTGGTACCTGCTCGACGCAAGTCCGGAAGCCCTTGCCAGCATCGAGCGTGCTTTGGCCGAGGCCGGCCTGTCGGTGACGATGGTCTATTCGAGCGGACGCGATCTCGACATCCTGCCGCGCTCAGCAGACAAGGGCCAGGCGCTGGCCTGGCTCTGCAATGAGCTCGGCATTGGCCTCGATGAGGTGGTCGTCGCCGGTGATACCAACAACGACCGCAGCATGTTCGAGCTGCCCGGGGCGCGTGGAATTGTCGTTGCCAATGCGCTTCCCGAACTGCTTGACATGGCGCGGGCCAACCCGCTGATCTACAGCGCCAAGGAACAGTTCGCCCTTGGCGTCGTCGAAGGCCTCGTTCATTGGTCGGTGTTTGCGGACGCCCGATCCTAAACTGGAAATATTTATCCCCTTGTCACGGTTTGAGCGCCCATACCGTCGCGTGTAGCACGGCGCCCGTTTCGGCGATGAGACGTGCCGATTGCACCGGCTCAAAACCGCTAATCCGCTTCGTGCCAGCCCAACGACCGCGATCCGCAAAAACCTCGATCGATCCGTAGTCGAGGAATATCCGCAGCCGTTTTGGACGGGCTCCCTTGGCAATATAGTGAGGGGATGCCGCTGCGTCGTCTCCATGACGAATGGCAAGTCCCTCGTCGTCAACGACAACCTCGAGCCGGACAGTTGGATGTTGCAGCTTCAAGTGGAAATGGGCACCCGGCTTTTCCAGCTCGAACAGGATTTCGACGGCGCCGTTGATAAAGCTTACCTGCTCTCCGGCTGCGAGGCGTGTCCGGTCCAGAATATGGCTCCGCAGACTCTCGGCAGCGCCGATGGGCGGAGTGTGCAACTCGCCTGCAGTCAGGTGGATATTGCGAGGCAATGTCATGGCTGTGGGGAAATCGATCGCCGGTCCGGTGTCGGCCCAGTTGGCAAGCCAGCCTATGCCGACAATGGCATCGCCGTCGGCGAAGGCCTGGAAGGCGTAATTATCCGTCCCGAAGTCAAGTTCCTGTTCGAATTCCTTGGCAAAGGTCCGACCATCGAACCAGCCGACGATGGCCATTGTCAGGTTCTTGCGCCGGGTCGACCGGTCCTCACTGTTCATCAGCCCGAGAATCAGAACCCAGCGCGTCGCGGGATCGGTCGCAGGCCCGTCGAGCGGCAGCAGACAGGGGCATTCGATCGCCGTCGTCCGATAGTGTTTCTCGACCAGAAGCTTGCCGACATACGTCCAGCCGGTGGCGGCCGTATGGTCACGGGTTTCGTAGAGCAGGACAACGCCGCCTTCATCGCTCTGGCTGCCCAGCAGCATTTTCCAAAGGCCATCCGGTCCCCTGAAGACGTATGGGTCACGAAAATCCGCTGTCAATCCCTGGTCAAGCGGGCGGTATGGCAGGATGACGTGCGCGTCTCCCGCCATGATGAGGTCGCTGGAAGTGGCCGTGAGTTGGATCTGCTGTTCCGGGATACGGTCCTGTACCTGCTCGGTGAAAAAGACGCGAATGCCCGGGCCATCGGCAAGCGGGATGGCCGAGCCGGAATAGGCGCCGCCCCGTTTGTCGGGCCTGGCGGTGAGATCTTCCGACGGAAACAGGAAGATTGGCATGTGACGCCACCGCAAATAATCGGAAGAGACGGCGTGCCCCCAATGCATCGTGTTCCAGCGAAGGCCATGCGAATAATGCTGATAGAACAGATGTGGGCGGCCTCCAAACCGGCCAAATCCGTTCGGATCGTTCATCCAGCCGAACGGCGGACGAAAATGATAGCTGTCGGGGATGTTCGGTGGGGCATTTCCCGGATTGGTGTGGAGAACTGTAATGCCGGTCTCCAGCACGTCGGCCAATGCGAACCAGTAGGCAACCGAAACCGAGGTCTGATCCGCATCGTAATCCAGTTCGACACTGCCGCCGCCGAAGACGTGAAAAATTCTGAACTCATGCTCTTCGGCGTTCGCGACGCTCACCTCGCCGAACTTGCCGCGAACGTTGGAAAACGACAGCGAGCCTGGAACGTCCGGCCTGGTCGCCTTGAGCCAGATATGGAAGGTGGCGTTGACCGGCAGATCGGCATGCAGGCTTCGAATGGTGTTCCCGGCCGCAATCCTTACCTGGCTGTCACTCATAAATAGGGCTCCGTTGCGTGCGGCTTTCCCAGGAAATACCGGATGCTCGACCTGGAATGCATTGCAGAAGGTTAAGGCTGGATTTTGACTTTGGCAAAGTCATTCCCCAGGATCGACAGTCCTTGAGGTCGATCGCCGCACGGATCGCCGCCTGCAGCTGCTGAACTCGCGGCGTAAGAAGGTTGACGGCTCGCAGAGCATGATTGCATTGTCCGACGGCGCAACACCTTCTCTTTCCGCGGGTTTCGACCCGCGGCGCAATCCCGTGCAGCCATTGTCCAGATCGGTCAACCAGTTGTCCGCATACGATGGAACGACGAACGGGACCACGCCCGTCCGGACCGACTGCCGGGTTGGATCGGACGGTCGGTCCTGCGCTATGATTGAAAGCTGGATTTAGGAGGAGCTCATGGCCATCGGCCCTGACACCAAAGGCGTCTACACCATTGCCCCGACGCCGTTCGAGGCGGATGGCAAGATCGACTGGGAATCGCTTGATTCGATGGTCGATTTCTACGAGCGCTGCGGCGTCGATGGGATGACAATCCTCGGCATCATGGGTGAGGCCCCGAAGCTCGACGCCGGCGAATCGCTGGAGATCGTCAAGCGTGTCGTGGCGCGCACCAGGCTGCCGGTCATCGTCGGCGTCTCCGCCCCCGGCTTCGCCGCCATGCGCAGCCTTGCGCGCGCCGCGATGGAGCTTGGCGCGCAGGGCGTGATGATCGCGCCGCCGCCGGCGCTGCGCACCGACGACCAGATCGTCACCTATTTCCGCAACGCATCCGAAGCGGTCGGCGAGGATGTTCCTTTCGTCCTGCAGGATTATCCACTGACCCTTTCGGTCGTCATGACGCCGGCCGTCATCCGCCGCATCGTCACCGACAACCCGGTCTGCTTCATGCTCAAGCACGAGGACTGGCCGGGCTTGGAGAAGATCAGCGCGCTGCGCGGTTTCCAAAAGGACGGCTCGCTGCGGCCGCTGTCGATCCTTGCCGGTAATGGCGGCCTCTTTCTCGACTTCGAGATGGAGCGCGGTGCCGACGGCGCGATGACCGGCTATGCCTTCCCCGATATGCTGGTCGACATGGTGAAACTGTCCGCCGCCGGCGAGCGCGACAAGGCGCACGATCTTTTCGACGCCCACCTGCCCTATCTGCGCTATGAGCAGCAACCCGGCGTGGGACTTGCGGTACGCAAATATGTGATGATGAAGCGCGGCGCCATCGCGTCGGACGCCCAGCGCAAGCCGGGCAGTGCATTGTCGGCGGCGGCCAGACAAGAGGTCGACTATTTGCTCATGCGGCTGGAAAATCGCGTCCGCAAACAAGCCTTGAGATAACGCACTAGCGGGCGATTTGCCGCGCAATCACATCAATATATAGCCGCTTGCCTGGAAAGCACATTTTTCGCCGCGCATTGCCAAGTGTCCGTTTCGCGGCACGGTTCGGTCTTTGAAGCAGCTGGCATGTAACGGCGGGTCAAACCACGCGGTGAGGGCGCGGCATTCCGCATCCAACCAGCAACGGGTTCGCGTAGTGTTCAGTTTGCACAAACAGTCTTGGAAGGACTGCAAGGAAACAAAAAAACGCACATAAAAATAACAGCTTACTGGATAAAGCTGGTGCGGTCGAGAAGACTCGAACTTCCACGGGTTGCCCCACAGCGACCTCAACGCTGCGCGTCTACCAATTCCGCCACGACCGCACGTGGTAGGAGCCGGAACGAACCGGCTCGCGGCGTGTAGCAAATCGTTTCCGGCGAAACAAGGGCGCGTCGCGCAATAAATGCCCGCGCTTCGGCATAACCCTCCAAAGAGCTGAAACGCGCTCGCAACTGGACGTTTCAGCCGATTGCCGCCATATGTGGGGCTAATGCATGTCGCCCAAAAGTGCGCAGCGGTTTTGGGACAACGACATGCACAAATCAAGAATCTAAAGCGCGCCACGGTTCCCTTCAAACGCGGCGCGCTTTAGACGAGACACACCATGACAGAACGCAGCCAGATCGCCACGTCGTTCCTGCCCCTGCCCGGTTCGGCGCCGGTCGAATGGCGGATCGAACCCGGCCTCACCGCCTATCCGGATGCGCTTGCCGTGATGGAGGCGCGTGCCGAAGCGATCCGAGGCGGCGGCGCCGGCGAGATGGTCTGGCTGGTCGAGCACCCGCCGCTCTACACCGCCGGCACCAGCGCCCGCATCGAGGACCTGATCGAGCCCGACCGTTTCCCGGTGTTCGCGGCAGGACGCGGCGGCGAATACACCTATCATGGGCCAGGCCAGCGGGTCGCTTATGTGATGCTCGACCTGAAGCGGCGGCGCGAGGATGTTCGCGCCTTCGTCGCGGCACTTGAACAATGGATCATCGGCACGCTCGCCGCTTTCAACGTGCGTGGCGAACGGCGCGAGAACCGTGTCGGCGTCTGGGTGGTGCGGCCGGATCGCCCCGCCCTGCCCGACGGATCGCTCGCCGAGGACAAGATCGCCGCCATCGGCATCAGGCTGAGGCGCTGGGTGAGCTTTCACGGCATCGCCATCAATGTCGAGCCGGATCTCAGCCACTTCAGCGGCATCGTGCCGTGCGGTGTGCAGGACCACGGCGTCACCAGCCTCGTCGACCTCGGCCTTCCCCTGGCAATGGCCGATCTCGATCTTGCGCTGAAATCTGCCTTCGAGGATGTCTTCGGACCCACCGCAGCTCTGCTTGTCGAAACGGCCCGCAAGGCCGGCTGACGAAGCGGCGCTGAACCACCGAGCTCCGATGCCGCCCCTCACCCCGCGAAGAACGAGGCGCGCTGCCTCACATCGCTCCGATCCAGATCGCCATGGAAATGAGAAACGTGCTCATGCAAACCAGAGACACGACATCCTGAACAAGACCGGTCATAACGCTCTCCTGTTTTCAGTATGTTCGTATTTTGTTCTGAATTTGTTCGGATGTCAACGGCGGCAATCCGAGCGTGGCACGGATTTCGGGCGATCAGTTCGGCACGGTTAAGGAAAGGTTGAGAGCGGGTTTCTCTGTTTCCGCGCTGGCTGCGTGCGGGGAAACACGGTCGCTGGTGATCAGCCCGTTAGGTGTGTCGAGATTCAGGTCAGGCCGCGCCGACAATGGTGGCTTCCGAGAACCGGAGCGGAGCGTACTTCAGTACGTGAGCCCACATGACCCGAAATCAAGATCGATTTCGGTCATGCGCGAAATCAAAGTTCTACAGCGTCCTTTGCGCGCCCAAGAGGGCGCGCGGCGCTGTAGGGAAGCGCAGGAAACCGCCGTTCGCAGGCCGGCTGAATATCGATACACCTAAAGCGGAACAACCTTGCCGTCGGCGAGCGTGACGCGACGGTCCATGCGCGAGGCAAGCTCGTGATTGTGGGTGGCGATCAGCGCCGCCAGGCCCGACTGCCGGACCAGTGCCCCCAGTGCCTCGAACACATAGGAGGCGGTGACCGGGTCGAGGTTGCCGGTCGGCTCGTCGGCCAGCAGCACCAGCGGCGCATTGGCGACGGCGCGCGCGATGGCGACGCGCTGTTGCTCACCGCCAGACAGTTCCGACGGCCGGTGCTGCGCGCGTTTGCCGATCTGCATATAGTCGAGCAGTTGCGCCGACCGCTCGGCAGCCTCCTTGCGCGTCAGCCCTTTTATCAGTTGCGGCATCATGATGTTTTCCAGCGCCGTGAACTCCGGCAGCAGGTGATGGAACTGATAGACGAAGCCGACATCGTTGCGGCGGATCGCCGTGCGCTCGTCGTCGGAAAGCCGCCCGCAGGCGCGGCCGGCGAGAATGACATCACCGACGTCCGGCCGCTCCAGCAGTCCGGCGGTGTGCAACAGCGTCGATTTGCCGGTGCCCGAAGGCGCCACCAGCGCCACGATCTCACCGCGCTTCAGCGAAAAGTCGGCGCCGTTGAGGATGGTCAGCTTGCGCGGCCCCTGGACATAGTGCCGCTCGACGCTCTTCAGCTCGATAATGGCCTCGGCCATCATTCGTACCTCAGCGCTTCGACCGGATCGAGCCTGGCCGCGCGCCATGCCGGAAACAGCGTCGCCAGGAACGACAGCACCAGCGCCATCAGCACCACCGAGATCGTCTCGCTGGCGTCCATGCGGGCAGGCAACTGGCTCAGGAAGTAGAGCTCGGGATTGAACAGCCTTTCGCCGGCCAGCCAGGAGAAGAACTGGCGAATGCGCTCGACGTTCAGGCAGATGATGACGCCGAGGAGGACGCCGGCGAGGGTCCCCACCACGCCGATCGCCGCCCCCGTCATCAGGAAGATGCGCAGGATCGCGCCGCGCGTGGCGCCCATGGTGCGCAGGATGGCGATATCGTGGCCCTTGTCCTTGACCAGCATGATCAGCCCCGAAATGATGTTGAGCGCCGCGACCAGCACGATCAGCGTCAGGATCATGAACATGACGTTGCGCTCCACTTGCAGCGCATCGAAGAATGTCCGGTTGCGTTCTCGCCAGTCGACCATGGTTATCGGCCGCTGCGACGCCTCCTCGACCTTCGGCTTCAGCGCATCGACATTGTCGGGACTGTCGACATAGATCTCGATCGCCTGGGCCAGGCCATCCATGTTGAAATAGAGCTGTGCTTCCGAAAACGGCATATAGACGATAGAGCTGTCATATTCCGACATGCCGACCTCGAAGATCGCCGTGATCGGGTAACCCTTCATGCGCGGTGTCGTGCCGAGCGGCGTCACATCGCCGTCGGGCGCGATCAGCGTGATGGTGTCGCCGAGCACAAGACCGAGATTGTCGGCCATGCGGCTGCCGATGGCGACGCCTTCGCCTGTGTCGAAGCCGGCGATCGACCCCTGCTTGATATTGTTGGCGACGATTGAAATCTTGCCCAGATCCTCGCCGCGGATCCCGCGCACGAGCGCCCCCGACCCGCCGCCGACATTGCCTTGCGCCAGCACCTGGCCGTCGATCAGCGGAATGGCGTATTGGACGCCGGGCACGCCGTTGATGCGGCCGGCGATCTGCGCATAGTCCTCCAGCGGCATGTCGAGCGGCTGCACAATCAGATGACCGTTGACGCCGAGGATGCGCGTCAGAAGCTCGGCGCGAAAGCCGTTCATCACAGCCATCACCACGATCAGCGTGGCGACGCCCAGCATGATGCCGAGAAACGAGATCGAGGCAATGACGGAGATCACCGTCTCCTTGCGGCGCGAGCGCAGATAGCGCCACGCGACCATGCGTTCAAACACGGAAAAAGCTCCGGCGGCCATGGGTTTAGCTGCTGCCGCTCCACTCATAAGGCAAGACCGAAGCGTTTCTTCACGTCCGCGACCGGCAGCGTTTCACGCTCGCCGTTCCTGCGGTTCTTGATCTCGACCTCGCCGGCGGCGACGCCGCGCGGCCCGACGATCACCTGCCACGGCAGTCCGATCAGGTCGGCTGTGGCGAACTTGCCGCCCGGCCGCTGATCGGTGTCGTCGTAGAGCACGTCCTTGCCGACGGCGACAAACGCCGCATAGAGTTCATCGCAGATGCGGTCGCAGTCGGCGTCGCCGGCTTTCATATTGATCAGGCCGATGTCGAAAGGCGCCACCGCCTCCGGCCAGATGATGCCGTTGTCGTCGTGGCTGGCCTCGATGATCGCCGCGACCAGCCGCGTCGGGCCGATGCCGTAGGAACCTCCGGAAGCAAAATGATCCTTGCCGTCGGGCCCGGTCACCTTGGCGCCCATCGGCTTCGAATATTTGTCGCCGAAATGGAAGATGTGGCCGACCTCGATGCCGCGCGCCGAGACCCGGTCGCTTGTCGCGACCTTCTCCCACCCCGCCTCGTCGTGCATTTCGTCGGTCGCCGCATAGGGCGTCGTCCATTTCTGGACGATGTCGCCGATCTCGGCATCGTTGGAGAAGTCCGTGTCCGCCCCCGGCACATCAAGTGCGAGATAGTCGCGATGGCAATAGACCTGGCTCTCGCCGGTGTCGGCCAGGATGATGAATTCGTGGCTGAGGTCGCCGCCGATCGGCCCGGTGTCGGCACGCATCGGGATTGCCTGCAGCCCCATGCGCGTGAACGTCCTGAGATAGGACACGAACATCCTGTTATAGGCCGCCCTGGCGCTTTCGAAGTCGAGATCGAAGGAATAGGCGTCCTTCATCAGGAACTCTCTGCTGCGCATGACGCCGAAGCGCGGCCGCACCTCGTCGCGGAACTTCCACTGGATGTGATAGAGATTGAGCGGCAGATCCTTGTAGGACTTCACATAGGCGCGGAAAATCTCGGTGACCACCTCCTCGTTGGTCGGCCCATAGAGCATGTCCCGATCCTGCCGGTCCTTGATGCGCAGCATCTCCTTGCCATAGTCGTCATAGCGGCCGCTTTCGCGCCACAGCTCGGCCGACTGGATGGTCGGCATCAGGATCTCAAGCGCGCCGGCCCGGTCCTGCTCCTCGCGAACGATCCGGCAGACCTTGTCCAGCACCCTCTTGCCGAGCGGCAGCCAGGAAAAACTGCCTTGCCCCTGCTGGCGGATCATGCCGGCGCGCAGCATCAGCCGGTGCGAGACGATTTCCGCCTCGCGCGGATTTTCTTTAAGGATAGGCAGGAAATAGCGCGACAAACGCATGGACCGGTCCGTGAGAGAGAGGATTGCCGCACCGGAATCGGCGCAGCGCAGGCTTGCTTGCCCCGGCTTCATAGCCATTTCATGACGGAATGGAAACCCGCCCCCCCAAGCCAACTGGCAGCCAACTGGGCGCCCGATGGGGCGTCGCAAAGGCGCCGCAGTGCCGCGTTTGCCTTGCTGGTCGTTTCGCAAGCAACGCCTGCCATACTATTGTGCAGTGCAGCACGAGATTGCTTATTTCCGGGCAAAATTCTGCGTGACATTTTCACCCGGCTTGGTCTAATGTGCGCCGATAAACGAGAGGGCGGAAAGAAATCTGCTCTCCTACGCGGTCAAAGTCTTGGGAGGATGCGATCTAGGCGCGGTTACTCGCTGCCGCCGGATACCGGAAACAGATCGGACGCGTTTAAATTGCAAGGCCTCGTGCCTTGCATTTTTTTTGTGCAATCATTTGGTTAGCACGACAAATTGCTAAACCACTTTACCTGGTCCCCAGCACAGCCGGTTAGGAACCTGCATCGGCTTCCAGCCCGGATTGGTGCTCGCATGCAAGATGTGGCCAGCCGTACCCGGCGGTCTAGTTTTCGGGACTCCGACTGAAATCCGGCACGATGTGCGGGATGTCGTCGATGCCGAGGCCGAGCCCCCGCGTCATGCCATAAAAGATGCCAAGCAGAACCAGTGTGACGATCGTCGTCCGCAGCACCGCGCGCAGCATATGCGGTCCGCGCGGCGCGCTGGATACCGTGCCCAGCGTCACGTCCTCATCCTCATCCTGCGTCCTCAGGCTGAACGGCAGGATGGCGAACAGCACCACCCACCATGTGATGAAGAACAGGGCGAGAAATGAAACCCAGCTCATGCTTGCTCCAGTTCGACCAGCGTGCCGAAGAAATCCTTGGGATGCAGGAAAAGCACCGGCTTGCCGTGCGCCCCGGTCTTCGGGTTGCCGTCGCCCAGGACGCGGGCGCCGCTGGCGATGAGGTGATCACGCGCGGCAAGAATGTCGTCGACCTCATAGCACAGATGATGCACGCCGCCCGAGGGGTTCTTCTCGAGGAATGCCGCGATCGGCGAACCCTCACCAAGCGGCTCCAGCAATTCGATCTTGGTATCGCCGACATCGACGAACACCACCGTCACGCCATGCTCCGGCAGCGCCTGCGGCGCCGTCACCCGAGCGCCGAGCGTGTCGCGATAAGCCGCTGTCGCCGCAGCCAGATCCGGCACGGCAAGCGCGACATGGTTCAGGCGTCCAAGCATTGGTTTTCCTCAGGGCAGTAAGGTAATAGGGCAGTATGGGAGTAGGGAAAAACGACTTTCTCCCCCTACTGCCGTACTGCCCTACTCCCCTATTCCCTTACCTTGTGACGAACACCGTCACCAGCGGCTTCTTGCCCCAGGCTTCATTGGCGGCGCCACGGACGGCGCGGCGCACTGCCTCCTGCACGAGGTCGAGATCTCTTCGGCGCTGACGGGGGATGGAGTCCACGGCGCCGATTGCCGCATCGATCATCAGGTCCTCCAGGCTCTCGCCGCGGCCATCGGCCTCGGCGACGCCGATGGCGACCAGATCGGGATCGCCGGCGAGCTCATATTTGTCGTCGAGCACGACATTTACCGCGACATGGCCGGCGAAAGACAGCTTGCGCCGGTCGCGAATGCCCATCGCCTGGTCGGTGCCGATCAGCCTGCCGTCCTTGTAGATGCGGCCGAACGGCACCTGGTCGATGATCGCCGCCGCACCGGGATAGAGCCGTAGCATGTCGCCGTTGCGCACCTGCGCCACCTGGCCGATGCCGGACACCGACATCAGCGATCCCTGCGCCACCAGATGCGCCGCCTCGCCATGCACGGGAACGCCGATCTGCGGCCGCACCCATTCATACATCTTGCGCAGCTCGCTGCGGCGCGGATGGCCCGAGACATGCACCAGCGCATCACCGTCCTCGATGATCTTGATGCCGAGATCGATCAGACGGTTCTTGATCTCGAGGATACCCTTCTCGTTGCCGGGAATGGTGCGCGAGGAAAACACCACCGTGTCGCCTGCCGTCAGCGACACCGATTTCATCTCCTCGCGCGACAGTTTCGCCAGTGCCGCAAGCGGCTCGCCCTGGCTGCCGGTGCAGATGATGACGAGGTTTTCGCGCGGGATGAAGCCAAAGTCCTCTTCGGCGATGAATTCGGGCAGCCCATCCATGTAGCCGAGTTCGCCGGCAACATCGATGACCCGCTTCAGCGAGCGGCCGAGCACCAGGCACTGCCGGCCGGCATCGCGTGCCGCCTTGGCAATGGAGACGATGCGTCCGACATTGGAGGAAAAAGTGGTGACCGCAACGCGGCCCTTGGCGTTCTGGATGACGCCCTTGAGGCCCTCGCCAACCGCGACTTCCGACGGCGACACCCCTTCCCGCAGCGCATTGGTGGAATCGCAGATCAACGCCAGCACGCCGTTGTCGCCATAGGCGCGAAAGCGCGCCTCGTCGGTCAGCGGACCGATCGTCGGCGCCGGATCGATCTTCCAATCACCGGTGTGGATGACGGTGCCAGCCGGCGAGGTGATCGCCAGCGACATCGGCTCGGGGATCGAATGGGCGACCGGGATGGCCTCGATCTCGAACGGGCCGACGCTGAACTTTTCACCGGCGCGGTAGATCGTCACCGGGATCTTTGGTGCGCCCTGCTCGCCCTGCCGCTTGGCTTCCAGCAATCCAGCGCCAAACGGCGTCATCCAGACCGGCGCCTTGAGCTTCGGCCATGTGTCGAGCAGCGCGCCGTAATGGTCCTCATGCGCGTGCGTGATGACGATGCCGCGCAGATTGGCGACGTTCTCCTCGATGAAGCGCGTGTCGGGCAGCACCAGGTCGACGCCAGGCAGGCTGGCATCGGGAAAGGTCACGCCGACATCGACCACGATCCATTCACGCGCATTGGCTGGCCCGTAGCCATAGAGGGCGAAGTTCATGCCGATCTCGCCGACGCCGCCAAGCGGCACGAAGACGAGTTCGGCGTTTTCCGCTGTCGCCATGATCATTCCTTTCCTGGCCGGTCAACCCAAGCCCGTCAAAATCTGGGGCCAGTCAAACCTGAGCCCGTAAAAAACTTGGCCTGTCAAAACCTTGGCCTGCCAAACCTGGGGGGCCCGTCAAACCTGGGCCGACGCGACCGCACCGAAATGCACGTCGCCGGCGGCGATCGTCAGAACCGAACCCTCATCGTCGCGGATCACGAAACGGCAGTCCTCGTCAATGGTCTCGAACGTGCCGCGCACCACATTACCGTCAATTCTGACAGCAACCTGCCCGCCAAGCCCTGCCGCGCGCGCCAGCCAGCGCCGCCTGACGGCGGCCAACCCGCGCCCATCGTTCCACAGCCGCGCATTCTCGCTCCAGGCATCCGACAGCGCCAGAAACAATGTCTCGGCATCGCAAGCAGCGCCCAGCGCGCTAAGCGATGTCGCGGGATAAGGCAAATCCTTGGGGTATGCCACCACATTGACACCGATGCCGACCGCCACCGCAAAGCGATCGCCTTCGAGTATCGCCGATTCCAGCAGGATGCCGGCAAGCTTGGCGCCGGAGGCAAGCACATCGTTCGGCCATTTCAGCTCGAAACGGTTTTTTCCATCGCTGCCGCCGTCGAGGCCGATTGCGATCCTGCCCTTCGGCACGACGGCGTCGAGCGCATCGGCCAGCGCCAGCCCGGCGACGAAGCCGAGCGTCGCGGCGAGGCGAAGCTCGGCATTGGTGACCACCAGCAGCGTCGCCGCCAGATTGCCCTCGGGGGTCGCCCAGACCCGGCCGCGCCGGCCACGCCCGCTTTCCTGTTTTTTCGAAACGACCCAGAGCTTGCCCGGATCTCCCGCCCGCGCACGGTCGAGCGCCAGCGCATTGGTAGAACCGACGGTGTCATGTGCCTCGAGCCGGAACCCTTCCGAGGCCGCTGTTGGAGCCAGCCGAAATGCCATCCCGTCAGAAGAATGTCTTGGCGGCGGCTTCGGCATAGGTGCCGATCGGCCCGCCGATCAGCACATAAAACAGCACGAAGGCGCCGCAGACGCCAAGCACGATGCGAAGCTCGGTCGCCATCGGCACGAAGCCGCCGACCGCTTCGTCGAACCACATGATCTTGATGATCCGCAGATAATAATAAGCGCCCACCACCGAGGCCAGCACGCCGATGATCGCCAGCGCGTAGAGGTTGGCGTTGATGGCGGCAAGGAACACGTACCACTTCCCCCAGAAGCCGGCGAGCGGCGGAATGCCGGCCAGCGAGAACATCAGGATGGTCAGGATCGTCGCCATGATCGGATTGGTCGACGACAGCCCGGCGAGATCGCTGATCTGTTCGACATTGCCTTCCTTGCGCCGCATGGCGAGGATGAAGGCGAAGGTGCCGAGCGTCATCACCAGATAGATCAGCATGTAGATGGCGACGCCGCGCACGCCGGCCTGGCTGTTGGCGGCGAGGCCGACCAGAGCGTAGCCCATATGGCCGATCGAGGAATAGGCCATCAGCCGCTTGATGTTGGTCTGGCCGATAGCCGCAAAGGCGCCGAGCAGCATCGAGGCGATCGAGATGAAGACGATGATCTGCTGCCAGTCGGCGGCGATCGGCTGGAAGGCGTCCATGGTGACGCGCACGATCAGCGCCATCGCCGCCATCTTCGGCGCCGCCGCGAGGAAGGCCGTCACCGGCGTCGGCGCGCCTTCATAGACGTCGGGCGTCCACATGTGGAACGGCACCGCCGATATCTTGAAGGCGAGGCCGGCCAGCACGAAGACCAGGCCGAACACCAGGCCAAGCTGCCGCTCGCCGCCGCCAAGTGCTGCGGCGATCTCCTGGAAGCCGGTGTTGCCGGTGTAGCCGTAGACGAGGCTGATGCCGTAGAGCAGCATGCCGGACGACAGCGCGCCGAGGACGAAATATTTCAACCCCGCCTCGGTCGAGCGCAGATTGTCCCGGTTGATCGCCGCCAGCACGTAGATTGCCAGCGACTGCAGTTCGAGGCCGAGATAAAGCCCGATCATGCCGTTGGCCGAGATCATCAGCATCATGCCGAGCGTGCACAGCAGGATCAGCACCGGATACTCGAACTTGTCGAAATGCTCCGCCTTGGCGAAGCGCATCGACATGACCAGCGTCACCGCCGACCCGACCAGCGCCAGCACCTTCATGAAGCGGGCGAAGGGATCCTGGACGAAGGCTTCGCCGTAAGCGTTGCCCTGCCCGGTGGAAAAGATCGTCCAGACGCCGGCAACCACCAGGACGGCCACGGCAAGGCCGCTGACCGTGGTGGTGGTGTTGGCGCGCGAATAGGCGCCGAGCATCAGCAGCGCCAGGGCGCCGACGGCGAGGATCAGCTCTGGCGTCGACAGCGACAGGCTGGAGAGAAGGTCCGGCGTCATGGTTCGCAAACCTCTCGGGTCAGTTCGCCGCCGCGGTCTGCGCGGTGTCGATGGATGCGGTGACATTGGTGACGAGCGCCTTGACCGATGCGGCAGTCGCGTCGAAGACCGGCGCCGGGTAGACGCCGAAGAAGATGACCAGCACGGCCAGCGGGTAGATGATCACCTTCTCGCGCGTCGACAGGTCGAGCAGGCCTTTCAGGCTGTCCTTGGTCAGCGCGCCGAAGATCACCCGGCGATACAGCCACAGCGCATAGGCCGCCGACAGGATGACGCCGGTGGCGGCGAAGAACGCCACCCAGGTGTTGACCCGGAACACGCCGAGCATGGTCAGGAACTCGCCGACGAAGCCGCTGGTGCCGGGCAGGCCCACATTGGCCATGGTGAAGATCATGAACACGGTGGCGTATTTCGGCATGTTGTTGACCAGCCCGCCATAGGCGTCGATGTCGCGCGTGTGCATGCGGTCGTAGATGACGCCGACGCACAGGAACAGCGCGCCGGAGACCAGGCCGTGCGACAGCATCTGGAAGATCGCCCCCTGGACGCCTTCCTGGTTCATCGCGAAGATGCCCATGGTGACGAAGCCCATATGGGCGACCGACGAATAGGCGATCAGCTTCTTCATGTCCTCCTGCATCAACGCCACCAGCGAGGTGTAGATGATGGCGACGACGGACAGCGCGAAGACCAGCGGCGCAAACATCTCCGAGGCGATCGGAAACATCGGCAGGGAGAAGCGCAGGAAGCCGTATCCGCCCATCTTCAGCAGGATGGCGGCCAGGATCACGGAACCGGCCGTCGGCGCCTCGACATGGGCGTCCGGCAGCCAGGTGTGCACCGGCCACATCGGCATCTTCACGGCGAAGGAGGCGAAGAAGGCGAGCCATAGCCAGGTCTGCATGGAGGCCGGGAAGTTGTGCGTCAGCAGGGTCGGGATGTCGGTGGTGGCGGACTGGAAGAACATCGCCATGATGGCGAGCAGCATCAGCACCGAGCCGGCCAGCGTGTAGAGGAAGAACTTGAACGAGGCGTAGACGCGCCGCTTGCCGCCCCACACGCCGATGATGATGAACATCGGGATCAGGCCGGCTTCGAAGAAGACGTAGAACAAGACGATGTCGAGCGCGCAGAACACGCCGATCATCAGCGTCTCCAGCAGCAGGAAGGCGATCATGTAGGCCTTGACGCGCTTCTCGATCGATTCCCACGAAGCCAGGATGCAGAGCGGCATCAGGAAGGTGGTCAGGATGACGAAAAGCATCGAGATGCCGTCGACGCCCATATGGTAGGAGATGCCGGAATCCAGCCAGGCAAACTTCTCGACGAACTGGAAGCCGGGCTCCGCATTGTCGAAGCCGGTCCAGATGAACAGCGAGACGATGAAGGTGATACCAGTCGTCCACAACGCAATGGCGCGGATGTTGCGGCGGGCATTCACGCTGTCGTCATTGATCAGCAGAATGGACAGCACACCAACCAGCGGCAGGAAGGTGACCAGCGAGAGGATCGGCCAGGCGGTCATCAGAGCATCATCCAGGTGACGAATGCGGCAACGCCGATCAGCATGGCGAAGGCATAGTGATAGAGGTAGCCGGTCTGCAGTTTGACGACCCGGTTGGTGACGTCGACGACGCGCGCCGAAACCCCGTCAGGACCAAGTCCGTCGATCACGGTGCCGTCGCCGGTCTTCCACAGGAAGTGGCCGAGGCGTTTTGCCGGCCGCACGAACAGGAAGTCGAAGAGTTCGTCGAAATACCACTTGTTGAGCAGGAAGGCGTAGAGCCCGCGATGCTGCGCCGCCAGGTTCTTCGGCATTTCCGGCGCGCGGATGTAGAATTGCCAGGCAATCGCAAAGCCGATCAGCATGGCGACGAACGGCGACAGCTTCACCCAAAACGGCACTTCGTGGATGTCGTGCAGGATGTGGTTTTCCGGCAGCGTGAACAGCGACGCCTTCCAGAACTCGGCATAGCCCTCGCCGATGAAGGCGCCATGGAAGATCACGCCGGCGAACAGGGCGCCCGCCGCCAGGATGTACAGCGGCACCAGCATGACCGGCGGTGATTCATGGACGTGGTGCATGACCTCGTGGCTCGCCCGCGGCTGGCCGTGGAAGGTCATGAAGATCAGCCGCCAGGAATAGAAGCTGGTGAAGCAGGCGGCGACGACCAGCAGCACGAAGGCAAGGCCGGCGACCGGATTGTGCGCGGCAAAGGCGCTTTCGATGATCGCGTCCTTGGAGAAGAAGCCGGCGGTGCCGATGACCGTCACCGGAATGCCGACGCCGGTCAGCGCCAGCGTGCCGATCACCATCATCCAGTAGGTCTTCGGAATGAGCGTTCTAAGGCCGCCCATCCTGCGCATGTCCTGTTCATCCGAGACGGCGTGGATCACCGAGCCGGAGCCAAGGAACAGCAGCGCCTTGAAGAAGGCATGCGTGAACAGATGGAAGATCGCCGCGCCATAGGCGCCGACGCCGAGCGCCACGAACATGTAGCCGAGCTGCGAGCAGGTCGAATAGGCGATGACGCGCTTGATGTCGTTCTGGACAAGGCCGACGGTCGCCGCGAAGAAGGCGGTGAAGGCGCCGATGAAGGTGACCACGATCAGCGCCGAATGCGACAGTTCGAACAGCGGCGACAGCCGCGCCAGCATGAACACGCCGGCCGTCACCATGGTGGCGGCATGGATGAGCGCCGAGACCGGCGTCGGGCCTTCCATGGCGTCGGGCAGCCAGGTGTGCAGCGGCACCTGGGCCGACTTGCCCATGGCGCCCATGAACAGCAAGAGGCAGACGACGGTCATCGCAGCCTGCTTGTCGAGCGCATAGCCGAGGAAGGTCAGTACGGCAGCGCTCTCGGAGCCGCCTTCGGCCGGAATGAACGTCGCCGCATTGGCGAAGATGGTGCCGAGATTGACCGAGCCGAACAGCACGAACACGCCGAAGATGCCGAGCGCGAATCCGAAATCGCCGACGCGGTTGACGACGAAGGCCTTGATCGCGGCGGCATTGGCCGACGGCTTCTTGTACCAGAAGCCGATCAGCAGATAGGAGGCGAGGCCGACGCCTTCCCAGCCGAAGAACATCTGCACGAGGTTGTCGGCCGTCACCAGCATCAGCATGGCGAAGGTGAACAGCGACAGATAGGCGAAGAAGCGCGGCCGGTTCGGGTCGTGATGCATGTAGCCGATCGAGTAGATGTGGACCAGCGCCGACACCGTGTTGACGACGACCAGCATCACCACCGTCAGCGTGTCGATGCGCAGTGCCCATGCGGCTTCCAACCCGCCCGACTGGATCCAGCGCAGCACCGGCACGGTGAACACCTCGCCCTCGCCGAAGCCGACGGCGAAGAAGGCGACCCACGACAGCACGGCTGATATCACCAGGAAGCCGGAGGTGATGTATTCGGACGCCTTGGCGCCGAGCGACGTGCCGAACAGGCCGACGATCAGGAAGCCGAGCAGAGGAAGGAAGACGATGGCCTGATACATGGTGGTTTCCGTCAACCCTTCATCATGTTCACGTCTTCGACCGCGATCGAGCCGCGGTTGCGGAAGAAGACGACGAGAATGGCGAGGCCGATCGCCGCTTCAGCCGCTGCGACCGTCAGCACGAACAGCGCGAACACCTGTCCGACGAGATCGCCTAGCGCTGCCGAGAAGGCGACGAAATTGATGTTGACCGCAAGCAGGATCAGCTCGATCGACATCAGGATGACGATGATGTTCCTGCGGTTGAGAAAAATGCCGAACACGCCGAGCGTGAACAGGATCGCCGATACGGTCAGATAATGTGCGATGCCGACGACCATCTCAGATTCCTTCGCCCGTCTTGACCTTGCGGATTTCCATTCCCGTTGCCGGCGTGCGGCCGACCTGGGCGGCGATCGACTGCCGCTTGATGCCCGGCTTGTGGCGCAGCGTCAGCACGATGGCGCCGATCATGGCGACCAGCAGCACAAGGCCGGCAATCTGGAAGTAGTAGAGGTAGTCGGTGTAGAGGATGTCGCCGAGCGCTGCCGTGTTCGAGCGCGCGGCAAGGTCCGGAATGGGTTTTGCAACCGTCGCCGCCAGTTGCGGCGCGAATGTATAGCCGCCGAGCACGACGATCAGCTCAGCCGCCAGGATCAGCCCGACCAGCGCGCCGATCGGCGCGTATTGCAGGGCGCCTTCTTTCATCTCGGCGAAATCGACGTCGAGCATCATGACGACGAACAGGAACAGCACCATGACTGCGCCGACATAGACGACGAGCAGGATCATCGCCAGGAACTCGGCGCCGGTCAGCATGAACAGGCCCGCGGCATTGAAGAAGGTCAGGATCAGGAACAGCACCGAATGCACGGGATTGCGCGCCGAAATGACCATGAACGCCGACGCCACCGCGACAAAGGCGAAGAGGTAGAAAAAGGCCGCCTCTAGTCCATTCAGCATGGGTTCCCCCGGGTTCCTGTTGGACCGGCTTTCGCACTGTCCGTTGTGTGCTTCGTTCCGCCTCCGGTGCCGAAGCCGCGTGTTCCTTAGACGAGGCCTCTCGCCTCGTCCATGCGTCAAATGTCAGCGGTACGGCGCGTCCAGCGAGATGTTGCGCGCCAGTTCGCGCTCCCAGCGGTCGCCATTGGCCAGGAGCTTGTCCTTGTCGTAATAAAGTTCCTCGCGCGTCTCGGTCGCGAATTCGAAATTCGGCCCCTCGACGATGGCGTCGACCGGGCAGGCCTCCTGGCAGAAGCCGCAATAGATGCACTTCACCATATCGATGTCGTAGCGCACCGTGCGGCGGGTGCCGTCGTTGCGGCGCGGGCCGGCCTCGATGGTGATCGCCTGCGCCGGGCAGATCGCCTCGCACAATTTGCAGGCGATGCAGCGTTCCTCGCCGTTCGGATAGCGGCGCAGCGCATGCTCGCCGCGAAAGCGCGGGCTGGTCGGCCCCTTTTCGTGCGGGTAGTTGATCGTCTCCTTCGGCGCGAAGAACTGGCGCATCGACAGGAAGAAGGCGCTGACGAAATCCTGCAGCAGCAGCGATTTTGCGGCTTGAGACAGCGTGCTCATTCAGCACCCCCAAACATTTGCAACGCGACTGCGGCGCCCATGACGCCACACGCAAGCGGAGAAACCACAAGGTAGAGTCTACGGATCAAATGCTCGCGCATTTGCTTCTCGTCGACGGAAAGGGGCAATCCAAGTCCCTTAGAACGCCCAAACATGTGCAACGCAGTCGGCAACGCGAAAATAGACGTCAGCCATGCCACCGAGGCGCCAGCAGCGGCGCCAAGCACCAGGATTGCCGAATCGCCCATCACGCAAACCCCGTGATCTTGAGGAACGCGGCGACAATCACCACCATCGCCAGCGAGATCGGCAGGAAGACCTTCCAGCCGAGCCGCATCAGTTGGTCGTAGCGGTAGCGCGGCACGAAGGCCTTCACCATCGAGATCATGAAGAACACCAGGCAGACCTTGAGCACGAACCAGATCAGCCCCGGCACCCAGGTGAAGGGAGCGAAGTCGAAGGGCGGCAGCCAGCCGCCGAGGAACAGGATGGTTGCCAGCGCGCACATCAGCACGATGGCGACATACTCGCCGAGGAAGAACAGCAGGAACGGCGTCGACGAATACTCAACCATATGGCCGGCGACGAGTTCCGATTCGGCTTCCACAAGGTCGAAAGGCGGGCGGTTCGTCTCGGCCAGCGCCGAGATGAAGAAGATGACGAACATCGGGAACAGCGACAGCCAATGCCAGTCGAGGAAAGTGTTGGGCAGGCCAACCCGCGTGCCCAGCCCATCCTGCTGCGACAGCACGATGTCGGAAAGGTTGAGCGAGCCGACGCAAAGCAGCACGGTGACGATGACGAAGCCGATCGAGACCTCGTACGACACCATCTGCGCCGCCGAGCGCAGCGCGCCGAGGAACGGATATTTCGAGTTGGACGCCCAGCCGCCCATGATCACGCCATAGACCTCGAGCGAGGAGATGGCGAAGACATAGAGGATGCCAACATTGACGTTGGCGATCGCCCAGCCCTCGTTGACCGGAATCACCGCCCAGGCCGAGATCGCCAGAACCGCCGAAACCAGCGGCGCCAGCAGAAAAACGCCCTTGTTGGCGCCGGACGGAATCACCGGCTCCTTGAACACGAACTTCAGAAGGTCGGCGAAAGCCTGCAGCGTGCCCCATGGGCCGACGACGTTCGGGCCGCGGCGCAGTTGCACCGCCGCCCAGATTTTGCGGTCCGCGTACAGGATGTAGGCGACGAAGATCAACAGCACGACGATCAGCACGACTGACTTCAGCAGGATGAGCAGCGCCGGCAGCACGTAGAAGGAGAAGAAGGTGTCCATGCTATTCCGCCGCCTGCCTAAAACCGTTTTTCGCCAGCGCCGAGCACTCCGCCATCACTGCGGAAGCCCGCGCGATCGGGTTGGTCAGGTAGAAGTCCTTGACCGGCGAGGTGAAGCTGTCCTTGCCAAGCCGCCCGCCAAGCTTCGCCACCTCAGCGATATCGTCAGCATTGCCGGCCGCGACCTGGTCGATGCGGGCAAGATGCGGGTATTCGCCATAGAGTTTTGCACGCAGCTGCGGCAGCGAATCGAACGACAATCTCTTGCCCAGCACATCCGACAGCGCCCGCAGGATCGCCCAGTCCTCGCGCGCATCGCCCGGCGCGAAGCCGGCGCGGTTGGTCTGTTGCACCCGGCCCTCGGTGTTGACGTAGGTGCCCGATTTTTCGGTATAGGCGGCGCCCGGCAGGATGACGTCGGCGCGGTGCGCGCCGTGGTCGCCATGCGTGCCGATATAGACGACGAAGGCGCCGCCGGTGCTGGCCATGTCGATCTCGTCGGCGCCGAGCAGGAACAAAACGTCCATCTCGCCCAGCATGCCGGCGACGTTCTTGCCGCCCTCGCCCGGCACGAAGCCGATATCGAGACCGCCGACACGCGCCGCCGCAGTGTGCAGCACGGCAAAGCCGTTCCAGTCGGCTCTCGCAGCATTGACGGCCAGGCTGAGCTTCGCCGCCTGGCCGAGCACGGCCGCGCCGTCCGAGCGCGACAGCGCGCCCTGACCGACGATCACAAGCGGATGCGTCGCCTGCTTCAGCACCTGGAAGAATTTGCCGTTGCCGTCGGCCAGATCCCTGAGCGATTCCGGTCCGGCGCCGACCTGCTCATAGTCGTAGCGCGTATCGCCGACATCGCCGATGACGCCGACCGGCAGGTTGCCGAGCCGCCAGCGCTTGCGGATGCGGGCGTTGAGCAAGGAAGCCTCGAAGCGCGGATTGGCGCCGATGATCAGCACCGCGTCGGCCTGCTCGATGCCCTCGATGGTCGGGTTGAAGAGATAGCTTGCCCGGCCGAGCGACGGATCGAGCGCGGCGCCATCCTGGCGGCAGTCGGTGTTCTTCGAGCCGAGCGAGGCCATCAGCAGCTTCAGCGCATAGATCTCCTCGACGGCGGCGAGATCGCCTGATATGGCGCCGATCTTGTCGGGCGCGGTGCTCGACACCGCTTCCTTGATCGCGGAAAAAGCCTCGGCCCAGCTTGCCGGGGCCAGCTTGCCGTTCTTGCGGACATATGGCCGGTCGAGGCGCTGGGTGCGCAAGCCGTCCCAGATGAAGCGGGTCTTGTCGGAAATCCACTCCTCGTTCACCGCCTCGTTGGTGCGCGGCAGGATGCGCATCACCTCGCGGCCTCTGGAATCGACGCGGATCGCCGAGCCGACTGCGTCCATGACATCGATGGATTCGGTCTTGGTCAGTTCCCACGGCCGCGCCTGGAAGGCGTAGGGTTTGGAGGTCAGCGCACCGACCGGGCAGAGGTCGATGACGTTGCCCTGCAGTTCCGATGTCATCGCGCTTTCGAGATAGGTGGTGATTTCGGCGTCCTCACCGCGGCCGATCAGGCCGAGCTCGGAAATGCCGGCAATTTCGGTGGTGAAGCGGACGCAGCGCGTGCAATGGATGCAGCGGTTCATGATCGTCTTGACCAGCGGCCCGATATACTTGTCTTCGACCGCCCGCTTGTTCTCGTGATAGCGCGAGGAATCGACGCCGAACGCCATCGCCTGGTCCTGCAGGTCGCACTCGCCGCCCTGGTCGCAGATCGGGCAATCGAGCGGATGGTTGATCAGCAGGAATTCCATCACGCCTTCCCGGGCCTTCTTGACCATCGGCGTGTTGGTGAAAATTTCCGGCGTTTCGCCATTTGGTCCCGGACGCAGATCGCGCACGCCCATGGCGCAGGACGCCTGCGGCTTGGGCGGCCCGCCCTTCACCTCGATCAGGCACATGCGGCAATTGCCGGCGATCGACAGCCGCTCATGGAAGCAGAAGCGCGGCACTTCGGCGCCGGCGTCCTCGGCTGCCTGCAGCAGCGTGTAGTGGTCGGGTACAGTAATCTCTTTCCCGTCGACCTTGAGCTTTGCCATCAATTGCCCCCGGCGGTCTTCGCCGTCTCATATGCCTGGAACAGGTCTTCAAGGCTGATGCCGTTGATCATCATGCCCGCAACCTGCGCGTTTTCTATCTTCACGTTGCTCATGTTCACGTTGGTGAAATACGCGTTCGAAAGATTGGCGTCTTCCACCTTGGTGTTGCTCAGGTTGGTGCGGTGGATCCTGGCCGCCGACAGGTTGACGTCGTGAAACCGGGTGTTCGACATGTTGACGTCATCGAAACTGGAATTGCTGACGATGGCGTTTCGCACGTCGAGAACATCGCGCCTGTCGTGGACCTCCATCGCGTCGCCTACCTCTCGGCCTTGGCGGCCAGCGCCGCCGCCTGGCCAAGCCAGTTGTCGCGACCGATGCGGCCCTTGAACGACAGATAGTCGTCGACCCAGGCGATCTCTTCCGGCGTCCATGTCGCGATCTGGCCGTAGGTCCAGATGCCCAGGCCGTTCAGCACCTGTTCCAGCTTCGGCCCGATGCCCGATATTGCCTTGAGGTCTGCCGGGTTTTCCGGACGATCCATTGCCTTGGGCTGCTTGAAATCCTCCGGCATCAACCCGGCCGGTGCGGCAGCCGCATCCACCACGCTGCGTGCATCATCCATGCTGTTCGCGGCTATGTCATTCACGTTCCTGGCGAAGGACTGCGCCTCGGCGATCAAGGTTTTCGTCGCCGCGCGCGCCTTGGTCGAGGAGCTTGTCCCTGTCTGCGAAAAGCGTTCTACCCTGGCATCGAAATCGTCGACGATCGGCTGGAAGAGCCGCTGCGAGGCCTCGGCGGCTCCCGAGAGCACGCCCATCCACAACCCAAAGGCATGATTGGCAAGCCCGATGCCGAGCGCCGACATCGCTGCCGCACCCGCGACAGGGTGCGCCAGGAGATTGACGGCGCTGGCCATCTCCTTCGGCATCATCCTGGTCAGGTCCTGGTTCATCTTCTCGAACGGGTCCAAATCTGGCATCAAATGTTCGGGTCTCGAATTCAGCGACATAGGTAGTCTCCTGGTCGTTTCTTCCGTATGCCCCGGCCTGTTTCCTCAGATCGGGCTCTCGCCCGTATTTCAGATCGGGCATTCGCCCGTATCTCAAATCGGGCACTTGCCCGTATTTCAGATCGGGCATTCGCCCGTCTTTCAACTCTCGTCTATTCCGCCGCCACCATCACCGGCTCAGTCCGGTGCGCATTGCGCGAAAACTCGTCGATACGCCGCTCAACCTCGCCGCGGAAATGCCGCATCAGGCCCTGGATCGGCCACGCCGCCGCATCGCCCAGCGCGCAGATCGTGTGGCCTTCGACCTGTTTGGTCACGTCGAGCAGCATGTCGATCTCGCGCTTCTGCGCCTCGCCGCGCACCAGCCGCTCCATCACCCGCCACATCCAGCCGGTGCCTTCGCGGCACGGTGTGCACTGGCCGCAGCTCTCGTGCTTGTAGAAGTAGGAAAGCCGGGCGATCGCCTTCACGATATCTGTCGATTTGTCCATGACGATGACAGCCGCCGTGCCGAGACCCGATTTCAGGTCGCGCAGCGCATCGAAATCCATCGGTGCATCGATGATCTGCTCCGCCGGCACCAGCGGCACCGAAGCGCCGCCCGGAATGACCGCCAGCAGATTGTCCCAGCCGCCGCGAATGCCGCCGCAATGCGTCTCGATCAGCTCGCGGAACGGGATCGACATCGCCTCTTCGACGGTGCACGGCGTGTTGACGTGGCCCGAAACGCAGAACAGCTTGGTGCCGACGTTGTTGGGCCGGCCGATGGACGAGAACCAGGCAGCGCCACGGCGCAAAATGGTCGGCGCCACCGCGATCGACTCGACATTGTTGACGGTCGTCGGGCAGCCATAGAGGCCGACATTGGCCGGAAACGGCGGTTTCAGCCGCGGCTGGCCCTTCTTGCCTTCGAGGCTTTCGAGCAGCGCCGTTTCCTCGCCGCAGATATAGGCGCCGGCGCCATGGTGCATGTAGATGTCGAAATCGTAGCCGGACGTGTTGTTCTTGCCGATCAGCTTGGCCGCATAGGCCTCGTCGATGGCGCGCTGCAGCGCCTCGCGCTCGCGGATGAACTCGCCGCGCACATAGATATAGGCGGCGATCGCGCCCATGGCGAAGCCGGCGATCAGGCAGCCCTCGACCAGCGTATGCGGATCGTGGCGCAATATGTCGCGGTCCTTGCAGGTGCCGGGCTCGGATTCGTCGGCGTTGACGACGAGATAGCTCGGCCGGCCGTCGCTCTGCTTGGGCATGAACGACCATTTTAGCCCGGTCGGGAAGCCGGCGCCGCCGCGGCCGCGCAGGCCTGATGCCTTCATCTCGTTGACGATCCAGTCGCGCCCCTTGGCGATGATGCCGGGCGTGTTGTCCCAGGCGCCGCGCGCCATCGCACCGGCCAGCGACTTGTCGAAGCGGCCGTAGATGTTGTTGAAGATGCGGTCTCTGTCCTGAAGCATTGTTCGTCCCTCAGACCGGCTTCTTGCCGAAGACGCGGATATATTCGGCGACCCCGCCCTTGGCCAGCGCCTTGGCCTGCTTGACCCAATCTTCGCGCTCGATGCGTCCCCTCAGGCTGAGATAGCCGTCGACCCACGCGCGCTCGGCCTTGGTCCATGACGCGACTTGCACATAGGTGAAGATACCAAGTGAATGCAGGGTGCCTTCGATATTCGGGCCGACGCCCGAGATCAGCTTGAGATCGTCGACCAGTGCCGGCCTGGCGATGCCGGCCGGACGGTTCTTGTCCTCGAGCGAAGGTTTGCCCGTCTTGGCACTGGTCGTCTTGACGGGTTTTTTGCCGGCAGCGCCGATCGGCGCTTCCTTCAACTCCGGCGCCTTGAAAGCAGCCGCTGGCTCAGCCTTGACTATCGGACCGCTGCGCTGTTTCAAAACCTTTTCGACTTCCGGCGCGGCCTTGTTGGCGTTGGCCGCCGAATGCCGCGGTGCTCTGACGCTCGCCGCCTTTTCCGTCTCCGGTGCGACCTTTGCCGGAGAAGGCGTCTCCAGCGCCGGGCTGGTTTCGGGCGCATCGGTCTTCGGCTTGCTGGCTTTCGAAGGCGCAACGGGGGCCGCCGGTGCCTGTACGGCCGGAGCCGCTGGCGTCGCGACAATTGCCGCTGGTGCAGCCGCCCTGGCGGCCTTGGCAGCTGCCTTGGCGTCCCTGTCGCGGGTGGTCTTCAGGATTGCCTTTTCGCTCTTCAGCGTCGTCAGGCCGGTGATCGGCTCGGAGGTGATGCGGCCGTTCTGCGGCCCAGGCGTCACCGAAGCGCCCTTGCCGGCATCATAGAGGTCGATGATCTCGGCAAGCCGCTCCGGTGTCAGATCCTCGAAAGTATCCTTGAAAATCATCACCATCGGCGCGTTGACGCAGGCGCCAAGGCATTCGACCTCTTCCCACGACAGCGTGCCCTTGTCGTTGGTGTGGAACTGGTCGTGATGGATTTTCGAGCGGCACAAATCCATCAGCGCTTCCGAGCCGCGCAGCATGCAGGGCGTGGTGCCGCAGACCTGGATATGCGCGCGGGTGCCGACCGGGTTGAGCTGGTACTGCGTGTAGAAGGTCGCGACCTCGAGCCCCCTGATGTAGGGCATATCGAGCATGTCGGAGATCGTCTCGATCGCCGCTTTGGTCACCCAGCCTTCCTGCTCCTGCGCCAGCATCAGCAACGGGATGATCGCCGACTGCTCGCGGCCCTTCGGATATTTCTTGATCCATTGCTTCGCCGCTGCCGCATTCGCCCGGTTAAAGGCGAAGGAGGCTGGCTGGAGGCTGGCTTCTGCGAGACGGCGGACTGACATTTATCGATCGACCTCACCAAACACGATGTCGAGGGAGCCGAGAACGGCGGTGACGTCGGCCAGCATGTGGCCGCGGCACAAAAAATCCATGGCCTGCAGATGCGCGAAGCCCGGCGCGCGCAGCTTGCAGCGATAGGGTTTGTTGGTGCCGTCCGAGACCAGATAGACGCCGAACTCACCTTTCGGCGCTTCCACCGCCGCATAGACCTCGCCGGCCGGCACGCGATAGCCCTCGGTGTAGAGCTTGAAGTGATGGATCAGCGCTTCCATCGAGCGCTTCATCGCCGCGCGCTTCGGCGGCACCACCTTGCCGTCGAAGTTCGACACCGGTCCCGTGCCCTCCTTGCCGAGCAGCAGGTCGACGCACTGGCGCATGATTTTCGCCGACTGGCGCATCTCTTCCATGCGCACGAGATAACGGTCGTAGCAGTCGCCGTTCTTGCCGATCGGAATGTCGAAATCCATCTCGGCATAGCATTCGTAAGGCTGCGACTTGCGCAGATCCCAAGCGACGCCGGAGCCGCGCACCATGACGCCGGAAAAGCCCCAGGCCCAGGCGTCGGCCAGCGAGACGGTGCCGATGTCGACATTGCGCTGCTTGAAGATGCGGTTGCCGGTGAGCAACGCGTCGAGGTCGTCGAGCGATTTCAGGAACGGGTCGATCCAGTTGCCGATATCCTCGACCAGCTGCTGCGGCAGGTCCTGGTGGACGCCGCCGGGCCGGAAATAGGCGGCATGCATGCGCGAGCCGCTGGCCCGCTCATAAAACACCATCAGCTTTTCGCGCTCGACAAAGCCCCATAGCGGCGGCGTCAGCGCGCCGACATCCATTGCCTGTGTCGTCACATTGAGGATGTGCGACATGATGCGGCCGATCTCGCAATAGAGCACGCGGATCAGCTGGCCGCGCTTCGGCACCTCGATGCCGAGCAACCGCTCGGCGGCCAGCGCAAAGGCATGCTCCTGGTTCATCGGCGCGCAATAGTCGAGCCGGTCGAGATAGGGCACGGCCTGCAAATAGGTCTTGGCTTCGATCAGCTTCTCGGTGCCGCGATGCAACAGCCCGATATGCGGATCGACGCGATCGACGACTTCGCCGTCCAACTCAAGAACCAGCCTCAAAACACCATGCGCTGCAGGGTGTTGAGGTCCAAAGTTGATGTTAAAATTGCGGACGGAGGTTTCAGCCATTCTGGCGTCTCAATTCGTCTTGGCTTTTTCGTCGCCTGGAAGGACGTAATCCGTCCCCTCCCAGGGGCTGAGAAAATCGAAATTGCGGAATTCCTGTTTCAATTCCACCGGCTCGTAGATGACGCGCTTGGCCTCGTCGTCGTAGCGCACCTCGACGAAACCGGTCAGCGGGAAATCCTTGCGCAGCGGATGACCTTCGAAGCCGTAGTCGGTCAGGATCCTGCGCAAATCGGGGTGGCCCGAGAACAGCACGCCATAGAGATCGTAGGTCTCGCGTTCGAACCAGTCGGCGCCCGGAAACACACCGGTGATAGACGGCACCACCGTCTCCTCGTCGGCCTGCACCTTGATGCGGATGCGAATATTCTGCTTCGGCGACAGCAGGTGATAGACGACGTCGAAGCGCTTGGCCCGCGACGGATAATCGGCGCCGCAGACGTCGATGATCGAGATGAACTGGCATTTTGGATCGTCGCGAAGGAAGCGCACCACCTCGATCAGATCGTGCGGCTCGAGCGAGATCGTGAGTTCGCCATAGGCAAGCACCGCATCGCCGATCCGGCCGCTCAGCTTCTCGCCGAGATAGGTCGAGAGTTCATTCAGGCTCATCATCGCGCTCACCGCTCGATCGTGCCGGTGCGGCGGATCTTCTTTTGCAACAGAAGGATGCCGTAGAGCAGCGCTTCCGCACTCGGCGGACAGCCGGGCACATAGATGTCGACCGGCACGACGCGATCGCAGCCGCGCACCACCGAATAGGAATAGTGGTAGTAGCCGCCGCCATTGGCGCAGGAGCCCATCGAGATGACGTAGCGCGGCTCCGGCATCTGGTCGTAGACCTTGCGCAGCGCCGGCGCCATCTTGTTGGTCAGCGTGCCGGCGACGATCATGATGTCGGACTGGCGCGGCGAGGCGCGCGGCGCAACGCCGAACCGCTCCGAGTCATAGCGCGGCATCGAGGTATGGATCATCTCGACCGCGCAGCAGGCAAGACCGAAGGTCATGAACATCAGCGAGCCGCTGCGCGCCCAGGTGATCAGCGCCTCGGTCGAGGTGACGAGAAAGCCCTTGTCGGCAAGCTCGTTGTTGATCTCGAGGAAGAAGGGATCATTCGCCCCCACCGGCTTTCCGGTGCTGGGGTCGAGAATGCCTTTTGGCTTCGGCGCGACGAGCGTGCCGGAATTGTCGCTCAATCCCATTCCAGCGCTCCTTTCTTCCATTCATAGGCAAAGCCGATGGTCAGCATCGCCAGAAACACCATCATCGACCAGAAGCCGAGCATGCCGATCTGGCCGAAAGACACTGCCCACGGAAACAGGAAGGCCACTTCCAGATCGAAGATGATGAACAGGATCGACACCAGGTAGAAGCGGATGTCGAACTTCATGCGGGCATCGTCAAACGAGTTGAAGCCGCATTCATAGGCGGAAAGCTTTTCCGGATCGGGATTGCGGTAGGCCACCAGGAAGGGTGCTGCAAGCAGCGCCAGGCCGACGACCAGCGCCACGCCGATGAACAGGACGATGGGCAGGTACGAACTCAACAATGCGTTCATGCTGCAGCTTTCCGTTGGCGGCCAATCCACTCTGATTACAGCACCGGACCCACTTGCGGAAGCGTGACAGTTTAACCACTGAACCGTGTTAGGGGGCTCTATGCTGCAACGCGGCGAGGGTTAGCGCAGGGCTTTCGGTGAAGCAAGTCAAACCTTGTTCAAAACACGGTGCTCGACGGCATATCCGGAAAAACTGGTCCGATCCGCTCCTGTTTGATTTCCTTCGCTTTTTACTCCACTTTTCTCTCCTGACATGGATGCCGCCAAAACCCTGCTAGCATGGCGCGGAATCATCGCTCCCACCTTTGGTCAAACGCCGACAGAGTGCCGTCTGCATGAAGGAAAAAATCTCGCTCGCCATGGCCCGGCGCATCGCGCTTGCCGCACAGGGGTTTGCCGATCCTCGCCCTAACGGCACGCCCGATCGCCGCCATCTGGCCCGTGTGCTTGGCCGGACCGGTCTGCTGCAGATCGATTCCGTCAGCGCGGTGGTGCGTGCCCATTATATGCCGCTCTATTCGCGGCTTGGCCCCTACCCGCTCGCCCTGCTCGACAACGCCGCCGTGACGCGCAAGCGCAAGGTCTTCGAATATTGGGCGCACGAAGCCTCCTTTCTGCCGGTCGAGACCTATCCGCTGATGCGCTGGCGCATGGAACGGGCCGAACGTGGCGAGGAAATGTACAACGGGCTGGCCAAGTGGGGCCGCGAGCGCGCCGCCTACATTGAAGACATTTATCGCGAGGTCGTCGAACGCGGCCCGATCGCCGCTTCCGCCCTGGAAGGCCAGAAAGGCTCCGGCGGCTGGTGGGGCTGGAGCGACGCCAAGCACGCTTTCGAATGGCTGTTCTGGGCCGGCCGCATCACCACGGCGTCACGTCGTGGCTTCGAGCGGCTTTATGATCTGCCGCAGCGCGTGCTGCCGCCGGAAATACTTGCCCTGCCGGTGCCCTCCCCTGAGGATGCGCACCGCGAATTGCTGCGCATCTCCGCCCGCGCCCACGGCGTCGCGACAGCAGGCGACCTGCGCGACTATTTTCGCCTCTCTCCCGCTGACATCAAAGGCCGCATCGAGGAACTGGTCGACGCCGGCGACCTCTTGCCGGTGACCGTCGAAGGCTGGAGCAAACCCGCCTATCTTCACAAGGACGCTCGTTTTCCGCGCAAGATCGAGGCGCGCGCCTTGCTCGCTCCGTTCGATCCGGTTGTCTTCGAACGGACGCGTACGGAAAGACTGTTCGACTTCCGCTATCGCATCGAGATCTACACCCCTGCCGAAAAGCGCCAATACGGCTATTATGTGCTGCCGTTCCTGCTCGGCGAAAGGATCGTGGCGCGCATCGACCTTAAGGCCGACCGCCCGGCCGGCGTGCTGCGGGCCCATGCCGCCTATGCCGAACCCGGCGCGCCGCCGCAAACCGCCGCCGAACTTTTTGAGGAATTGAAGCTGATGCAGGGTTGGCTCGGCCTCGAACGCATCGAGGTGACGCCTGCGGGGGATCTGGGCCACGCGCTGGCGGAAGTCGCGGTTTCGTAAGGGATTGCCGATGTCGGCGCCGCCCCTCATTGCCCTGCCGGGCATTTCTCCCCGTATAGTGACGGGGAGAAAGGACGACTTGGTTTGGGATTTCGCCAATCTACAGCGTTGTAAGGCTGGGCGCCCAGGTGCGGCCGGCTTTCCTTCTCCCCGTCACTATACGGGGAGAAGGTGCCGGCAGGCGGATGAAGGGCAGCGCCGACTCGAAAATTGCCCCGCAGCGTTTCCCTCGCCGCGTCGTAGACGTGCGTTGACACAACTGCCTCCACAAGCCTAAATCCGGTTCAGACGGTCTCCTCTCGGCAAAGGGAGGAGCCAAGAGGGAATGCGGTGCGAAATCTCGATTTCAAATCCGCGGCTGTCCCCGCAACTGTAAGCGACGAGCCAAGGCCGATAACCACTGGGAAAATCCCGGGAAGGCGGCACCAAGGCGATGACCCGCGAGCCAGGAGACCTGCCGTCTAGCGACATAAAAATCCGATCGCCTGGCGGGTTTTCCGGGCAAGGAGCCTGATTTGGAACGCGACAGCAGTTTTTCGGCTGAGACAGCGGGCGTATTGTCCGGCGATGATGATGCTCTGGCCGACGTCACCGTGATCGTCTGCGCCTCCTGCCGTGACGAGACCGGCTCCGACGGCCATCCTCGCGCCGGCGAATTGTTGGCCGAAGACACGCGCCGCGCCGCCTCTGGCGAAAATATCCGTATCCGCAGCGTCGAATGCCTCGGCAACTGCAAGCGCCGCCTCAGCGCCGCTATCCTGCGCGACGGCTGCTGGAGCTATGTCTTCGGCGACCTGACCGCGACCAGCGGCGCCGATCTCATCACCGGCGCAAAACTGTTCGCCACCTCGACCGACGGCCTCATCCCATGGCGCGGCCGCCCCGATTGCCTGAAGCGCGGCCTCGTTGCCCGCATCCCTCCCCTCGACCTTTTGAAGGACCAGATATGACCACTTCCGTCTCCCGAGTGCCCTGCACCGTCGTCACCGGCTTCCTCGGCGCCGGCAAGACGACGCTGATCCGCCATCTGCTCGAAAACGCCGGCGGCAAGCGGCTGGCCATCATCGTCAACGAGTTCGGCGACATCGGCATTGACGGCGAGATTCTTAAGGGATGCGGCATCGACACCTGCCCTGAGGAAAACATCGTCGAACTGGCCAATGGCTGCATCTGCTGCACCGTCGCCGACGATTTCGTCCCGGCGCTCGACCAGATCCTGTCGCTGACGCCCAGGGTCGACCAGATCCTGATCGAAACCTCCGGGCTGGCGCTGCCCAAGCCGCTGGTCCAGGCCTTCCAGTGGCCGACGGTGAAGAGCCGGGTGACGGTTGACGGCGTCATTGCCGTGGTCGACGGACCGGCGCTGGCCGAAGGCCGCGTTGCCAACGACATGGACGCCCTGCAGGCGCAGCGCGCGCAGGACGAGACGCTCGACCACGACGATCCGGTCGAGGAGGTGTTCGAGGACCAGCTCGCCTGCGCCGACCTGATCATATTGTCGAAGAGCGACCTGATGGACGCCACCGGCTCGGCCCGCGCCAATGCCGTCATCCGCAAGCACGCCGCCCGCGCGGTGAAGATCGTGCCGGCCTCGCAGGGCAAGGTCGATCCCTCCGTGCTGCTCGGCCTCGGCCTTGCCGTCGAGGACGACATCGAGAACCGCAAGACCCACCACGATGACGAGCTCGATCACGAGCATGACGATTTCGACTCGTTCGTCATCGACATTCCGTCGATCGCCAATCCCGAAGAGCTGGCTTTGCGTGTCGCCACGGCGGCGGAAGAAGAAAACGTGCTGCGCGTAAAAGGCTTCGTCGAGGTCGGCGGCAAGCCGATGCGGCTGTTGCTGCAGGCAGTCGGGCCGCGCGTCAACCACTATTACGACCGCGCCTGGACCGCCGCCGACGATCGCCGCTCCCGCCTCGTCGTCATCGGCCTGAAAGGGCTGAACCGCCCGGCGATCGAGCGTATCCTCGCCGGCTGACCTCAGGCACGAGCCGCGATGCACATCCTCACCACCACATCCGCCTCGCTCGACGATCTTGCCGAGCCTGTCGATCTCAGGCAGACGCCTGCGGATGTCGTGGCGCTGTCCTTCACCGACAGCGATCTGGCCGGGCTGGCGGCGGCGTGGCAGGCGGACGCGGATCGCCTGCCGTCGATGCGGTTGGCCACCTTGCGCGATCTGCGCCATCCGATGTCTGTGGATCTGTGGATCGACAGCGTCGCCCGGCACGCCAGGGTTGTTCTGGTTCGCATCCTCGGCGGTTACGACTGGTGGCGCTACGGCTGCGATCAGCTCGCCTCGACCGCCCGCGCGCACGGCATAAAACTGGCGCTGCTGCCCGGCGAATGCCGCGACGAGGATTTGCGTCTGATCGAAGGCTCGACGCTGCCGCGCCAGGAGCTCGACGGCCTGCTTGGCTATTTCCGCGAAGGCGGCCCGGAGAATATGACGGCGCTGGTGCAGAGGCTGGCAAGTCTCGCCGGATCAGATGTGGCGGTCGCGGAGCCGGTTGTCGTGCCGAAGGCGGGATTTTATAAGCCGGGATTGGGCATCGTAGAGAGGCGGGACCTTTCGAATGTCGGCGTTCGGTCACACCCCCCTCTGTCCTACCGGACATCTCCCCCGCAAGGGGGGAGATCTGCCGTCACCAACACCGGCGCATTTCCTACATCGTCGGAGCTATCTTCAATATCCGCGATTGGCGAAAGCATCGATGGCGGCACAATCTCCCCCCTTGCGGGGGAGATGTCCGGCAGGACAGAGGGGGGTGGGACGGAGCTCGACGCCGGCAATACCTACGTGGGCGCCCCCATCATCCCCATCCTCTTCTACCGCTCGATGCTGCTCGCCGCCGACGTCGCGCCGATCGACGCATTGTTTGAAGCGCTGCGGCAGCGCGGCATGGCCCCCGTGCCGATCTTCGTCTCCAGCCTCAAGGACCCGGCCTCGCTCGCCTTTGTCGAAACCGCGCTTGCCACGCTACACCCTGCCGCCATCATCACCGCGACCGCCTTCGCCTCGGGTGCTGAGCCCGGCGTCGAAACCCTGTTCGACCGCGCCGGCGTTCCTGTTTTTCAGGTCATCGTCGCGACGACACGCCGCGATATCTGGCAAGACAACCAGCGCGGCCTGGCGCCCGCCGACCTCGCCATGCATGTCGTCCTCCCCGAACTCGACGGCCGCATTCTCGCCGGCGCCATTTCCTTCAAGGGCGAAAGCGAGGTCGATCCGGCATTGGCTTTCCGCGCCTTCGCCAACCGGCCGGAGCCGGACCGCGTCGCGCAGGTGGCGAACCGTGTCGAGGCGTTCGTGCGCCTGCAGCGCACGCCGCGCGAAAAACGCAAGCTCGCCATCCTGATCCCCGACTATCCAAGCGCGCCCGGCCGCACCGGCTACGCCGTCGGTCTCGACGTGCCGTCCAGCGTGCTGGCGATGCTGCACGACCTGAGCGAACAGGGCTATGTCGTTGAAGGGATTCCGCAAACGCCGCGTGCATTGCTGGATGAGTTGGAGCGTGGTGGCGAAGGCTTGGGGCTGAAGGATTATCTCGACTTCTCGGCGGAATTGCCTGCAGCGGCCATCGCTGAGGTGACGGCCGCATGGGGTAAGGCCGAAGATGAAACAGGTTTGCGCGAGGCACCCCCCTCTGTCCAACCGGACATCTCCCCCGCAAGGGGGGAGATTGGCAGTTCGGACGCCGTCGCTCGTTATACAACGCTGGTAGTTGGCGAAAGCGGGGATGAGAGCTCGATCTCCCCCCTTGCGGGGGAGATGTCCGGTTGGACAGAGGGGGGTGCCTCGCGCCAACATCCGAGTCTGGCAAACAGCAAACGCTTCCCCTTCCGCGCCGCCACCTTCGGCAACATCACCGTAGCACTGGCCCCCGACCGCGGGCGCTCGGTCGACCGTCGCGCCGACTATCACGATCCGACCTTGCCGCCGCGCCATGCGCTGATCGCCTTTGGCCTGTGGCTGCGCAAGTCGCTCGATGTCCATGCCCTCGTCCATGTCGGCGCCCACGGCACACTGGAATGGCTGCCCGGCAAGACAGTGGCGCTCAGCGAATCCTGTTTTCCCGAGATCGTCACCGGGCCCCTGCCCGTCATCTATCCCTTCATCGTCTCCAACCCGGGAGAGGCGGCACAGGCCAAGCGGCGCATTGCCGCCGTCACCCTCGGCCATCTGCCGCCGCCGCTGACCGGCGCCGGTCCGGACAAGAACCAGCAGCAGCTCGAGCGGCTGGTCGACGAATATGCCCAGGCTGAAGGGCTCGACCGCCGCCGCCGCGACCGCCTGGCGAGGCTGATCGTCGAAACAGCTGAAAAGACCGGTCTCGCCTCCGAGGCCGGCGTCGCCGGAACCGACGCGCCCGACGAAGCGCTGCGCCGCATCGACGCCTGGCTCTGCGACCTCAAGGACTTCGCCATCAAGGACGGGTTGCACATCTTTGGCCGCTCGCCCGAGGGCGAGACCGATCCGCTGCGCCAGCAAAGTGCGGCGGCCGAGAAGTCAGCATTGATCGCGGCCCTCGACGGCCGCCATGTCGCTGCCGGTCCTGCCGGCGCACCGGCGCGTGGCCGGCGCGATGTGCTGCCGACTGGCCGCAACCTGTTCACATCGGATCCACGCACCATGCCGACGCCGACATCCTTCGATCTCGGCAGGGCGGCGTCCGACGAGGTCTTGCGCAGCTACATGCAATCGCATGGCGACTGGCCGCGCTCGCTGGTCATCGACCTCTGGGGCTCGGCCTCGCTGCGCACCGGCGGCGAAGAGATCGCGCAAGGCCTGGCGCTGATGGGCTGCCGGCCGCAATGGGATGGCGCCACCGGCCGCGTCACCGGCATCGAGGTGCTGCCGCCGGCCACCCTTGGCCGCCCGCGCGTCGATGTCACCTGGCGCATTTCAGGCCTGTTCCGCGACATGTTCCCGACCCAGATCGCCCTGATCGATGCGGCCGCCAACGCCGTCGCCGCCCGCGACGAGGACGCGACGGAAAACCCGCTCGCCGCAAAAACCCGCGCCGATGGCAAGGTCCGCCCGCGCATTTTCGGCACCTCGCCCGGCACCTACGGCGCCGGTATCGAGGCGTTGCTGTCGAGCGGCGACTGGGCGGCGCGCGAAGAAATCGGTAGAGCCTATCTCGACGCCACCTCGCATGCCTATGGCGGCGCCGAGGGCGAAGGGATTTCGTCGCCCGGCGCGTTCGAGGGTCGCGTCGCCGAGGCCGACCTCCTCGTCCATACCGGAGACGACCCCGGCCGCGACATTTTGGAAGGCTCCGCCGATGTCGCCTTCATCGGCGGTTTTTCGGCGGCGCTTGCAGCGCTTGGCAAGAACGCCGACGTCATCGTCCTCGACACCACGGATCCGCAAAAGCCGAAGCCGCGCTCGCTTGGAGAAGCCGTATCTCGGGTCGTTCGCGCCCGCGCGGTCAACCCGCGCTTCATTGCCGGCCAGATGCGGCACGGGCCGCGCGGCGCTTCGGAATTCGCCGAGACGGTCGACCGTCTCGTCGGTTTCGCCGAGACCACCCATGCCATACCAGGCACGCTGATCGAGGCCGTGCACGACGCCTATCTCGGCGATCCCGAGGTGCGCGCCTTCATCCTGCGCGAAAATCCGGCGGCCGCGAAAATCATCGCCGAGCGTTTTTTGTCGGCGCGGCGGCGCGGTCTCTGGCACCCGCTGCGCAATTCCGTCGACGACGACCTCGCCGCCCTGATCGCCGAAGCCCGCGCGCTGGGGGTGGCGGCATGAACGCCTTCTCCCGACGCGGCGCCTGCCCTGCTTTGTCCGCGCCGATGCAGACCGGCGACGGGCTTCTGGTGCGGCTCAACCCGGTCGCTGGAGGACTCTCGCCGAAATCCTTGATCGGGCTCGGTGAATCCGCCTTGCGGCATGGCAACGGCATCATGGAAGTGACCGCGCGTGGCAGCCTGCAGATCCGCGGCCTGACGCCGGCCAGCGCCCGGCTGCTGGCAATGGAGGTCGACGCGCTCGGCATCGCAGTGCGCACCGGCGTTCCGGTCGAGACCGGACCGCTGGCCGGGCTGGATCCGCAAGAGATCGCCGACCCACGCCCGCTGGCGGAGCGGATTCGAAAAGCGATTGCTGAAGCCGGGCTGGCACAGCGCCTTGGCCCGAAGGTTTCTGTCATTGTCGACGGCGGCGGACGACTTGGCATGGATGTGGTGACAGCCGATGTCAGGTTGGCTGCGGTGCGGATGGACGCGGCAATTCAGTGGAAGATGTCCGTTGCCGGAGACGGTCAGAGTGCGAAATCCCTCATCACGGTCGAGGAGGATTCGGCCCGTGATATCGCCGTCGCTATTCTAAGGATGGTTGCTGAAAAAGACCGCGAAGCCCATGCAAGGGATTTGACGGAGAGGCAGTTAGTATCCCTCGCAAGCTGGCATTCCTTCACACCCCCCTCTGTCCTGCCGGACATCTCCCCCGCAAGGGGGGAGATTGAGCTCTCATCACCGCTTTCGCCAATCACTGGCGTTGCAGGACGAGCGGCGGCGTCGGAACTGCCGATCTCCCCCCTTGCGGGGGAGATGTCCGGCAGGACAGAGGGGGGTGCGCAGGATCGCCTGCCTGTCAAATTGTCCGAACCAATACGTTCGCCGATCGGCCTCTTTCCTCTCGCCAGCAACACGGCCGCCCTCGGCATCGGCCTGCCCTTCGGCAGCATGCCGGCGCAAAAACTCATCGGCCTCACGCAACACGCCCTCACCCTAGGCGCAACCGAAATTCGCCTTGCCCCTGGCCGCGCGCTGCTTTTCCTCGGCCTCTCCCCGACCGCCTGCCATTCGCTCCAGCAGGCCGCCGCCCCCCCCGGCTTCGTTACCGACGCTGCCGACCCGCGCACGAAAATCGCCGCTTGCCCCGGTGCGCCGGCCTGCGCCTCCGGCCGGATCGCCGCGCGCGACATCGCCGAGACCGTCGCCGCCGAGTACCGCGACCTCCTCGATGCCTCCGTCACCCTCCATATCTCTGGCTGTGCCAAGGGCTGCGCCCATCCCGGCCCGGCAGCGCTGACACTGGTCGGCGGCGATAACGGAGCCGGGCTTGTCGTGGACGGGACGGCAAAGGCCCTTCCTGCCGGATACAGGCCAGGCTATGACGCCGCGCGCGGCGTTGGCCGCATTGCCGCAGCGATCCGCGAAGCACGATTTCGAGGCGAGACCACCGCCGCCTGCCTGACAAGGCTTGGCGCGGCCGGTGTCACCGAACCCTACCGACAGGAATGAACATGCCCGCCCCCTACGACTACATCCATGACGGCACGGCGATCTACGAGCGCTCCTTTGCCATCATTCGCGCCGAGGCCGACCTGTCGCGCTTTTCCAATGCCGAAGCCGATGTTGCCGTCCGCATGATTCATGCCTGCGGCCAGGTCGAGGCAAGCAGGCACTTTGTTTTTTCGCAAGCTTTTGTTGCCGCCGCTCGCACGGCGCTGGCTGCCGGCGCGCCGATCTTCTGCGATGCCGAGATGGTCTCGCACGGCGTCACCCGCGCCCGGTTGCCGGCCGGCAACGAGGTGGTCTGCACGTTGCGCGACCCGCGGACGTCCGACATAGCGAAAAAGATCGGCAACACCCGTTCGGCCGCAGCCATCGACCTGTGGGGCGAGCGCATGGCCGGTTCGGTCGTCGCCATCGGCAATGCGCCGACTGCACTTTTCTACCTGCTGGAAAGGCTGCGCGACGGTGCGCCGAAACCGGCTGCTATCATCGGCATGCCGGTCGGTTTCGTCGGTGCTGCCGAATCGAAGGACGCGCTGGCCGAGAATTCCTACGGCGTTCCCTACGCGATCGTGCGGGGCAGGCTGGGCGGCAGCGCCATGACCGCGGCCGCCCTCAACGCATTGGCGAGGCCGGGCCTGTGAACGCGATTGTAAAAGGCAGGCTTGTTGGCGTCGGCACCGGTCCCGGCGACCCCGAATTGCTGACGCTCAAGGCCGTGCGCGCGCTGGCCGAGGCCGACGTCGTTGCGCATTTCGCCAAGCGCGGCAACAACAGCAATGCGCGCGCCATCGTCGGCGCGCATTTTCGTCCTGATTTGATCGAGTTGCCGCTGCTCTATCCCGTGACCACAGAAATCGACAAGGATCACAGCGGTTACCGGTCGCAGATAGCGGATTTCTACGAAGAGTCGGCCGAAAAGGTCGCCGAGCATCTCAGCGCCGGCAGGATGGTCGCGGTGCTCTCGGAAGGCGACCCGCTGTTCTACGGCTCCTACATGCACCTGCATGTCAGGCTGGCGCACCGCTTTCCAACAGAGGTCATTCCCGGCGTCACCGCCATGTCCGGCTGCTGGTCGGCGACCGGAACGCCGATCGTCCAGGGCGACGATGTATTGACCGTGCTGCCGGGCACGATGAGCGAATTCGAGCTGACGCGCCGCCTCGCCGACACCGATGCCGCTGTCATCATGAAGGTTGGCCGCAACCTGCCCAAGATCAGGCGCGCGCTGGCGGCGACCGACAAGCTGGCGCGTGCCGTCTATGTCGAGCGCGGCACCATGCCAGGCGGCGTTTCGATGCGGCTGGCCGACAAGCAGGACGACAACGCGCCCTACTTCGCCATCGTGCTGGTCGCCGGCTGGTCAGGCCGGGCCGCCGCACTGGGAGCCGAAGCATGAGCGGCCGCCTGACCGTTATCGGCCTTGGGCCCGGCAATGCCGACCAGGTGACGCCGGAAGCGAGCCGCGCCGTCGCCGAGGCAAGATTCTTCTTCGGCTACAAACCGTATCTCGACCGGCTCGACCTGCGCCTCGACCAGACCCGCGTCGCCTCCGACAATCGCGAGGAGCTGTCCCGCGCCAAGGACGCGCTGGCAATGGCTGCGCAGGGCCACAATGTCGCCGTTGTCTCGGGCGGCGACCCCGGCGTCTTTGCCATGGCGGCAGCCGTCTGCGAGGCGATCGAGGCCGGCCCGGCCGAATGGCGTGCCGTTGACGTTTCGATGCTGCCCGGCATCACCGCCATGCTCGCGGTCGCGGCCCGGATCGGCGCACCGCTCGGCCATGATTTTTGCGCCATCTCGTTGTCCGACAATCTAAAGCCATGGGATCTCATCGAATTGCGGCTGCTGGCTGCGGCCGGCGCTGGCTTCGTCATCGCGCTCTACAATCCGATCAGCAAGGCACGCCCCTGGCAGCTTGGCCGCGCCTTCGAATGCTTGACCGCGATCCTTCCGGGCACCACGCCGGTCGTCTTCGGCCGCGCTGCCGGCCGTCCCGACGAGCGCATCGAGGTTGTTCTGCTGGCGGACGCCGATGCGGAAAAGGCCGACATGGCGACCTGCATCATCATCGGCTCGCCGGAAACCAGGATCATCAAGCGCGGCGAAAAACCGGCGCTGGTCTATACGCCGCGTTCGGCAGCGGACCCAAGAAAATGACCGACCAGAAAATGATCGACCATCGCGGCAAGGGCTTCGACGGTTTCAGCCGACGCAACGTCCGGCAGCGTCGGCCTGCGGATCATGACCACCTCGACGCCGAGCGCCCGCGCTGCGGCGATCTTGCCGTAGGTCGCCTCGCCGCCGCTGTTCTTGGACACGACGACGTCGATGCGGTGTTCCCGAAGCAGTGCCTGTTCGTCGGCTTCCCGGAACGGCCCGCGCGCCAGGAGATAGGTCGCGTCGGGCACAGCGAGCCTTGGCTCGACCGGATCGACGCTGCGGATCAGATAATGATGCTGGGGCGCCGCCTCGAAGGCGGCGACCTCCTGCCGGCCAAGCGCCAAGAAAACGCGGCGCGGCGCAGTGGCCAGCGCCGTCACCGCGCCGGCAACATTGTCGACCAGCGTCCAGCGGTCGCCTTCGGCAGGCTCCCAGCCCGGGCGCCTGAGCGCAACGATCGGCACGCCGGCCTCTCGCGCCGCTGCCGCGGCATTGGCCGAGATTTGCGCCGCATAGGGATGCGTGGCGTCGACCAGCAGCTCGATGCGGGTCTCGTGAAGAAAAGCAGCCAACCCGTCGGCGCCGCCGAAACCGCCTACCCTCGTCGGCACACCTTGCGCGACGGGATTTTCGGTGCGGCCGGCCAGCGACAGCGTGAGCGAGACATCGGCGCGCGCGGCCAGCTTTCCCGCCAGTTGCCGGGCTTCGGTGGTTCCGCCGAGGATCAGAATGCGCTTCATTGGCACCACGTCAGGCCACGCCGAGCTGCCCCTCACCCTTACCCTCTCCCTGTGAAGGACGGGGAGAGGGGGACGCCAGCGTTGCGGCCAGTTCCCTTCTCCCCGTCACTATACGGGGAGAAGGTGCCGGCAGGCGGATGAGGGGCGGCGCGGCATGTCAAACAATAAACAGCCAACACCAAAATGGCTCACAATCGTCGGCATCGGCGAGGACGGTGTAGCGGGTCTCGGCGACGAGGCCAAGCGGCTGATCGCCGAGGCCGAATTCGTCTTCGGCGGCACGCGCCACCTTGCGCTCGTCGTGTCGCTCGCCAAAGGCGAAGCCCGTGCCTGGCCGACCCCTTTCGATGCCGAGATGCGCGACGTGCTGGCGCTTTCCGGCAGGCGAGTCTGCGTGCTGGCGTCGGGCGATCCGTTCTTCCATGGCGTCGGCGTCACCCTTGCTCGCAAAATTCCTCCCCAGGAGATGCAGGTGATTTCAGCCGCTTCTGCCTTCTCGCTGGCCGCCGCCCGCCTCGGCTGGGCGCTGCAGGATATCGAGACCATTTCGCTGCACGGCCGCTCGCTCGACCTGATCCGGCCGTTGCTGCATCCGGGCAGCCGCATCCTTGCGCTGACCTCGGACGGCGATGCGCCAGCGGCGATTGCGCGCCTGCTGGCCGAACTCGGCTTCGGTGCCTCGCAGCTGACGGCACTTGAGGCGCTGGGCGGCCCGAACGAAAGGTTTCGCTCGGCGCGGGCGGACGCCTTTGACCTGCAAAAAATCAATCCGCTCAATGTGCTGGCGGTCGAAGTTGACTCAACTTCGGAAGCACGCATCCTGCCGCTGACATCGGGCCTTGCCGATCATTTGTTCGAGCATGACGGCCAGATCACCAAGCGCGAAGTGCGCGCCATCACCCTGTCCACCCTCGCCCCCAGGCGCGGCGAGTTGCTGTGGGACATCGGCGCCGGCTCCGGCTCGATCGGCATCGAATGGATGCTCGCCCATCCGACGATGCGCGCCATTGCCATCGAGGCCGATCCAACCCGCGCCGCCCGCATCCGCCGCAACGGTTCCGCCTGCGGCGTTCCCGGTCTTGCCGTCGTCGAAGGCTCGGCGCCGCAGGCGCTCGCCGGATTGGAGACGCCGGACGCGATCTTCATCGGCGGCGGCGGCAGCGATACCGGCGTGCTGGATACTGCCCTCGAGGCCCTGCGTGCTGGCGGCCGGCTGGTCGCCAATGCGGTGACGCTGGAGATGGAGGCGCTGCTTCTCGCCCGCCACGCGTCGCTCGGCGGCGATCTCACCCGCATCGCACTATCCCGCGCTTCGCCGGTTGGCTCGATGCAGGCCTGGCGGCCGGCCATGCCGGTCAGCCAATGGAGCTGGGTCAAGCCATGATGGTCGCGGGCATCGGCAGCCGCAAAGGCGTGAGTGTGCAGGACGTTCTTGCCGCCATAGAAGCCGCGCTTGAAGTTCATGGGCTGGCGATGACGGCACTGTCTGCCTTGGCGACGACCGAATTCAAACGCAGCGAAGTGGCCATTCTTGATGCCGGCCGTAAACTCGATCTCCCGGTCATAGTGGTGGATGTTGCTGGCTCTGAACCGTCGCGCCCCCTCACCCGGCCTCCGCTTCGCTCGGCCGACCTCTCCCCGAGGGGAGAGGAGATCACGCACGCTGGCGCCAGTCTCTTCTCCCCAGCGGGGAGAAGGTGGCCCGAAGGGCCGGATGAGGGGGCCGCTTTGCTCAGCCGTTCCGATCTGTCGCAGGCGCATGCCGGCACGCCGTCGGTTTCCGAAGCCTCGGCGCTTGCCGCCGCGGGCCAAGGCGCAAAACTGCTCGGGCCGCGCACCGTGCTTGGCCCGGTCACCTGCGCCATCGCCATCAGCGGAGACGCCGCATGACCGTTCACTTCATCGGCGCCGGTCCCGGCGCGGCCGACCTCATCACCTTGCGCGGCAGCCGGCTGCTGGCAAGCTGCCCGGTCTGCCTCTATGCCGGCTCGATCGTCGCCCCGGAATTGTTGCAGCACTGTGCGCCCGGCACGAAACTGATCGACACCGCGCCGATGTCGCTCGACGAGATCGAAGCGGAATATGTGGCGGCCCACCAGGCCGGCCACGATGTCTCCCGCCTGCATTCCGGCGACCTGTCGGTGTGGAGCGCCGTCGCCGAGCAGATCCGCCGCCTGGAGAAGCACGGCATCGCCTATACGCTGACGCCGGGCGTGCCCTCCTTCGCGGCTGCTGCGGCAGCGCTGCGCCGCGAGCTGACCATTCCCGAAGTCGCGCAAAGCCTGGTGCTGACCCGCATCTCCGGCCGCGCGTCCAAAATGCCGCCTGGCGAGACGCTGGCCGGCTTCGGCCGCACCGGCGCGACGCTGGCCATCCACCTTGCCATCCACGCCATCGACCGGATCGTCGCCGAGCTGACGCCGTTCTATGGCGCCGATTGCCCGGTAGCGATCGTCTTCCGCGCCTCCTGGCCGGACGAGCGCGTGCTGACCGGCACGCTGGCGACGATCGAGGCGCAATTGGCCGCCGACCCGATGGAGCGCACGGCCATCATCTTCGTCGGCCGCTCGCTGGCGGCGGAAGGCTTTGGCGAGAGTTCACTTTACGACGCCCACTACCAGCGGCGTTTTCGCGGACGGGACGGATTGTGAACGACGGCACCGGAAACAGCGGTGGAAACACCGAGATCGAACAGGCTTTGGCCCGGCTGAACTTCAAGCCGCGCCAGCTTGAGCCGGGCCATGTCTGGCTGGCCGGCGCCGGCCCCGGCGATCCCGGCTGCCTGACGCTGGAAGTGCTGGCCGCACTTGGGCAGTGCGATGCCCTCGTCTACGACGCGCTGGTCTCTCCCGATATCGTCGCCGTCGCCGCGGGCGCCGAGCTGTTTTACGCCGGCAAGCGCGGCGGCCAGCCGTCGATGAAACAGGACGACATCACCGCTTTGCTGGTGCGGCTGGCGCACGAGGGCCGCCGCGTCGTCAGGCTGAAAGGCGGCGATCCCTATATTTTCGGCCGCGGCGGCGAAGAGGCGCTGGCGCTGGCGCGCGAAAACATCCCGTTCCGCGTGCTGTCCGGCCTGACTTCGGGCCTCAGCGCGCTTGCCGGGGCCGGCATCCCGGCCACCATGCGCGGCATCAACAAGGCGGTGATCCTGGCCACCGGCCACGCCGCCGGCACCGACGACGACCTCGACTGGAAAGCAATCGCCCGCACCGGCCAGCCGGTCGTCGTCTATATGGGCATGGCCAATCTGCCGCTGATATCAGCCTCGCTGCTTGGCGGCGGCCTGCCGCCTTCGACGCCTGCTGCGGTGATCGTCGCCGCGACGACGCCGCAGGAGCGCATCGTCGTCGCCACGCTTGCCACCATCGCCGAGGAGGCGGCCGCCGCCGGGTTGACCGCGCCGGCGCTGATCGTCGTCGGCGGCATCGTCGCGATGCGCGCGGCATTGGCGGGCGAGCCATGACCCGCGCGATCATCATCGGCGCGCCGCGCTCGGGCTCGGGCAAGACCAGCGTCACCATCGGGATTTTGCGCGCGCTCGCGCGGCGCGGCCTCAAGGTGCGCGGCGCCAAGTCCGGCCCCGACTATATCGACCCCGGCTTCCACACCGCCGCGACGGGCCTTTCCGGCGTCAATCTCGACAGCTGGGCGATGCCGCCTGCTTTGCTCAACGCGCTGGCCGGCGACGCAACTGAAGATGCCGATTTCATCTTCCTCGAAAGCGCCATGGGCCTGTTCGACGGGATTCCGGCTGCTCCAGGCCGCACCGGCTCGGCGGCCGATCTTGCCCGGCTCTACGGCCTGCCGGTGCTGCTGGTGCTCGACGTTTCCGGACAGTCGACCACGGCGGCGGCCGTCGCCAAGGGTTTTGCCAGCTATGACCCTGATGTGCGCATGGCCGGCGTCGTGCTCAACCGGCTGGGCAGCGAACGTCACCGCCGTCTCTGCGGCGACGCGATCGAGGCGATCGGCCTGCCGGTGGTCGGCGCGATCCTGCGCGATCCCTCGCTCAACCTGCCGGAGCGCCATCTCGGTCTCGTCCAGGCCGGCGAATATGAGAATTTGATGGCGCATCTCGACCGCCTGGCCGACATGGTCGAACGCTCGCTCGACCTCGACGCCATCATGGCGCTGGCGGCGCCATTCGCACCCGCTCCCGGCAGTTTCGACGACGCGCTGCCGCCGCCCGGACAACGCATCGCACTGGCAGAGGATGCCGCCTTCACCTTCCTCTATCCGCATGTCGCCGCGCATTGGCGCAAGGCAGGGGCTGAAATCATCCGCTTCTCGCCGCTTGCCGACGAAGCGCCCGGCGAAAATTGCGATGTCTGCTGGCTGCCCGGCGGCTATCCCGAGCTTCACGCCGGCCGCCTTGCGGCGGCTGCGAATTTCAGGGCCGGCACCGAGGCGTTTGCGGCAACACGGCCGGTGCATGGCGAGTGCGGCGGCTTCATGGTGCTCGGCGAAGCGCTGGAGGACGCATCGGGCGAGACGCACGCGATGCTCGGCCTGCTCGGTCACTCGACCAGCTTTGCCAAGCGAAAGATGAACCTCGGCTACCGCGAGGCGCGGCTGCGCGCCGATTGTCCGCTGGGAGACCGAGGCGCGCTGATCCGCGGCCACGAATTCCACTATGCGCAGATGATTGCCACCGGCAGTGACGAACCCTTGGCCGACCTCGCTGACGGCCAAGGCAATCCGCTCGGCGCCTCCGGCTACCGCCGCGGCCATGTCAGCGGCACGTTCTTCCATGCCATCGGGAGAGGCTAGAGCATGATCCCGAACCGGAGGTCCGCGCCAGCGAAAAGTGGGAACCGGTTTTCGGAATAGATGATGCTCAAACTCGAGAACATGCCCCCTTCGCTTCGCCAGGCGCTCGATGACATCGCGCTCTGCGTCGTCTTCTTCACTCGGCTGCCGCTGCCGGTCGTCGATTTTCGGGACCGCAGCCTTGCTGCCGCGATCTGGGCGGCGCCGGTCGCCGGCCTTGCCGTCGCGCTGATCGGCGGCTTGGTTTACGCGGTCGGGACCTGGCTCGGCCTTGCCGCCGGCCCGGCAGCAGCCCTTGCCCTTGCCGCGACCTTGCTCGCCACCGGCTGCATGCATGAAGACGGGCTATCGGATGTGGCCGACGGCTTTGGCGGCGGCAGGACACGCGAGAAAAAACTGGAGATCATGCGCGACAGCCGCATCGGCGCCTATGGCACCTGCGCGCTCGCCCTGTCGCTGCTTATCCGCTGGAGCGTGCTTTCGGAATTCGCCGGCCCGGCCCAGATGTTCTGGGCTCTGATTGCCGCGCATGCCGCCTCGCGCGGCTTGTTCGGCGCTTTCATGCATCTGTTGCCGCCGGCGCGCAGCGACGGCCTCTCGGCCGATGCAGGCCCCGTCTCGGCCGAAACCGCCATTGCCGGCGCCGCGCTCGGCGCCGTCGCGCTGCTGGCGCTAGGGTTCGGTGGCGCGGTCGCCGCGCTTATCCTGCTCGGCCTGTTGTTTGCCGGCTTCCGTATGCTGTGCCGCAGCCAGATCGGCGGCCAGACCGGCGATACGGTCGGCGCGCTGCAGCAGTCTGGCGAAATCGCAATCCTGCTCGTCGCTTCCGCTTGCCTTTCCTGACTCTGTTTCGGAGATTTTTGCCCCATGCCTTTCAAATCGCTTGATGAATTGCGAGCGGCCTGCCTCGATCTGCCTGCCGGCAGCGACGCCGCGGCAAATGCTGTCGCCCGCCGCCAGGACACGCTGACCAAGCCGCAAGGCAGCCTTGGCCGATTGGAAGCCATAGCCGCATGGCTGGCCCGCTGGCAGGGCCGCGACATGCCGCAGCTCGACCGCGTCAAAGTGTTCGTCTTTGCCGGCAACCACGGCGTCACCGCACAGGGCGTGTCGGCCTTCCCGTCGGAGGTCACCGTGCAGATGGTGGCGAATTTCGCCGGCGGCGGCGCCGCCATCAACCAGCTTGCCCGCATTGCCGGTGCGGAGCTCGATGTCATTCCGCTCGACCTCGATTATCCGACCGGCGATTTCACGCAAGTGCCGGCAATGGACGGCGAAGCCTTCCTCGCTGCCGTCTCGGCCGGCTATGGCGCGGTGACGAGAGACCTCGACCTCGTCTGTTTCGGCGAAATGGGTATCGGCAACACCACGCCGGCGGCGGCCATATCGGCCGCTTTGTTCGGCGGCGGCGCGGAAAAATGGACCGGGCGCGGCACCGGCGTCGACGATGCCGGCCTGGTGCGCAAGATCACCGCCATCGAGGCCGGCCTCAAGCGCCACGCCGAGGTGCTTGCCGACCCGCTGGGGATGGCAGCAGCCCTTGGCGGGCGCGAACTCGCCGCCATCCTTGGCGCGACGCTGGCGGCGCGCCATTCAGGCGTGCCGGTGCTGCTCGACGGCTTCGTCTGCACCGCCGCCGCCGCGCCCTTGGCAAGATTGCACCCCGCCGGCCTCGCCCACACCCTTGCCGCCCATGTCTCGGCCGAATCCGGCCATCGCCGGCTGCTCGAGGCGCTCGGCCTGCCGCCGCTGCTCGACCTCGGCATGCGGCTCGGCGAAGGCTCCGGCGCCTGCCTCGCCGTCAACATCGTCCGCTCGGCGCTCGAATGCCATGCCCGCATGGCAAGCTTTGCCGAGGCCGGTGTTTCAGAGAAGTAATCTCGTCAACCTGGAATCAAGTCTTGCCCTGGGAACCTGGCCGGCCCGAGCACGTTGTGGCCGGTCAGCCCGGGTTACGCATGCAACAGCTTTTCCAGGAATTCGGCCATCCGACATACGTCCCGTTTCCCGTCATTGCGGCGAGGCTTCTGCTGGCGTCGATCTTCGGTGCGGCGATCGGCTTCGAACGCGAATGGCGAAATCGGCCTGCCGGGCTTCGCACCCATATCCTGGTCTGCGTGGCAGCGGCTACCTTCGGTATTCTGACGATTGAAATCATTCACGCGCCGATGTTTCAGCAGGATTCCGTAAGGGTCGATCCGATTCGTGTTGTCGAAGCGGTCACCGCCGGCGTCGCGTTCCTTGCTGCCGGAACGATCTTGTTTTCGAAGGGCGAGGTTCACGGGCTGACGACCGGTGCAGGCATGTGGCTGTCCGGGGCAATTGGCGTGGCCTGCGGGCTCGGTCTGTGGCAAGTGGCAGCACTCGGCACGCTTTTGGTGCTGGTCGCGGCAGGCCTTCTCTACAGTTTTGCCGCCAAGTCCGGAATTGGCGAGAAAGCCGGACCAGAAAAGCCCATGTCGGAAGAAGACGTGTCCAAGCCGCCCAAAGGCTGAGGCTGCAACTGGGGCTGAGGCTGCAACTGGAACCGAACGCGAATTGGAAACCAACCGTCGGGATTGGGAACCACTATGTTCGCCACACTCTTTTCAGGTAGCGAAAAGCGAGTAATATCAACGGATTAAATGGTGGGTGCGACAGGGATCGAACCTGTGACCCGCTGATTAAGAGTCAGCTGCTCTACCAACTGAGCTACGCACCCACTCGCCGGTAAAACCAGCGTCGGCGGGCATATAGCCGCCGCCATCCGCCATGTCCAGCCCTGCCGGATTCATTTCCCGACAAATCGCGCCGGGTTTCGTCATCCTAGGGCGGAGCGAACGCGAAGCGGAGCAGAGGCCCTAGGATCCATGCCGTAACAGTCGCCCAAAATGCAGCGGTGTAGAATGCGCTCCTGCGCACAAGAGCCGCACGGTTTCGATCTGAGAGCCCACCACTGCAGAAGACGGACGGCTGCATGGAAACCTAGCCCGCACCGCCGGAGCACGGCCGCTCGGTTACGGCATGGATCCTAGGGGTCTCCGCGACGTCGCTTCGCTCCTGCTACGCCCTAGGATGACGAAGGATGGTGTGTCAGACGAACAGCTTGCCTTCCGCCACCTTGACGGCATGGCCGCCGATGCGGGCGGCGGCGAGTTTGCCGCCTTCGACATTCAGTTCGAGGCGGATGCGCGAAGGCCGCCCCATCTCCAGCCCTTGTTCGATCCAACGCTGGGAAACACCCTCTCTCGGACCGTCGAAATGCATGATCGCGCCGGCGAAGGCGGCCGCCGCCGAACCGGTCGCCGGATCTTCATAGGATGGATTGCCCGGCACGATCATGCGGACATGAAAGGCGCTGTCGTGGTTCACCGTCTCGCGGCAATAGACATACGGGCTGGCGAGGGCCCAATCGCTCTTGCGGGGCGCCAGTTCCGACCACGCCTGGTTGTCCAGCCTTATCCGGGCCGCCGCCTCCAGATCGGCGACCGGAATGGTCACGTAGGGCACGCCGGCCGACCAGAACGAGACGCGGTGGTTTTCGAAGCCGATTTCGTGCGGCCCCAGGCCAAGTGCCGCCCCGATCGCCTCCGGGTCGGCGGACAATTCCAGCTGCTCCGGCAGTTTGGCCAGGTCGAACTCGGCAAAGCTGGCGCCAGCGTGCTTGCTGACGGCGCAGCGCACCGGGCCGATATTTTCTTCCAGCACAAAAATGCCGGCGGTGTCGCCATCGCCAGCCATTTCGGCAAGCGCAATCGCAGCGCCCACCGTCGGATGGCCGGCGAACGGCATCTCATAGTCGGGTGTGAAGATGCGGATGCGGGCGCGGTGCTTGGAATTGTCGGGCGGCAGCAAGAAAACGGTTTCCGACAGGTTGAACTCGCGCGCGATGGCCTGCATCGCCGCCGTGTCCAGCCCTTTGCTGTCGAGCACGACGGCAAGCGGATTGCCGGCCAGCCGGTCGGTGGTGAACACGTCGTAAAGCAAGTAATTCCGGGTCAGCATTGTAGAAAGCCTTCTGCCTCAATCCAATATGGGCCCAAACATGGGCGAAATTTAATTTGATATTTGAACCATTCGGCCTGATCAGTGCACCGGTTGGGACATCACTGGTATAATAGGGGTCCGGCGTGGACCAGATTGTCAATCTGCCAAAGACGGAATCCACTTCCGACATAAAGACGGCACTCGGGCTCGACCGCCTGGGTCTGAAGAAGAAACGGCGTCGCGGCTGGCTTTATGGCCTGCTTGTGCTGGTCGTCGTCGCCGCAAGCCTGGCGGGGTACCAATGGTATGCCGCGTCTCCCGCCAAGATCGACTATACCACTGTGCCGGCCGCCGTCGCCGATCTCACGGTCGAAGTATCGGCGACCGGCACGCTGCAGCCCCTCACCCAGGTCGACATTTCGAGCGAACTGTCCGGCGTCGTCCGCTCGGTCGCGGTCAACGAGAACCAGCAGGTGAAGAAGGGCGATGTGCTGGCGGCGCTCGACACCGCCAAGCTGGAGGTGCAGATCGAGCGCGCCGAGGCTTCCGCCAAGGCGGCGGCCGCCAATGTCGAGACCGCCACCGTAACCCTCACCGAAAACGAAAGGGCGGTTGTGCGTGCGGCGGCGCTCACCAAGCGCGGCATGGCGACGGACCAGTCGCTTGAAGCGGCGACAGCGACGCGCGACCGCTCAAAGGCAGCGCTCGACAGCGCCAAAGCCAATCTGGCCATCGCCAATGCCGATCTCAAGGCGCAGCAGACGGACTTCGCCAAAAGCACCATCTATGCGCCCATCGACGGCATCGTTCTGACGCGCTCGGTCGATCCCGGCCAGACGGTTGCCTCCTCGCTGCAAGCGCCGGTGCTGTTCGTCATCGCCGCCGACCTCAGGAACATGGAATTGAAGGCAGCGGTCGACGAGGCCGACATCGGCGCGGTCAAGCCCGGCCAGCATGCCCGCTTCACCGTCGACGCCTTTCCCGAGCGGCCGTTCGATGCCGAGATCCGCGACATCTCCTATGCCTCGGTCACCACCGACGGCGTCGTCACCTACGACGCGCGGTTCGAGGTCGACAACAACGAGCTACTGTTGCGGCCTGGCATGACTGCCACCGTTTCGGTCGTCACCAGAGAGGCAAAAGGCGTGCTCACCGTACCGTCGACGGCTTTCCGCTACCGGCCGGCGGCATCTGCTGCCCGAGCGTGGAGCCTGAGCGACCTGTTCACGGGCCGTATGGGCCGTCCACGCGGCAACCGCCAGCGCCAGGCGACGGCGCAGCCCACCGACGGCTCGCGCACGCTCTACGTGCTGGAGAATGGCCGGCCCCGGCCGGTCAACGTCAAGGTCGGCTCCACCGATGGCGAGCTGACCGAGATCACCTCCGGTCTCGCAGAAGGTGCGCAAGTCATCACCGCAGCGCAGCAGCGGAGCTGAAATCATGTCAGGCTCGCTGCTCATCACCTTCGACAAGGTCTGGAAAAGCTATGGCCAGGGCGAGGCCACGGTGCATGCGCTGGCTGGCGTCGATCTTGCCATCCGCAGCGGTGAATTCGTCGCCATCATGGGTCCGTCCGGCTCGGGCAAGTCGACGGCGATGAACATCATCGGTTGCCTCGACACACCGACGGCCGGAACCTACAGCTTCATGGGCATCGATGCTGGCCGCCTCGACCGCAACCGCCGCGCCATGCTGCGCAATCTCTATGTCGGCTTCGTCTTCCAGGGCTACAATCTCCTGCCGCGCACCACCGCGGTGGAGAATGTCGAACTGCCGCTGATCTATCGCGGCGTCGCCGCCCGCGAGCGTCACGACCTCGCCATGAAGGCGCTGGCCGAGGTCGGCCTTGTCGGCCGCGAGCACCACACGCCGGCCGAGCTCTCCGGCGGCCAGCAGCAGCGCGTGGCGATCGCGCGCGCCATCGTCACCAGGCCGACCCTGCTCGTCGCCGACGAACCGACCGGCAATCTCGACACCGCACGCACACACGAGATCATGGAACTTTTGACGCGGCTGAACACCGAGCTTGGCCTGACCATCGCCATGGTCACCCACGAGGCCGATGTCGCTGCTTATGCCGAGCGCACAATTCGCTTCCTCGACGGCCACGTCGCCTCCGATGCCATGAACCTTGAGGTGGTGTAACCATGATCTGGGAAACCGTCCGCCTCTCGCTGCTTTCAGTGCGCCGCAACGTGCTGCGCTCGTTTCTGACGCTGCTCGGCATCGTCATCGGCGTTGCCGCCGTCATCGCCATGCTCACCATCGGCTCGGGCACCACCGAAAAGGTAAAGGCCGACATTTCCAAGCTCGGCAGCAATTTGCTCGTTGTCCGCCCCGGCCGCCCGGCCGGGCCCGGCGGACCGGGAGGGCTCGACCAGGCCACACGTCCGCTCGGCAGCAAGGAACTTGCCGCGCTTGTCGCACATTTGAGCGGCGCCCGCGCCATCTCGCCCGCCTCGCAAAAGCAGGTCCGCGTCATCTTCGGCACCGAAAGCCTGACGTCGGGTGTCACCGGCACCGACAGCGCCTATCTCGATGCGCGCGACTGGAAGCTGATCTCGGGCCGACCGTTCAGCGATTCGGAAATCCGCTCGGGCACCGGCGTCTGCCTGATCGGCGAAACCGTGCGCCAGCAGTTCTTCGGCGCCGGCGACCCCGAAGGCGAGATCATTCGCGTCAACCGCACCTCGTGCAAGATCATCGGCCTGCTCGAGCCAAAAGGCTATACCGGCTTCGGCCAGGACCAGGACAATGTCGTGCTGATGCCGCTCGCCGCCTACCAGCGCCGCATCGCCGGCAACCGCGACATCGACTCGATCTACGTCGCCGCCGACGACAGGGCGGCGACCACCGAGCTGCTGCCGCGCGTCGAGGACATCTTGCGCGATGCACGCCGCATCCCGCCCGACCGCGAAGACGACTTCTCGATACGCGACATGACCCAGATCGCCGACGCCATGGCGAGCGCCACCACGACGATGACCGGCATGCTGGGCGCGGTCGCCGGCGTCAGCCTGTTGGTCGGCGGCATCGGCATCATGAACATCATGCTGGTGTCGGTCACCGAGCGCACCCGCGAGATCGGCATAAGGCTGGCCATCGGCGCGCATGAAAAGCACATCCTCATCCAGTTCCTGGTCGAGGCCACCGTGCTGTCGCTGCTCGGCGGCATCATCGGCATCCTGATCGGCCTGGCGCTGGCCGGCCTCGCCTCGCTGACGCTGGCGATCCCGTTTGCGCCAAGCCCGGCGGTGATCCTGCTCGCCGTCGGCTTCTCGGCGCTGATCGGCATGGTGTTCGGCTTCTTCCCGGCGCTGCGCGGCGCGCGGCTCGATCCGATCGACGCGCTGAGGCATGAATAGCGCGGCGCAGCGTGCGTCGCCTTCAGATGTCCCCAAAATATTGACGCGGCCGTCGCCCTGCCCCTGTCACGGAACTGCCCGCGGTGCTAGCAATCGCCTTGGGGGATATGGGGGGAATAGTGGGATGAGCAAGAAAGAGCGAGCGGCGTTGGTGACGGTGATCATCGAGGCCGCATTGGCGGGCTTTTGGTGGTATTTGGCCAGCTATGGCATGGCCAACCCCGATCATGTCACCGCCGATTTCCAGCAGGTTGTCGGTCAGACGATGGGAACGACGATGGGTGCGCTGCTGGGTATCGGCGTCATGCTGTTTTTCGTCGCCGCCCGCAACGACCGCAAAACCATCGAAAACAAAATGCGTCATTAGAGCGACGTGCGTCCACTTGGACGCACAAAGTACGCTCTAACACTTCGAAACAGCGACGTGCGTCCACTTGGACGCACGAAGTACGCTCTAACACTTTGAATCTGCGCAACGTGCTTTCCGAAAATCGATTCCGATTTTCGGCCCGATGCGTTAGTCCTTGCCGGCAAAATGCCACTCGATCAGTGGCTTCATGTGCGGCATCAGCCCGTCCGGCAGGTCATCGGCACTGCGGATGATGACAGGCCCGTCGATCTCCGGCTCTACCTCGGTGGCGACAAAGGCGCTGATGCGCTGCGCGACCTCGTCGGCGGATGCAATCTCGCGATAGCGGCGAAAGATCACCGTGCCGGTTGCCGTCGACAGGGCATAGTAGCGCCTGCCGCGCGCCGCGCCGGCAAGGTCGAGGCCGGTTTCTTCCCGCACCTCGCGGATCATGTTGAAGTCGACATCGACAAGGCCGTCGCGGAAATCGGTTGGCTCGAACGAGCCGGCGGCGAAGTAGACGCGACCGGCATTGACGGTGTGCGACGCCATGCGGATCGCCACCAGCGCATTGTCGCCGGCGACCAGCATGGCATGGGCATAGGCGTGCTCGGCCCCCGCCACCTGGCGATTGCCGCGCCAAAGCATGAAGGTCGAGTAGCGCACCGCATGGCAGCGGCCGACGAGGCTGCTGTCGCGATAGCGGAGCGCCGAAAGCAGCACCACGGTGCCGTCGAACAGCGCCGGGTTGGCTGCGGTCTCGCGCCGCCAATTCTCGGCGATCGCTTGCGCATTATCGCGTTCGAACGGATGCGGGCCGGGGTCGAGCCTGACATCGACGGCGTCGACCGGAAGGATGATGTTGCGCGGCAGGTCGAAGCTCAACGAAAACGATCCTCAGGTCATTTCAAGGGTGATCGCCACAGGACAGTGGTCCGACGCCTTCGGCCGGTCCCAGCCGCAACGCGGAAACCGGTCCACCTCCTGGCCTGCCGGAAAGATCGTGCGCCAGGGCTGGCCGTTGCGGACGATGTCGGGAACGGCGGTCGCGTTCCTGGCTGCCAGTGCCTTCGACAACAGGATGTAGTCGAGCTGGCACAGATGCCGCTCCTGCGGCCCGCGCGTATGGTACAAGGTCCAGCGGTCCATTTCCGGGCGCCGCTCGACCGCATTCTCGCAAAAGCCGCCGGCGGTGAGCACGTTGAGGCAGGACTGGCTCTCATCGATCACCTCGAAGCGGTAGCCGTCAAAGGCGTCGCCGGAGATCTTCACGCGCTGCCGATAGTCGTTCATGTCGCCGCAGATTGCCCAGTATTTGTCGGCGGCGTGATCCCCACCGAAACGCTCCTCGATGATCCGGCGCACCGCTTGCGCCTCGGCGATGCGCAGCGGCATCGTCGCCTGGCGCCCGTCGAGACCGTTGCGGGGCGCGCCCATCGACTTGAAATGCACCAGATAGAGCGTCAGCGGCACGCCGCCAACGGTCAGGTCGATTTCCAGGCAGTCGCGCCGGAAGATGCGCTGGTTGGCCTGATGCCCGAACGCTGCCAGCTCCGGCGTGTGCAGGCCGAACTGCTCGAACGTGACATAGGCGTGGCTTGTCATGCGCACGAATTCGATCGGCTGGCCCTGCGCGGTCTCGTTGCGCATCATCACGGCGACGTCGATGCCGCGCGAATCATTGCCGGCGGTGGTGTATTTCTGGCGGTAGCCATGCCCGACCATCCTGAACAGATAGCCGTGTTCGAAAGCCTTCAGCGCCTCGATATTGTCGACCTCCTGCATGCAGATGATGTCGGCGCGGCTGGCGGCGATGGCCAATGCCGTCAGCTGGCGCGTATCGTCGGATTGCGCGATCGCCCGCGCCTGCTCCAGCATCTTGTATTCGGCCTCGCTCTGGATGTCGAAGAGCGCCAGCGTGCGATCCTCGTTGAGCTGGTTGCGGTATCCGGAAAAATCGAACCTGTTCATCAGGTTTTCGACATTGAAGGTGGCGAGGCGCAGCGACATGGCGGTGACCTTTGCCCACAAGCGCGGCCGAAAACAAGGGCCCGCCCTGCCGGTCATGGTTGACGAAACCTTTCCGTTCATCCTCCGTTCAGGCGCGAAGCTGCATGAATGACATTCTTCATCGCCGGGCGTGGGGCCTGAGATCTCTTGGAGAGTGCAATGAACCCGCTCTTTTCTTTTTCTGTCAGATCCGGGCTGCTGGCTCTGGGTCTGATGGCCGGCCTGTCGGCCCCCGCGTTCGCCGGACCGATTGCCAAACCCGTGCTACCGATGCCGGCCAACGCCGTCGCCGCCGAGATTGTGCCGGTCCGCGAAAGCTGGGCCGGTGGCAACGACAGGCGGAGCGAATGGCGCTGGCGCAATCGGCATGGCGGCCGGGAGTGGCGCGGGGGCAATGATCGGAGATGGCGCGGTCGCGACGAAGCCTGGAGATGGCGTGATCACGACGACCGGCGCTGGCGCCACCGTCGTCATCACCGCCGTCACTTCAATGATTCCGCGATCTATTTCGGCCTGGGTCTCGGGCTGCCCGCCTACAACTATTATAGCGGGCCGAGCTATTATGAGCCGCGCTACTACCCGCCTCGGCGTCAGTATCGCACGGAGCGGCTTTCCAGCGCCCATGTCCGCTGGTGCTACGACCGCTATCGGTCCTATCGCGCCTGGGACAACACGTTCCAGCCCTATGGCGGTCCGCGCCAGCAGTGCTGGTCGCCCTACAGCTGAGCGGAGCCCCAGATGAACTCCAACGGCGCCGCGCCGCGCGGCGCCGTTTTTCATCTGACCCACCTTCTTCTGAAGCCCTTTGCGTCCTTTTCTGCGCGACGATAACGCTATGTTTATCAGGCGGGCCTAATTATCCTGCCGATCGCACCAGGGATTATGCGCGATGGATGAAGACGAAAACAGGGACAAACGCAGGCAGCGCGTCTTCAAGGGCGCGACGATCCTGACCGGCATCACCAGGTCCGAGGTCACGTGCACGGTGCGCAACATGCATGACGGCGGCGCCGAATTGATGGTCTCGATCGACGCTCGCGTGCCCGACGAGTTCCTGCTCTATGTGCCGACCGACGGCATCGCCTACAAGGCGGTGGTCCGCTGGCGCCGCGAGGACCGCATCGGCGTGATGTTCACCGGCACCGAGCCAAAGCCCTCCTGGCACTACGGCTAAATCCTCTGAACCGCATTCTCCAACCAGCCAACCACACGGCCTTCATGTAAAAAGCCGGCGGAGCGCTCCGCCGGCTTTTTCCTGTGCTAAATTGCGGATTTCGGTCAGTTCTTGGCCTTGTCGACCAGCTTGTTCTTCGAAATCTCCGCGCGCCCGCAGGGCGAAGCCCGAGGACGCGCAAGGAAACGAACGTGGATTTCGATCAGTTCTTGGCCTTGTCGACCAGCTTGTTCTTGGAAATCCACGGCATCATCGCGCGCAGCTTGGCGCCGACTTCCTCGATCTGATGGCTGTCGTTGTTGCGGCGGATGCCCTTGAAGCGCGACATGCCGGCGCGATACTCCTGCATCCATTCCGAGGTGAACTTGCCGGTCTGGATGTCCTTCAGCACGCGCTTCATCTCGGCCTTGGTCTCGGCGGTGATGATGCGCGGGCCCGAAACATATTCGCCCCATTCGGCGGTGTTCGAGATCGAGTAGTTCATGTTGGCGATGCCGCCTTCGTAGATCAGGTCGACGATCAGCTTGACCTCGTGCAGGCACTCGAAATAGGCCATTTCCGGCGCGTAGCCGGCTTCCACCAGCGTTTCGAAGCCAGCGCGGATCAGCTCGACCAGACCGCCGCACAGGACAACCTGCTCGCCGAACAGATCGGTTTCGCATTCCTCGCGGAAATTGGTCTCGATGATGCCCGAACGGCCGCCGCCGACGCCGCAGGCATAGGACAGAGCCAGATCAAGCGCATTGCCCGAAGCGTCCTGGTTGACCGCGACCAGGCACGGCACGCCGCCGCCCTTCTGGTATTCGCCGCGCACCGTGTGGCCAGGCCCCTTCGGCGCGATCATGACGACGTCGACCGAGGCCTTCGGCTCGATCAGGCCAAAGTGCACGTTGAGGCCGTGGGCGAAGGCGATCGCCGCGCCATCGCGAATGTTCGGCGCGATCTCGGACTTATAGATGTCGGCCTGCAGCTCGTCCGGCGTCGCCATCATCATCAGGTCGGCCCATTTGGCGGCGTCCGCCACGCTCATCACCTTGAGCCCGTCGGCCTCGACTTTCTGGGCGGTCGCCGAGCCGGCCTTGAGGCCGATGGCGATTTCCCCAACGCCGGAATCCTTGAGATTGAGCGCATGCGCCCGGCCCTGGCTGCCATAGCCGATGATGGCGACCTTCTTGCCCTTGATCAGGTTGAGATCGGCGTCGCGATCGTAGTAGACACGCATTTTTCTTCCTTCCCGTTTTTGAATTCAGAGCATGATGCCGAAAAGTGTGAAGCGGTTTTCGGACGACATCATGGTCTATCTCTTTGATTTAGAGCCGGATTCAGATTTCAGGTCGACTTGACCTGAAATCATCCGGCTCTAGGGGCCTTGCGGCCCCGTTTTTGCTCCGTGAAGAGCGAGAAACTGCTGCGTCGCCCGGACGGCATCGCCGCCGATCGCCGCATCAGTCAATTTTAGCCGGTCGCCGAGCAGCAGGCGGATCTGCACGTCGCGGGCGACCAGCCCGAAAAAGGTTCGGAATGCCTCTTCGGCATCCGAGAACTCGAGAAGCCCGGCCTGCCGACCGGCCTCCAGCACCGGCTTCAGGCGCCGGGCCAGCGCGAAGCGCCCGTTCTCCAGCACGATGGCGCCAAGATCGTCGTTCCCCGACCCGGCACGGCCAATGGCGACGCGGTTCAGCGCGATCGATGTGTCGCTCGAAATCACCTTGAGCCAGTCCGAAGCGAAACGTGCGAGGCTCACCGTCAGCGAAGCAAGGTTAAGCCCCTTGCCGTCGACCGGCACCACCCGCACCTTGGAGGCCTGCCATTGAACAATTGCCGTCAACAGCCCGTCGCGATCGCCGAACCATTTGTAGAGCGTTTCCTTGGAACAGCTTGCCCGCCGCGCCACCGCGGTCATGGTCAACTGATCGCCCTCCTCGACCAGCAGGCGAAGTGCGGCGTCGAGCACGGCTTTCTGCCGCTCGGTCAGCGCTTCGCTGGTGTCGATGTCGACGCTTGCCTGCAACAAACTCTTTTCCTGCTCGATAAAGGCGGCATCCAGGGCCGTACCGTACGTTACGGTTCGGCGCGTCTATGACGTATTGTCGGACCCGGTGCAAGCCCTATCTCCGCTTTTTGACACTTCCAGGCCGGAACGGCCACCGCTCGTACGGCCACCGCTCGTACGGCTTATGGCGGAGAGAAAAATGCTCGTCGGCCTGCTTGCATTGACTGTTGCCGCCGCTTTCGCGGGCGCCGCCATCTATATCAGCGTTGCCGAGCAACCGGCGCGGCTTCGCCTCGACGACCGTGCACTGCTGCAGGAATGGCAGCCTTCCTACAAGCGCGGCGCCGCCATGCAGGCGTCGATTGCCGTCGTCGCCTGTGTTCTTGGTGTCGTTGCCTGGTGGCAGACCGGCAGTCTCGCCTATTTCACGGGGGCGGTGCTGATCATCCTGCCATGGCCATGGACGCTGATCGCAATGATGCCGACAAACCGGTTGCTGGAGGCGATGGACGCGGCCGCCGTCAATCTGCAAGCGAGGGCGCTGATCGTCAAATGGGGCAATCTGCATCTGGTTCGCGTCATGCTTGGCGTGCTGGCGGCACTGGCATTCCTCCGGGGAAGTGTCTGACGTCGCTGCAACGATCTTCGGCGCCAGCCGGACCACATCACTCCGGCATCGCCGGATGACGCAGCCGCCCGAGCAGAGCCGACAAGGTTTCCAGATCATCATTGGAGAGCCTGGCGCCGACCAGCTCGGCGATCGATTGTCCGTAGACGGCCCACATCCGGCGGCGCATCTCGCGCCCCTTGCCGGTGATGCGGACCGTCTGTCCGCGACCGTCATCGGCAACCCTGAGCTTCTCGACCAGCCCGTCCGCTTCGAGCCGCGCCAGCAGCCGCGAGACGTTGTACTGCGCAAACAGCGTGCGCTCGATCAGCTGGAACGGCCGCAAGCCGCCCTCGCCGGCTTCGGCAAGCTCATGCAGCACGTCGTACCAGGCAAGCGGCGGCAAGCCGGCGTCCTTCAGCGCGTCTTCGGCTCGTTCCAGCAACTGGCGCGAAACGCGCATCAGGCGCGCCCAGGCTTTGATGGCCGCCGGCGAGGGATTCTCCGTCATGATGCAGCATAGATGATAGATGCAATTGCATCAAGCTTGCCAATGGATGCAAATGCATCTATATAGATGCAACTGCATTTATATCGGAAGGCACTGCCATGGAACATGAAATCTGCGAGATCGTCGACATTCCGGAGACGGGCGGCCTGGTGACCGGCAAGCTCGTTCTCGTCAGCCACCACCTTTGTCCCTATGTACAGCGCGCGGCGATCTCGCTCTGCGAAAAGGACGTGCCGTTCGAACGCCTCACCATCGATCTCGCCAAAAAACCGGACTGGTTCAAGGCGATATCGCCGCTCGGCAAGGTACCGCTGCTGCGCGTGCAGCAGGACGGCGAGGAAACCGTGATCTTCGAATCGGCGGTCATCCTCGAATTTCTCGAGGAAACGCTGGCCAACCCGCTGCATCCTGCCGACCCGCTGGCCCGCGCCCGGCATCGCGCCTGGATCGAGTTCGGCTCGGCCATTCTCAACGCCATTGGTCGGTTCTATTCCGCTCCGACCGAGGCCGCCTTCCTTGCCGAAAACGAAGCTCTGTCGGCAATGTTCGATCGTCTCGAAATAGAACTGGCGGCTGGCCGGGCTGGGCCATGGTTTGCTGGCGAGCACTTTTCACTGGTCGATGCAGTCTATGGGCCAGTCTTCCGCTATTTCGACGACTTCGATCGGATCGGCGCGTTCGGCATCCTGAGCGGAAAGCCGCGTGTCGAGGCCTGGCGAAAGCGATTGCACGAACGCAAGTCGGTGAAGGACGCCGTCACCCCGGACTATCCACAGCGCCTTCATGCATTCCTGCAAGCGAAGGGTTCGCACCTTTCGAAACTCATCCGCCGCAGCGAGGCGGCCACTGCGCTTCCTTGATACCGATCCGCCTGAACGGATCGACCACGGTTCCAGCCACCATCGAGGCAAGGATGTTTGGCGCCGGCGGGATTCTTACCACCGACGCCACCAGCCTGTCGCGGACGAACGGCATCACGGTCGAATCCGACTGGTAGAACGGCGTCAGAATCAGCGACAGCGCCTGAAAGACCCGGACATGCCATCGCCGCGCCTGGACATAGACCTCCAGCGCAGTATCGACACGATCCGTTCCTATGAGCGCATAGTTGAGCGCCGCTGCGTCGAGCAGCGCCATGTTCGCCCCTTGCCCGAGCTGCGGGCTGGTCGAATGTGCCGCATCGCCGATGATCGCCCATCGCCGTCCGGCCGGCACCTTGAGCGTGTGATGGCCGTAACGCGCCAGCGAAAGCTGATCGAAACTGTCGATCTGGCGCGTGAACGCCTCGCATTCGGGCCACAGCCGAACCAGCCTCGCCTTCCAGGCGTCGAGGCCTGTCGCCCTGACTTGCTCTGCGTCCGCCGGCTTCAGGCTCCAGAAGAACGCCGCCATCTTCTCGGCGCCCGGTTCCGGCCTGCCGATCGGCAGCACGCCGATCATCACGCTCGCTCTGTCGTAGCGCTGCAGCAGAGCGTGCTCGTCAAAACCGTCGCCGCGCCAGCCGAGCGACGCCCAGAACGCGCCATAGGCGAGCGGCCGCGGCTCCCCGGGCTCCCTACGCGCTGCCGCAATCTGGAGCGCGAACCGCTGGCATCGACGACCAGATCGAACGGCCCTATCCTTCGCCCGTTGCCGCAGATCAGCGTTGCCCGTTCGCCGGTCTCCAGCGTCTCGAGCTCGACGCCGGTTTCGATGGCGATCGCCTGGCGCCGGACGGCGCCGAAAAGCACGCCGAACAAGGCCGCCCGGTGCACCGGCCAGCCCGAAACGACTGCGGCGCTGCGCAGCATAGCGGACGTCGAGCACGGTGCGGCCGGTTTTCGCGTCGGCGCCATGCAGGCGGTCGATGCGGCTGCCCAGCGCCAGGATGTCGTGGAGCACACCAAGATCGGCAAGCACCGTCAGCCCGGTCGGCTGCAGGATCAGCCCGGACCCGACCGGCTTTGGCTCGTCGAAGCGCTCGAAGATGGTAACCCGATGCCCGGCACGCTTAAGATAGAGCGCCGCGGCCAGCCCGGCCGGGCCGGCGCCGGCAATCGCGATGTCCAGAGAATTGCCCATTGCCGCCGAATCGTCTCGCCCAGGCCGGACAATCCTTCAGCGCTATCGGCAAATCAAGCCATCGCTCCTGGTATCGATGAGTCAGGTCTCGGCGGCGTCGAAAGCGTTCCGCGCAGCGCGCACCGCGCCATGATTGAGCTCGGCCCATTGGAGCAGCTGATGCAGGGGCCCGAACATCGAGCGTCCGAGATCGGTCAGACTGTATTCGACGCTCGGCGGCTTGGTCGGGAAGACCTCGCGATGGACATAACCGTCGCGCTGCAAATCGTGCAGCGTCTGGGTGAGCATGCGCTGGGAAATGTCGGGCACCAGCCGCCGCAATTCGCCGAACCGGTACGGCTTTTCGGCCAGCGCCATCATCAGCAGCGAACTCCATTTGTTGCTGATGCCCTGGATCACGTCGCGCACCGGACAGTCGGCAATGTTGCCCCCGCCGCTGCACGCTTTGTAAATCTCAAGCTTCGACTTCAGACTGATGACTTTGCTGTCCATCGCTGGTTCCCTGCGCCTGCCTACCTCCCGCAAAACTGCCTTCTTTACGAGGGTCGGTCAATTCCTATTTTAGTGCTGGTCTCTTTTTGAGACTTATACAAGCACCCGCCGCTCCGGCGCAACGACAGGACTTCCCATGACCGATACCCTTCTCGTCACCGGCGCCTCCGGCCAGCTTGGCCGCGGCGTCGTCGATCATCTGCTGGACACCCTCAAGGTTCCGCCCGCACGGATCATCGCCGCCACCCGCAATCCGGAAAACCTCGCCGAGATGGCAGCGCGCGGCGTCATCATCAGGCAAGCCGATTTCGATGACACCGCGTCGCTTGTCGAAGCATTCAAGGGCGCCGGCCGGGTCCTGATCATCTCGACCGGCGAGCTCGATCTTCGGGGCAAGCGGCTCAAGCAGCATGAGAATGCCGTCGCAGCCGCGAGGCAGGCCGGCGTTTCGCATCTGCTCTACACCTCGATGCCCAATCCTGAGCCGGGATCGCCGGTGCTGTTTGCGGGCGATCACTACGGGACCGAGCAGGCGATCAAGGCGAGCGGCATCCCCTACACGATTTTCCGCAACGGCTGGTATCAGGAGAACCTGTTCATGTCGCTGCCGCACGCCATTGCCTCGGGACACTGGTATACATCCGCGGCCGACGGCCGCATCGCCCATGGCGCCCGCGACGACATGGCCGCGGCGATCGCTGCCGGCCTTGCCTCGGGCGCCAGCGAAAGCACGACATACACGCTGACCGGTCCGCAGGCCCATACCGTCGCCGAGATCGCGGCCCTGGTGACCGACGTCACCGGCAAGCCGATCGAGGTCATCCAGCTTTCGGACGAGGCGTTGACCAAGGGCCTGAAGGCTGCCGGCGTTCCCGAGGGCTTTGCCCCAATCGTCACGTCCTTCGACACCAACACGCGCTCCGGCCGCATCGGCATGGTGACCGACGCGATCGAGACACTGTCGGGCAGGAAGCCGCAATCGCTGAAGCAGTTTCTTGAAGCGAACAAGGCAGCGCTGGCCAGCTGAAGGCCGCAGAGATTCTGACAAAGGCCGTGCCTTTTGACAGGCACGGCCTTTGGTCTAGATAGCCACCTGCGTTCCGATCTCAACCACACGTCCAGTCGGGATCTGGAAATACTCGGTCGCATCGGCTGCCGTGCGCGCCAAGCCGATGAACAGCTTGTCCTGCCACACCGGCATGCCGGAGTTGGGTGACGCCTTGAGCGAGCGCCGCGACAGGAAGAAGGATGTCGTCATGATGTCGAACTTCCAGCCCTGCTTGCGGCAGATCGCCAGCGCACGCGGGATGTTGGGCTGTTCCATGTAGCCGAAGGTCAGTGTCACCCGCATGAACAGATCGTTGATGGTTTCCATCTTGACCCGGTCGCTGTCGGGCACGACAGGCTGCTGCGCCGTCACCACCGAGAGGATGACGTTCTGTTCGTGCAGCACCTTGTAGTGCTTCAGGCTGTGCATCAGCGCGGTCGGCGCGCTGACCGGATCGCTGGTCAGGAACACCGCCGTGCCGGACACCAGCTGCGGTTTCTTCTTCAACAAATTGGCGGCAAGGAAATCGAGCGGAATCTCGTTCCTGCGCGTCTTGTCGAACAGATAGCGGCTGCCGCGTATCCAGGTCCCCATGATCAGCCCCATGATGCAGGCCACGGCGATTGAAACCCATCCGCCTTCAACGAATTTGACGATGTTCGCCAGGAAGAAGCCGGTGTCTATCGTGCCAAACAGCAGCGCCAGCGCCGCAGCGAGCGCGGTCTGCCATTTCCATTGCCACCGCATCACCACGAACAGCAAAATGGTCGTCATCAGCATCTCGCCTGTCACCGAAATCCCATAGGCGGAAGCCAGCGAACTCGAACTGCCAAAGCCGACGACCAGCAGCATCACGCCGAGCGCGAGAATAAGGTTCACGCGCGGCATGTAAATCTGGCCAAGCTGCATCTCGGAAGTATGCTGAACCTCGATCCTGGGCAGAAGATTGAGCTGCACCGCTTGCCGGGTCAGCGAAAACGCCCCGGAGATAACGGCTTGACTGGCGATGACAGTCGCTGCTGTTGCGAGCCCGACCATCGGTATCAGTGCCCACTCCGGCAGCATCTGGAAGAACGGATTGTCGGGCACGCCCCCATGAGCGAGAACGAATGCGCCTTGCCCAAAATAGCTGAGCAGCAGGCAGGGAAAGACGATCCAGAACCAGGCCAGCACGATTGGACGGCGACCGAAGTGTCCGAGATCGACGTAAAGCGCTTCGGCACCGGTAACCGCCAGAAAAACCGCACCGACGGTGAGAAACGCACCCGCTTTGGCTTCGGCAAGATAGGCGACTGCATAGTAGGGATTGATTGCCAGGAGGACGGAGGCATCGTCGAGGATATGCACCAATCCGGCAATGCCGATCGCCAGAAACCAGAGCGCCGTCACCGGCCCGAAAACCGAGGCCACTCTGCCGGTCCCGAAGCGCTGCACGGCGAACAAGACGGCAAGAATCACCAGTGTAATGGGAACGACATATGGGTCGAACGCCGGGGTCACGACGCTCAGCCCTTCCACCGCTGAAAGCACCGAAATGGCCGGCGTTATGATCGCGTCGCCGAAAAACAGTGCGGCTCCGCACAGACCGATGACAAGAATGATGCCGGAACCAGCCGGATAGGCTTTCCGGGCCAGCGCCATAAGCGACAGGGTACCGCCTTCACCCTTGTTATCCGCCCGAAGCACGAAGGCGACATACTTTATGGTCACGATAATCGTCAGTGCCCAGACGATCAGCGACAGAATGCCCAGGACGGCACTGCGCGGTTCGGTGCCGGACGACGCATGCAATGCTTCGCGAAGCGCATAGATAGGGCTGGTGCCGATATCGCCATAGACCACGCCGAGGGCGCCCAGCATCAAGACCTTGGTGCTGTGCTTTTCGACCTCAGGATGGCTGGACTGTTCGACTGGTTCTGCCTCACTACCACTGTTGGTAAGGGCCATGGACGACACTCCGATAAGCGCGCGGTGCTCTACGCTTGCTGCGATGCAATATCAAGTGCCCCAACGTGATGGCTGCCATGTCCGCAAAGCGACGCTTCCATCTCTACCACCCACAGGCCTTCAGAAATCTTTTGACCGTATTGGCCATGCCATACTCCAACGCATCGGCTGTCAACCCATGTCCGATCGACACTTCAGCCAATGCCGGGATGCGTTTTGCCAATGCCGGCAGGTTGTTCACCACCAGATCGTGGCCGGCATTGACCTGAAGTCCGGCGGCAAGCGCTGCATCCGCGGTTTTTCCCAATCTTTCCAGCTCATTCGCCGCTTTTGCCGAATCGGAATGAAAGCTGCCATACGGCCCCGTGTAGAGCTCGATCCGGTCGGCGCCGGTGTCGCGCGCGGCATTCATGCCCGACGGATCCGGGTCGGAAAACAACGACACGCGAAAGCCCCCCTTTTTCAGCCGTTTAACGATCGGTGTCAGGAACGCCGCCTCGGCGGCAAAGTTCCAGCCATGGTCGGAGGTGGCCTGGGCAGGGTCGTCGGGCACCAGCGTCACCTGCTCCGGCTGGTGCTTTTCCACGAGCGCCAGGAAATCCTCGCTCGGATAGCCCTCGATGTTGAACTCCGCCTTGGGGAATTCGTCGTCGATCAGCGCCCTGATCTCCGGCAGGTCGGAATGCCTGGTGTGCCGCTCGTCGGGCCGCGGATGCACGGTCAGGCCATGCGCGCCCGCGGCCAGCGCCAGGCGACCGAGCCCGATGACGCTTGGCCACGGCAGGTCGCGCCGGTTGCGCAGCATGGCGATGGCATTGAGATTGACGGAGAGTTTTGCAGGCATGGCTTTTCGGGTCCGGATATAATCGCGGCCATCTATACCGCCTTTGGCGGGAACAGACAGGGGGTTTCCGGTGTTCCAGAGGGACGTATAACATCCAGCAAGAGGAAGACCCGTGAATTATCTTGAAGACGTGCCGGCGGTTCGCCGCATCGACACCGACCGCGACGACCTGTTCGCCATCGACGTCGTCGGCCATGTCACGGCGGCCGATGCGGAAAACCTGTTCGGATTGCTGGAGGCGGCCTACGCGCTGCACCCGAAAATCGATGTGCTGGTGCGCCTGATCGATCATGAAGGCGTCGATTGGGCCGATGTGTCGGACGAAACGCTTGAACAGGGCACGGCCCATGCCGTGGAACATGTCGGCCGCTGCGCTGCGGTCGGCGAGCCGAACTGGGTACCCAGCGCGCAGAGCTTGCTGCCTGCTTCCTCATCCGTCGAGCTCAGGCATTTCGAGGCAGAGGACGAAGCATCCGCCTGGGAATGGCTCGGCGCCACACCGCTGGCCCCACGCTGACGCAGGTCGACCCCGTGCCAGTCCCGGATTCCTGGTCAATGGGAGCAGTTCGACCGGCCTATCTGACGATCGTCAGCCGTTCCGCCGCGCGCGTGATTGCCGTGTAGAGCCAGCGCTGGCGGGTTTCCTTGAACGCCCAGCTTTCGTCGAACAGCACGATCTCGTTCCACTGCGAGCCTTGCGCCTTGTGCACGGTCAGCGCGTAGCCATAGCCGAAATCGTCGAAGCGTTTTTTCTGCTGCCAGGGAATGTCGGCGTCCGGGTCCTCGAACGCCGCTTTGAGCAGCTTGATCTTGGCGACGCCGCGGTCCGGATCGTCCTCTTCCGGGGAGACCAGCAGATTGATGCCGGGTTTCACCGTCTCGCGCGACGAGGTCATCACCTTCCACAGCGAACCGTTGAGCAGTCCCTTGGCCGGGTCGTTGCGCAGGCAGACGAGCTTATCGCCGGCCTGTGGACAATCGGCATTGAACCCCTTCAGCTCGCGCAACCGGTGATTGTAGCGGCGCCGCGTCCTGTTGGTGCCGACCAGCACCTGGTCCGCCTTCAGCACCAGCTCCTGGGTGACGTCTTCCTTGCCGATCACCTGCGCTGCGCCATAGTCGCCGCGCATGAATTCGCGGCCCTCGCGCACGTCGAGCGCCAGCCGGATGATTGGGTTGTCGCGCGCCTGCCGGTGGATCTCGGTGAGCAGAATATCCGGTTCATGCTCGGTGAAGAAGCCGCCGCCCGAGATCGGCGGCAACTGGCCGGGATCGCCGAGAACCAGGATTGGCGTGCCGAAACTCAAGAGGTCGCGGCCAAGCTGCTCGTCTACCATCGAGCATTCGTCGATGACGACGAGCTTGGCCCGCGAGATCGGGCTTTGCCGGTTGAGCGAAAAGGTCGGCGACATCGACGTCTTGCCGGTCACCTCGTCCGCCACCGATTCCTCGCCCTTCGGCCGATAGATCAGCGAATGGATGGTGCGGGCATTGACCGCGCCCTTGGAACGCAGCACCTGCGCCGCCTTGCCGGTGAAGGCGGCGAACTGCACCTGGCCGTCGACATGCTCGGCGAAATAGCGCGCCAACGTCGTCTTGCCGGTGCCGGCATAGCCGAACAGCCGGAACAGCTGCGGCTTTCCGGTCTTGAGCCAGGTGGCGACCGCCTTCAGCGCATCGTCCTGTTGAGGAGAGAATTCCATCAGCGCGAGAGACCGGATTCGCGAGGGAAAGACAAGGCGCAACGATCATCGGCGGCGGGCCGCACCGCCTGCAATGACGCAATTTGTCAGGCAAAGATCAGAACGTAAAGAGAACGAGCACGGTTCGAGACGGTCTAGCCGGTCGGGCCGCCACGACCTTCGGTCGGGCCGCCACGACCTTCGGCCGGTCCGGGATCGTTCTCGAGCAGGATCGGCTTGCCGTGCGGCGTTGCATGCGCGGCGCGTTCCCAGGCGGCAGCGAGCGCATCGACGTCGCCCTTGCCGGCAACCCCTTTTGCCGACAGCAAATTTTCCAGCGCCGCCAGCCAGTGCTCGTAATAATCGTGGCCATCGCTTGCGGCACCAGGCTGCTTGACCTCGGCGGACAAGGCGTCCGCCCATTCGCTCCAGGAGAACACGCCGCTGTCGTGCAGCGCGACCGTCATGGCGAAGGCTTCCGCCTGCCACGGCTCGGCGAATGCCTGCGCATCCGCCGGCAGCGTGGCGGTGGCTGACTTCGCCTCACGCCGGCTCAAGATAGCTCTCCCAGGCATCGATCGACACGGTCAGCGTCGGGTCGGCGCCCTCGCCCCAGATCTCGGCGCCGTCAAAAACCACCGTATAGACCCATTGCGGGTTTTCGCCTTGGCCATGTGCATTGGTGTCAGGGAAGACAAAACCAGCGCGCACCGCCTCGATCGTTCCCTGCTTGCCGCGTGCGTAGCGTGGCAGCCTTGTGTGGCCGGTCGGATGGAAATTCTTCGTCCGCACCATATCGCCTGCCTTGAACCGGGCCGGCGCGGCGATCGGCCGGTCGCATGGGCCGCCCTTGGCCAACACTGCCGGCACGTTTTCGCCCTTCAGCACCCGCTTTGGCGTCGCGGCAGGGTCGACCGCCTTGCCCGCGGCCAGATCGCGGTCGCTGACAAAACCATGTCGCTTCAGCAAGGTTTCGAGCGCCTTGATCCAGATCTCGTAGTAGCTGGAGCCATAATAGTCGGCGGGATGCAGCAATTCCCGCGCATGCCGGCTCTCGTCGATGGTCCAGGCGCCCATGGCGCCCGCGCACAAGGTCACGCCAAGCGCCCGCCTTTCCCAGGCGGCATGGAAACAGGGCTCGTCCTTTTCGGGTGCGACCGGCCCGAACCCCATCTGCCCGCCGAGATCCTGCGGCCCGTTCATGCCGGCTCCCGCGGCAGTCCGGTGCCGATCATCGCGTCGCGCGTCACCAGATCCGCCAGCCGCTCCTCGCTCCAGCTGTCGGTGCCCTTCGGCCGCATCGGCACGACCAGGTAACGCAGCTCGGCGGTAGAATCCCACACCCGGATCTTTGTCGTTGCCGGCAAGGTCAGCCCGAATTCCCCGAGCACGCCGCGAGGATCGATGACCGCGCGCGAACGATAGGGCGGCGCCTTGTACCAGACCGGCGGCAGGCCGAGCACCGACCACGGGTAGCAGGAGCACAGCGTGCAGACGACGAGGTTGTGCGTGTCCGGCGTGTTGAACACGGCCTGCATGTGCTCGCCCTGCCGGCCGGTGTAGCCGAGCGAGCCGATCGCCGCCGTCGCGTCGCGTTTCAGCAAAACGGCAAAGTCCGGCTCGACCCACGCCTTCGCCACCACCTTGGCGCCGTTGCGCGGACCGATCTTTGTCTCATAGGTGTCGACGATCACGTCGATCGCGGCCGGATCGATCAGCCCCTTCTGGGTGAGGATCGTCTCCAGTGCGCGCACCCGGGCGGCAAAAGGATCAAGCTCGTTGTCGTGATTATGATCGTGGGACATGGCCGTAAATTACGGCTGCAAGCGTTCCACCGCAAGCGCCACGGCTTGGGCCAGCCCGTCGGCTTCTATTCGGCCGCCGCCTTGTGCGGCTCGCCCTGCAACGCTTCTCCGTTCTCGAACAGCGACGGCTGGTCGACGGCCTCGACAGGTGGCTGCTCGTGCCGGCGCTTCGGCCACAGCCCGACAAGCCAGCCCGAAAAATGCTCCATGTAGACATAGATGACCGGCGTGACGAACAGCGTCAGCGCTTGCGAAGCGACGAGGCCGCCGACCACCGCCACGCCGAGCGGCTGGCGCAGTTCGGCGCTGGCGCCGGTGCCGAGCGCGATCGGGATCGTGCCCATCAGTGCCGCCAGCGTCGTCATCATGATCGGCCGGAAGCGCATCAGGCAGGCCTTGTGAATGGACTCGAGCGGCGACATCCCCTCGCGCCTGAGTTCGAGCGCGACGTCGATCATCATGATGCCGTTCTTCTTGACGATGCCGATCAGCATCAGGATACCGATGACCGCGATCACCGACAGGTCCATCCCCGCAAGCCGCAGTGCAACAAGCGCGCCGAGCACCGCCGACGGCAGTCCAGTCAGGATGGTGAGCGGATGGATAAAACTCTCGTAGAGGATGCCGAGGACGATATAGATGGTCAGGATCGCGCCGGCGATCAGCAGGCCCTGGTTCGCAAGCGAATCCTGAAAAGTTTTCGCCGTGCCCGAAAAAGTGGTCGAGATCGTCGCTGGCATGCCGATCTTCTCCTTCAGCGCATCGATGCGGCTAACGCTGTCGCCGAGCGCGACGCCCTGCGGCAGGTTGTAGGAAATGGTCACCGCCGGAAGCTGGCCGAGCTGATTGACGGTCAAGGCGCCGGCGGTCCGATCGACGCGGGCAAAGGCGCCGAGCGGCACCAGGCTGCCGCTGGCCGTCCTTACCTTGATCGCCAGCATCCTTTCCGGCGACCACTCGATCCTCGGGTCGAGCTCCATGATCACCTCGTAGCTGTCGGCCGAACCGAAGATGGTCGAGACCTGCTCGGTGCCGAAACCGCCATAGAGGCTGGAGCGCAACGTATCGGTGTCGACGCCGAGCGTCGCCGCCTTGTCGCGGTCGACCACCAGCGACGCCTGCAGGGCGTTGTTCTGCAAATCATTGGTGACGTCGGTGAAGGCGCTACGGTCGGCGGCCATCGCGTCGGTGAGCCTCTGCGCCCAGCTGTCCGCCGCGCCGATGTCGAGGCCCTGCACGACCAACTGATAGGCGCTGGCCGAAGCGCGCGCGCCGAGCCGCAGGTTCTGCACCGGCTGCATGAAGGTCTCGATGCCGGGGACATTGGCCAGCTGCCGCCGCAGATCCGAGAGCACCTTGTCGATATCGGGGCGCTGGTCCTTGTCCTTCAACTGCACATAGAGCCGGCCCTGGTTGAGTGCGTTGTCGCCGCTGCCCACCGACCACCCGACATGCGAGACATAGGGTGAATGGGTAAAGACATCAGCCACTTGCCCCTGCAGCTTCACCATGGCGTCGAACGAGATGTCCTGGCGCGCGGTGGTCGTCACCGAAATCTGGCCGATATCCTCCTGCGGAAAGAAGCCCTTCGGCGAGGTCTGGATCAGCCAGGCCGACAGTGCGGCCGTGCCAACGAAGACGAGAAGAACCAGGAAACTGTGCCGCAGGCAAACTGTCAGCAGCCAGTCATAACCCCGCATGAAAAAATTGTGCCTGTGACCTTCGCCCTGCGCTGCTTCGCGCTCAGCCCTCGAAACCGACAAGAGCCGCGAGCACAGCATCGGCGTCAGCGTCAGCGACACGAACATCGAGGCCAGGATGGCGACCGTCACCACCACCGCGAATTCGTTGAAGATGCGGCCGATCACGCCGCCCATCAAAAGCACGGGGATGAACACAGCGACCAGCGAGATCGAGATCGAGATGATGGTGAAGCCGATTTCACGCGCCCCCTTGAGCGCCGCGTCGAAGGCCGAGAGACCCTCCTCCTCCATGTGGCGAAAAATGTTCTCCAGCATGACGATCGCGTCGTCGACGACAAGGCCGACCGCCAGCGTCAGCCCCATCAGCGAGATGTTGTCGATGGAAAAGCCGAACAGGAACATGGCGCCGAGCGTGGCGATCAGCGAGATCGGCACCGCCACCGCCGGGATGATCGTCGCCGTTACCCGGCGCAGGAACAGGAAGATCACCATCACCACCAGCGCGATGGTCAGCAGCAGCGTGAACTGCACGTCGTCGACCGCCTCGCGGATCGACGTCGAGCGGTCGTTGAGCAACCGGATGCTGGCCGCCGCCGGCATCTGATCCTGGAAGGACGGCAGCATCGCCTTGACCCGGTCGACGACGTCGACGGTGTTGGCATCGGGCTGGCGCTGCACCGCCATGATGATCGCGCGGGTGCCGTCGTACCAGCTTGCCGTCGTCGTGGTCTCGACGGAATCGATGACGCGGGTCACCTCGCCGAGCCGCACCGGACGGCCGTTCCTGGTGGCTATGATGATGTTGGAAAATCCCACCGCGTTGTTCAGCTGCGTATTGGCGGTGATCGTCAGCTGCTGCTTGTCGTTCTGCAGCACGCCGAGCGGCGTGTTGCTGTTGGCCGAGGCGATCGCCGTCTGCAGCTGGTCGATCGAAATACCGCGTGCGGCGAGCGCCGTCGGATCGATCTGGACGCGCACCGCGTATTTCTGCTGGCCGAAGATCGAGACCTGCGCCACGCCTTCGATCGTCGACAGCGACGGCGAGATCACATTCTCGGCAAAAGCATCGAGATCGGTTAGCGGAACCGTGTCGCTGACCAGCGACATCAGCAGGATCGGCGCATCGGCCGGATTGACCTTGCGGTAGCTCGGCGGGCTGGTCATCTCGGGCGGCAATTGCCGCTGCGTTCGCGCGATCGCCGCCTGCACGTCGGCGGCGGCCGCATCGATATCGCGGTTAAGCACGAACTGGATGGCGATCGAGGTCGAGCCGAGCGAGTTGGTGGTCGAGATCGAATCGATGCCGGCGATGGTGGTGAACTGCTTGATCAGCGGCGTTGCCACCGAGGTCGCCATGGTTTCCGGCGAGGCGCCGGGCAGCGAGGCCGAGACGTTGACCACCGGAAACTCGGCGCTCGGCAGAGCGGCCACCGGCAGGAACTTGTAAGCGAACAGCCCGCCCAGCACGAGCGCAAACGACATGAGCAGGGTGGCGACAGGCCTGCGGATGCAGAATTCGGAGATCATGGCCGCGTCCCATCCGCCTCGCCAGCCTCGGCAACCTTGGGAGACGCCTGATCTCCGGCCTCGCCTACGCGGACCGGCGCGCCGTCCTTCAGCCTTGCCTGGCCTTCGACGACGACATTTTCGCCGCTTTTCAGCCCCTCGCCGATGGCGCTGTTATCGCCTTCGGTCAGTGCGACCTGGACGGGCCGCACCTCCACCGTGTTGTCGGGCTTGATCACATAGACGAACGGCCCCTTCTGGCTAGGCTGCACCGCTGCCGTGGGAACCGACGTCATTTGCGGCATGATGCCGGCGTCGAGCACGACATTGACATATTGGCCCGGCCACAGCGAAAGATCGGGGTTTGGCACGCTGGCCCGCGTCGCAATCGTGCCGGAGGCGGTGTCGACGCTGGAATCGACGAAATCGAGGGTCCCCTTGCCGATCGGGGTCGGGTCGCCGTCCCTAGTCAGCGTGACTGCGGCTTGCCTTGGCGCCGCCAGCGCTTTGTGCAAAAGGGCAAGATCGCTTTCCGGAAGATTGAAGTCCACCCGCAACGGGTCCATCTGGGTGATGGTCACCAGCGGGGCCGACGTGCTGCTGCCGCTGTTGGTGGTGACGAGATCGCCGATCGCGACGCTGACCGCACCCAGCCTGCCGGAAATCGGCGCCGTGATCGTGGCAAAGCCGAGCTGGATCTCGTCCGCTTCGATCGTTGCTCTGTCGGCATCGACCGTGGCCGCAGCGGACTTCTGCGCGGCGATCGCCTGGTCATAGGTCTGCTGCGTGCCGGCCTGCCTGGCGACAAGAGCCTTGGCACGCTCAAGATCGGCCGTCGCACTGGCAAGCAGCGCCTGGTCCTTGGCGAGCGTCGCCTGGTCACGGGCCAGTTGCGCCTTCAGCGCGCGGTCGTCCAGCGAGAACAGAAGGTCGCCGGCCTTCACCATCTGCCCGTCCTTGACGGCGATCGATGTGATCTGGCTCGAGATCCGTGCATTCACGCTGACCACGGCGGGCGAGGATACAAAGCCGATGGCGTAGCGCCGGATCGGGAAGTCGGCCGTCGAAGCGGTGGCGGCAACCACCGCGGTCGCACGTGCGGCATTCGCGGCGGCCGCCGGTTTGTCAGGCGCCGCCTGACCCGCTGACAGTATCTGCCGGACCTTGTCCGTTGCCGCGGGCGAAAGATAGAGCCCAGCCGTGACAAGGCAGGCGACCGCAAGCATCGCAAGCACGATCTTTCCCCGCATCGTCAAAGACCTTCCATCCGACACGCCGTGGTTCGGTGGTCATGTCTGGGTATAACTCGCAGCCTCGTGCCGCGGTTTCACCAATAGATAGAGGGCGCCGAGGGCAAAAAAGGGCCAAAACCCGGGATTACGAAGATTTAATGTGCAGTGCACAATGAAACGGCAGCTACCGCAGCATCGGCCACAGTGTCGCTGCCAGCAGCACGCCCATGGCGATGTTGAACCATTTCAGCCGCACCGGGTCCGACAGAAAACCGCGCAGCGCCGTGCCGAAACCTGCCCACACCGAAACGCTCGGCAGGTTGACGACGGTGAAGGCTATCGAAACCAGCGCCACCGACAGAAATGGATGCTCCGGAACGGCATAGACGGCCATGGCGGTGATCGCCATCACCCACGCCTTGGGGTTGACCCACTGGAACGCTGCCGCATCGATGAAGCGCATCGGTCGCGCCTTGGCCTCGCCCTTGCTGCTGAGCGAACGCGACATGGCGATCTTCCAGGCGAGATAGAGCAGATAGACGCCGCCAGCGATCTTCAATGCAGTGTCGAGAACCGGAAACGCAATCAGAACCGCGCCAAGACCGAAGCCGACGGCAAGCAACAGCACGAGGAAGCCGATGCTGATGCCCAGCATGTGCGGAATGGTTTTGGCAAAACCGAAATTCACGCCGGAAGCCAGAAGCATGAAGTTGTTCGGACCCGGCGTGATCGAAGTCACGAAGGCATAGACCAGCAGGGCAAGGAATGCATCGAAAGACATTGGCTTCCTTCCAGTCGACTCAACACGTTCCGGCATGAGGCTGACGATCAGGATCGCCAGCAACGCGACACGTTTGACGCTGCCTACATCCCTTGCGGGCCGCGATTCATCGCCGCCACGCCGGTACGGCAGATCTCGACGAGGCCGAGCGGCTTCATGATGGCGATGAACTGGTCGATCTTGGAGCCCTTGCCGGTGATCTCGAAAATGAAATGCTCGGTGTTGGCGTCGATGACGCTGGCGCGGAAGGCATCGGCCAGCCTCAGCGCCTCGACGCGGCCCTCGCCGGTGCCGGCCACTTTCACCAGCGCGAGTTCCCGCTCCAGCGGCCGTTCCTGGCCGAGTTCATGCGAGCGCACGGTGAGGTCGACGACACGGTGCACCGGCACGATGCGCTCGAGCTGGTGCTTGATCTGCTCCAGCACATGCGGCGTGCCGCGCGTCACGATGGTGATGCGCGACAGATGCTTCTCGTGCTCGGTTTCGGACACGGTCAGGCTCTCGATATTGTAGCCGCGGCCGGAAAACAGGCCGATGACCCGGGCAAGCACGCCCGGCTCATTGTCGACCAGCACGGAAAGCGTGTGGATTTCCGGTCTTTCCGTCTCCTTGGCGATGAAGTAGGCGGAACCCGTGGGTTGAAGGTGCTGTGCGTTCATGACATGAATCTCGTTTTCAAACTTTGAGCTGTTTTTCTGTTTCCGCACGGCTTCTTCCGACAGCCCTGCCTCGGCTCGGGCGTTAGGGGTTACACCAGTTCCCTGCCCTTGGCGTCGATGGCGTTGGCCACCGCCTCGTCGGTCGCCTCGTCCGGCAGCAGCATCTCGTTATGCGCCTTGCCCGACGGGATCATCGGGAAGCAGTTGGCAAGCGTGGCGACCCGGCAGTCGAAGATCACCGGCTTCTTCACCGAGATCATCTCCTTGATGGCGTCGTCCAGCTCGTCCGGCTTCTCGCAGCGGATGCCATGGCCGCCATAGGCTTCGGCGAGCTTGACGAAATCCGGCATCGCCTCGGTGTAGGAATGCGACAGCCGGTTGCCGTGCAGAAGCTGCTGCCACTGCCGCACCATGCCCATGTACTGATTGTTGAGGATGAATATCTTGATCGGCGCCTCGTGCTGCACCGCGGCACTCATCTCCTGCATCGTCATCTGCACCGAGGCGTCGCCGGCAATGTCGATGACCAGCGCATCCGGGTGCGCAATCTGCACGCCGAGCGCCGCCGGCAGGCCGTAGCCCATCGTGCCGAGCCCGCCGGAGGTCATCCAGCGGTTCGGCTTCTCGAAATGATAGTGCTGCGCCGCCCACATCTGGTGCTGGCCGACCTCGGTGGTGATGTAGGTGTCCATGTCCTTGGTCAGCGCATAGAGCCGTTGGACGGCATATTGCGGCATGATGACGTCGTGGTTCATCTTGTAGGCAAGCGAATCCCGCGCCCGCCATTTCGCGATCTGCTCCCACCACGGGTGCAGCGCCTTCTTGTCGGCCCTGGCGGTCGCCCGCCACAGCCGCACCAGATCCTCCAGAACCCGGCCGACATCGCCGATAACAGGCACATCGGTGTGGACGTTCTTGTTGATCGACGACGGATCGATGTCGATATGAATCTTTTTCGAATTCGGCGAGAACGCGGTGAGCCGGCCGGTGATGCGGTCGTCGAAGCGCGCGCCGATGCAGACCATGACGTCGCAATCATGCATCGCCATGTTGGCTTCATAGGTGCCGTGCATGCCGAGCATGCCCATCCAGTTCTTGCCCGAAGCCGGATAGGCGCCAAGGCCCATCAGCGTCGAGGTGATCGGGAACCCGGTCAGGTCGACCAGTTCGCGCAGCAAATGGCTGGCTTCCGGGCCGGAATTGATGACACCGCCGCCGGTATAGAGGATCGGCCTTTTCGCGTTGGCCATCAGCTCGACCGCCGCCTTGATCTTGTCCAGGTCGCCCTGGACCTTGGGCTGATAGCTGGTGCGCGGCGCCGTCTGCGGCGGCACATAGATGCCCTTGGCGAACTGCACGTCCTTCGGGATATCGACGACGACCGGACCGGGGCGTCCTGTCGTCGCTACGTGAAAGGCCTCATGGATGATCGCCGCGAGATCGTTGACGTCCTTCACCAGCCAATTGTGCTTGGTGCAGGGCCGCGTGATGCCGATCGTATCGCACTCCTGGAACGCATCCGAGCCGATCAGCGAGGTCGGCACTTGCCCGGTCAGGCAGACCAGCGGGATCGAATCCATCAGCGCATCCTGCAGCGGCGTGACCGCGTTGGTGGCGCCCGGCCCCGATGTCACCAGCATGACGCCGGCCTTGCCGGTCGAGCGCGCATAGCCTTCCGCCGCATGACCGGCGCCCTGCTCGTGACGGACGAGGATGTGCTCGACCTCGTCCTGCTGGAAGATTTCATCATAGATCGGGAGAACCGCGCCGCCCGGATAGCCGAAAACATGCTTGACGCCATTGTCCTTCAGCGCCTGCACCACCATTTCGGCACCGGTCATTTCGCGCCGCTCGTTCTGTCCACTGCTCATCGGTCTGGTCCCGTATTGTCCGCCATCGGGCGATTGCTGGTCGTTTAGTCGTGTTTCAGGCAATAAAAAAGGCCCCCGAGGGAGCCTGTGTCTGCGCATGGGGGGGGTTCGCCCGGCGGTTACACCGCCTTGCCCATACGCTTTCCTACTACGAGAATGAGTGCCGTTTTCATGGTGGCGGACAATAGAATTGGTTTTGCGCCGCTGTCAACGGCGAATATGCACAATGCCGGGCGGTTCGAGTTGACCGTATCCGGCGGGCCCGGTTGCGCCCATCGCCTCGAACCACCGTTCCGGTACGACCGCCAGCAGGGCCAGTGCCCGCAATCTTCGCTATAAGCCATTGAAACCGCGCCAAACTATTTGACGACGTGACGCGGCACGCAGTTTGCCGCGATACTCCGGTCGACCGGCCTGGGAGGGTCCGGCACGCCGCGATGACGACCAGCACTTCACGGGAGGAAATTCGATGCTCGACAAGGCCCCAGCCAAGAAACTATCCGACCTGCTCGACCAATTCAGCGCAGCGCTCGCCGTCGGCGACATCGACGGAGCGGTCGGGTGCTTTCAGGAAGACTGCTACTGGCGCGACCTGGTGACCTTCACCTGGAACATCAAGACCATGGAAGGTCGCGACCAGGTGCGCGATATGCTGATGAGCCAGTTGGCGACGATAAAGCCATCGAACTGGGCGCTTGCGAAAGGCGAAGACGCCACGGAGAGCGACGGGCTGCTCGAAGGCTGGATCAGTTTCGAAACGGAGGTTGCGCGCGGCTTCGGCCATATCCGGCTGAAGAACGGCAAGATCTGGACACTGCTCACCACCATGGTCGAGCTGAAGGGCCATGAGGAACCCGCCGGCTTCGCCCGGCCGATGGGTGCCAAGCACGGTCACGGCAAAAACCGGCCGACCTGGAAGGAGGAGCGCGAAAAGGAGGCGACTGAACTCGGTTTTGTCAATCAACCCAACACGCTGATCATCGGCGGCGGCCAGGGCGGCATCGCGCTCGGTGCCCGGTTGAGGCAGCTCGGCGTGCCTACCATCATCGTCGAGAAGAACGAGCGTGCCGGCGATTCATGGCGCAAGCGTTACAAGTCGCTCTGCCTGCACGATCCGGTCTGGTACGACCATCTGCCCTATATCGACTTTCCTCGGAACTGGCCGGTCTTCTCGCCCAAGGACAAGATCGGCGACTGGCTGGAAATGTACACCAAGGTCATGGAACTGAACTATTGGTCCTCCACGCCGGCCAAGAGCGCCACCTATGACGATCAGAAGAAGGAATGGACGGTCGTCGTCCATCGCGACGGCAAGGACATCACGCTGAAGCCGAAGCAGCTTGTGCTGGCCACCGGCATGTCGGGCCGGCCCAACATCCCGCAGTTCAAAGGCATGGAGAATTTCAAGGGCGATCAGCACCATTCCTCGAAACATCCCGGTCCAGACAGCTGCTTTGGCAAGAAAGTCGTCGTCATCGGGTCGAACAATTCCGCGCATGATATCTGCGCCGCACTCTGGGAAGCCGGCGTCGACGTCACCATGGTGCAGCGATCGACCACGCACATCGTCAGATCCGACACGCTGATGGATATCGGGCTCGGAGCCCTTTATTCGGAGCAGGCCGTGCAAAACGGCATGACCACGGCCAAGGCCGATCTCATCTTCGCCTCGCTGCCCTACAAGATCCTGCACGAATTCCAGATCCCGCTCTACGAGAAGATGAAGGAGCGTGATGCCGCCTTCTACGAGGGCCTGGAAAGAGCTGGCTTCATGCTCGACTGGGGCGACGACGGTTCGGGCCTGTTCATGAAATATCTCAGGCGCGGTTCCGGCTACTATATTGATATCGGCGCCTCCCAGCTGATCATCGACGGCGCCATCAAGCTGAAGAGCGGCGTCGACGTGACCGAGATCAAGCAACATTCGGTCCTGCTCAGCGACGGCACCGAGCTGCCGGCCGATGTCGTCGTCTATGCCACCGGCTACGGTTCGATGAACGGCTGGGCGGCGGAGCTGATCTCGAAAGAGGTCGCCGACAAAGTCGGGAAATGCTGGGGGCTCGGCTCGAACACCACCAAGGATCCCGGTCCCTGGGAGGGCGAGCAGCGCAACATGTGGAAGCCGACGCGACAGGAAGCGCTGTGGTTCCACGGCGGCAATCTGCACCAGTCACGCCACTACTCGCAGTTCCTGTCGCTGCAGTTGAAAGCACGGCACGAGGGCATCGCGACGCCGGTCTACGGCCTGCAGCAGGTCCATCACGCGGGATAGAAGTTCAAGGCTGTCGCCGGGACTCGCCGCCGGTCGGTTCAATTTTCGCGACCGGCTTAATCGTCCCTACACCATCCGACCTCACCCCCCCTTAACCGCGTCGGCGTAAGGTCGATCGCCTTGGGGAAAATGGAAATGGGAAATGGGGAACAGCCTGTCCATGTTCGTCGACCGCGACGCCTCCGTTGGAGAGCCGACTTTGCAGGAGCGCCGCAAGGCGGAGCAGAGCGACAAGCGCGTTCTGGGCAATGTCGTCCAGTGCGACGGCGCGCGCGCCACCATCAGCGCCCATGCCGCCGATATCGTAGGCACGGTCACCGGCCATTGGAGCGTCGGCAAGATGATCTCCATCAACCTTGGCAACACGCGGACCGTCGGGCTGGTCTACGCGGTCGCCAAGTCGGATCGCGCCTGGCACGATGAGGGCCAGAACCCGATCGAGGTCAGTATCGAGCTCATCGGCGAGGTGCGCGACGGCGCCGAGCCCGGCGCCAAACCGGTTTTCGACCGCGGCATCACCACCTATCCGCATATCGGCGCCATCGCCCACCGCATCCGCAGCCGCGACCTGCAGGCGGTCTATGACCTCGCCGGGCGTCACTCGATCACCATCGGCACGCTGTCACAGGATGAGGCGATCGACGCCAACATCGCTATCGACGACACTCTGGCGCGCCATTTCGCCATTGTCGGTACCACCGGCGTCGGCAAATCCACCGCCGTCTCGCTGCTTTTGCGCAAGTCGATCGCCGCTCGACCCGACCTGCGCGTTCTCATCCTCGATCCGCACAACGAGTTCGCCGCGTCCTTGCCAGAGCACTGCGTCAGGGTCGATTCGGCGACGCTGGACCTGCCCTTCTGGATGTTCAAGCTCGAGGAGTTTGCCGAAGTGCTGTTTCGCGGTCGAGAGATCGTGCCGGAAGAGGTGGACGCCTTGCGCGATCTTATTCCCGCGGCCAAAAACCTTTATCGCAACCCGAATTCGGGCACGTATCTCAGGCGCGGCAGCGATGCGCTGACCGCGGACACGCCGGTGCCCTATCGCATTGTCGATCTCATCAAGCAGATCGACGAGCGCATGGGACTGCTGGAAAGCAAGAACGACCGCCCCACCCTCAAATCGCTGAAGACGCGCATCGAATCGGCAGCCTCCGATCCGCGCTACCGCTTCATGTTCAACTCGCGGCTGATCGAGGATACCATCCACGAGACGATCGGCAACATCTTCCGCGTACCGCATCACGGCCGCCCGGTGACCTGCTTCGAGATGGCAGGCATGCCTTCGGAAGTGGTCAATTCCGTCTGCTCGGTGCTGGCGCGTCTGGCCTTCGACCTGGCGCTGTGGAGCGAAGGCCGGCTGCGGCTGCTTTTGCTGTGCGAGGAAGCGCACCGCTACATGCCGGCCGATCCGCGCCTTGGTTTCGCGCCGACCCGGCACGCGCTGTCGCGCATCGCCAAGGAAGGCCGCAAATATGGTTGTTATCTCGGCATCGTCACCCAGCGCCCGGGCGAACTCGATCCCACTATCCTGTCGCAGTGCTCGACCTTTTTTGCGATGCGGCTCGCCAACGAGCAGGACCAGGCGATCATCCGCTCGGCGATCGCCGATTCCTCGGCCTCGACACTGGCATTCCTGTCTTCGATGGGCCAGCGCGAAGCCATCGCCTTTGGTGAAGGCGTGGCGACGACCATGCGAATGAAATTCGAAAAACTGTCCGAGGGCCTGATCCCGGGCACGGGCAAGCGCGAGGAAGCCTTGCCGTCCAAGCTTGGCAATGATGTCGATCTGGTGGCGATCGTCGAAAGGCTTCGCAACGTGCCAAAACCGCAGCAGGCGATGGCCTTCGCCGAAGTCGTCGATTCGAGCCGGCAGGCCGGCGATCCCGACTATCGCAAGCCGCCCTCCCCGACTGTCGCACGCGCCCAGCCGGACGACGATTTCGACATGCGTTATGGCCTGAAACCCGCAACCTTCGGCCTGCGCTCGCAGAACGATTGAGCCGGGCGGCTTTAGAGCGGGATGAATTTAGGTTGGCGCATAACCGGCCTCGATGAAGTAGTTTGTGCATTCGGTTGAGGTGACAGTGC
>NZ_JBVVQR010000017.1:0-126388 GCF_055811535.1 Mesorhizobium sp. WSM4816 | reverse complement strand
CACCCACCTTGGCCCACCCCGAAAAATCTCGCCCCGTCCGATCAGTGAACTGAATGATTCGTTTCAGATAAGTTATATTTTTGTCTGAACGATACGCGTTTCGCTCCGTGATTATGGACGCGATTGGCCGATAACCTGCGCCAACGCATAACCTGCGCCAACGGTTCGGCGTCAGGCAAGGATAACCCGGTCGCGTGAACTCACCGTGAACCCGACCGACCGCTCCCAAGTCACGATGAGTTCACGCGGCCTGGTCCACGTTCGAATCCGTAGCAGCAATCAGACGCGGCAGGCCAGCTTTTCAGCCGTCGTCAAACCGCGTCAGCGGCGTAGCAGGGACGACACGGGCAGGGGTCTAACGCATCATGCAGAAGAATCTACGCCAGATCAGCCTGTCCTTGCCCAGGGGTCTCACCCCAAACCGATACCGCGCGATGTCACAACATCTTGTGGACAGCCTGACCCTTGATGCGGCGCGGACAGAAGGTGTTTCGGTGCCGCAGCCGACCGGCAATCTTGTAATCTTGTCCGAACTTCAGACAGCGCCACGTGACGATACGGCAATCCTTGATGATTCCACCTGGACGCTGACTGTACCAGTACCGGCAGGAACCGATCTTCGCACAGTTTACGAAACGGTCCGCAGGCTTCCGGATGGCAAGGACGTGAGGATTGAAATCGCCGCCGGTTATGGGGCGAGCGATGACTGAAATGAGACGAAACTGAAATTGCCCCAGGAGGTACCGGATATGGCAAGACCAGGACTTTCACGCGCACAGGACCAGATCAACATCCTGCTGGGCTTTCCTTTGGAGCAACAGGTTGGCAGGGAAACTGTCGAGGCGCTGAAAAGTCCGGATCGCGCGACAAGACGCGAGGCACTGAGCCGCATCGAATCCCATGAGCCGGACTACGGCCGCCACTCAGATGACGTCGTCCGGCGAATTTGTGCACGTGTCGGCGTCCGGTCGCCTTCTATGTCGCTCGCAAGTGAAGAAAGCGGCCTTCACTATCTCTCCATCGACGACCTTGATCCCAATGTGGGCCCGCCAGAAGGCGTGCCCATCTACAACCCCTATACAGGGACGCTCTCGGTTTATCCTGAACCCGATCTGGACCCGTCCGAAGGTGCGGCGAGCATCAGAGAGGCCGTCAAGGCTGACGAGGCCGTGGAAGGTGTAGAGCCGATTGTTATTTACCGGGCGATCTCGTCGCTGGATGACAGCCGCGAGACTGTGACCGTCCCGGATATGCGCGAACTCGGCACACTCGAAGTCGACACCTGGCGGGTGAGGTCTTTGGGTGAGACAACCCCATGGGGGCTCGACCAAATCGGTGCGCGCGCGGCATGGCGCAGGGGTTTTGCCGGGCAGGGTGTCATAGTAGCTGTGGCCGATACAGGCATCGCTCCCCATGTCGACCTCGCTCCGCCCTTGCGTGGTGCCACACTTGTCCCTGGAAGCACGTCCTACAATGATGATCACGGGCACGGGACCCACGTCGCGGGGACGATCGCCGCGTTGCAGGGCAACGCCGTTGGTATCGCCGGCGTTTCTCCAGCAGCGCGGCTGATGGCGGTCAAGGTCCTCGCACGCGACGGTTATTCCCGCGGTGATTCCGTGGCGCATGGGATAACGTGGGCGGCGAATAACGGCGCGCGTATCATCAATCTCAGCCTGGGCAGCAGCCAGGCCGCGGAGGCGATGCGTCGCGCCGTCCTCTACGCCCGCTCACGCGGCGTGCTCATTTGCGCCGCAGCAGGGAACGACTACGGCGGACCTGTCTCTTACCCGGCAGCTTTCAACGATGCCTGCATTGCGGTTGCCGCTACGGATCGATCTAACCGCAGGGCTTCATTCAGCAATCGCGGCCCGCAGTTGGATCTGTCTGCACCGGGAGTTGCCATCCAGTCTACATATCTGGCGAACGCCTATCGTGAGATGAGCGGTACGAGCATGGCTGCACCTCACATCGCCGGCGTGGCCGCCATTCTGCTCAGTCGACATCCGGACCTTTCCCCCCTGGCTGTACAGCGTCATCTTGAGGTCACGGCAATGCCGCTTGGAGCGCCGGACCATTTTGGCAGGGGCCTTGTGCAGGCCGAGCGGGCTATCGCTGCCCCTCCGCGTGCTTCAGCGGCGACGAATACGAATGCAGTTCCGCTACATGCAGCTGGCACTGTTGAGGCCCCGGCCTTACCGATCGCCGCTCTAAGAAGGAACGGCGCGCGACGGCATCGTCAGAATTGAGTCCGGGGGCCGACGCTTCAACTTCATGGCAATGTTTGGTGAAGGGATGAGCCGATGCATGGCTCAAATATCATGGCGGCTATCATGCCCGGCTTGGGGGCTGCATCGATCGGCGCCGTCGTGGCTCTCATCGTGGCAGACCGGATCGTTCGCACCCGGCCCGTCGAAACACGTACACGACTTTTCTCCGCAGCCTGGGCGCTGGCGCTCATGGCCGGCATGACGGCGGAGGCGGCCTGGCTTGCCGGCCCTGGCGTGCTGCCGTGGCTGGCCGCCGGCATGGCGATGGGCGGGTTGACGCGGCTGACGGTGCTCAAGACCTGGCACCGGCTGCCGTGAAACGGAACTGAACGCGTAGCGAGGGTAAGGGCATGGACTGGAAAATCGCAGGGGCCCTGGCATTCGGCTTGATGCTGGGCTGGAACGTCTACTTCGTCAACCGCTACCGGCGCGGCGACATCAGCTTCGGCGATCTGACGACGCTGATCGGCGTCATCGGCGGCGCGGCAGTCCTGGCGCTATTTCCCAGCGACACAAGCCTGTTCGGCGCCTATGGCGTCGGCATCGGCATTGGCTTCTTCGCCTATTTCATCCTGCTAGTCGGCTTCGTGAAGATCTCGCCCAATTTCGATTCCGACTGGTTCCTCGACGGCCGGCGCAGGAACCCGCAGGAAGGTTATGGATACGGCACGGATGCGCGCCCGACGCTGGCGCCGATGTACCCCGAGCCGTCGCGCCTGCCGCAGCCCGAGGCGCCGAACGTCAACATAAACTTCCACGGCACCAATCCGGGCGAGGCCTCGGTGACGGCCCCGAGTGCGGCGGCGCCGAGCACGCTTTCGGCACCCAACCCGGATGCGACGCGGGTGCAGCGGGTCTGCGCCGAGACCTGGTCGCGATCCGGTCCCAACGGGCCGTTCAAAGAAGCAAGCCATCTCTACGTTATCGAAGTGGCGCACCGTCTGGGCATCAGCCTGTCAGGCACGTCGGACCAGATCATCAACGCCATCACGGGCGGCGCGTCCTGGACCGCGCTCGCCGACGGATCGGCGGCGCGGGATGCGGCCGCGCAGGGCAAGCTGGTCATCGCCGGCGTCAGGTCAGATGCCGGCTCGCCGCCGCGGATGGACGGGCAGCTCGCCATCGTGACCGCCGGTGCGATGAATGCCGGCGGCTGGGCACCTTCCGGCTACTGGGGCAGCACTGATCCCGAGATCGCGGAGGGTGGAGGGACTGCAGCGCCAATCAGCGACCTCTTCGCGGCGGAGCTGAAGGACAGGATCATTTACCGTTGCCGCGACATTTGAGGGCTGACACGATGTCCAGAACAAACACTCACGACCATCGGTTCTGCTCGAGCATGGAGGATGCAAGCTTCCAGCCGCCCGGCGCCAACGGCCTCAATGCGCGTGCCGCATTGCTGAATGCCGCCTTCTGGGGGCGCGGCGTCAAGCTGCGCGTCTCCTTCATGGAAGGCGCCGCCGACCTGAAGCGCCGGGTGGCGATGATCGCCAAGGCCTGGCCCGACGAGACCGGCGCGAACTTCAGCTTCGACTTCTGGATCGACAACAACCTCGATCCTGCCGCAGCCGACATCCGCATCACATTCACGCCTGGCATCGGCAGCTTTTCCAGGCTCGGCCGCTTCGCCCAGGCGGTCGACCGCACGCAGCGCACGATGAATCTCGGCTGGATGACGATGGCGCTGCCCGAACCCGCCGCGCGGGCCGTCGTCCTGCACGAATTCGGCCATGCGCTCGGCCTAGTGCACGAGCACATGAATCCGGCCAAGGCCATCCAATGGAACAAGGAACGGGTGCGGGCCGACATGCGGGCCTCGCAGGGCTGGCCCGACGAGAAGATCGACGCCAACATGTTCCATCGCTACGACAGGAGCGAGGTGTTCAACACCGACGTCGATTCCGCATCGATCATGATGTATCCGATCCCGCCCGAATGGACGAAGGACGGCTTCACGGTCGGCGAAAACACGAAGCTCAGCGCGACGGACAAGGCCTTGATCGTGAAGGCCTACGGCAAGCGCCCGGTGTTCGGCGGATAGCAGCCATGGCCGCCAGTGCGATCGTGGTGGGTATCAGCGATTACCCGAAATTCGGGGCGGATGGAAACTCGCCCAACAACCTGGTCGGCGCCAAGGAGGACGCCGAGGACGTGGCGAAATGGCTGGCCGAGAATGCCGGCGCAAAGGTGACACTGATCACATCCGATGAGTTCAACGGAAAGACCTGGACGGTCGACCAGATCCTGCCCATCCGGCCGATCGGGGCGGATCTGAATGCAGCCTTCGACCCCTTCGCGAAGTCGAATGCGCCGGGCGCGGGTGATCGGCTCTACGTCTATGTGGCTGGGCACGGCCTGGCGCCGAATCCACGCTCGCGCTGCCTGATCACGGCGGAAGCTCAGCTCCCTCTGGTGCCCAACCTGGAGGTTCCGGCCTGGATCGACTGGTTTACCACCCAGACCCGCTTCGACGAGTTGGTGTTGTGGATGGATTGCTGCGGCACGCAGGCGCTGGACTACACGCCCACCAAGCCGACGGGCCTGGCCAACGTCGCCAACCGCGCGGGGCAGCCCGCCAGGGTATTCATGGCGTTCGCCTCGGGCTTCGGGCGCGACTCCTATGAGGGGCCGATCGGACCGGGCGGCAAGATGCGCGGCCTTTTCACCGACCGCCTGCTCAAGGGCCTCGAGGGCGCGGCCGCCGACGCCGACGGCCAGGTGCGTTCCGCGTCGCTCGCCAATTTCCTGCGCAACGGCTCGCTCAACGGTGCGGGCGGCGAGGCACAGTTCGCCATGGTGCCCCACGAAGACGACATGGTTTTCGCGGTCGAACAGTCTCACCCTACCTACCGGATCCGGGTGCAGCTGGCGGACGGCACGGATGTACAACTGACCAGCCCGCCCGGGCCGCTTTCGAAACAGGCCGAGGTGCAGAACGGATGGGTCGGTTTCGCGCTCGGCGTTGGACTCTACAAGCTCGAGGGCGGTGGGCTGAAGCGTTTCTTCGAGATCGGCGCCACGACGCCGACCGATATCGAATAGGGAAGACTGCACCATGCCGCCGCTCGACATCTACACCAACAACGACACCGAAGTGTTCGTCATGAACGCCGCACTCAGCCGGGTGGCGCGATCGGTCGGAGGGTTCAGCGGCAATCTCAGCGCCGGGCTCTACAAGATCCGGGTGGTCAGGGCCGGCACGGTGCAGGAACAGCTCATCGAGCTCACAGGGAAGCCCGAGCAGCTTCATATGTTCGTCAGCCAGTTCTCCGCGATCGCGCCGATCGGACCGATGCTGGCCGATGTCGCCGCTGTCGAAAAGCTCGCGCAGAAGGCACTGGGCAAACAAACCAAACCCTGCATCCTGGTGCTTGCCCATCAGCGCGCCGAGACGGCCGATCGCGAAAAGCCGTTCGGTGGCGCGTCAATCTTCCCGTGGCGCGGAACAAGGCGCGCCGTCAGGCTGGACAGGCATTGCCGAAATGCGAGCATCGGCGACGAGCTGTGGTCGGCTGTGGCCGTCAAAGCCGATCCGGCGGACGGGCCCTTCGTGCTGGAGCTGAACCACGGCACGCAGGTTTCGCGGCAGGCCGTACTGGTGGCCGCGGGCTGGCAGACGCGCATCTTCCTGCGGGGTGGCAATGCCGACACCGCGCATGCAACAACAACCGGGGCCGCAACCTCCGGGGCTGGCGCCAAACAAGCAGACGCGGCGCCATTCGACGTTTCGATTCAGATGGCGCGACCGGGATTCAATGTCGTCTATTACGACCATTGGGAAACCGTGGAAGTGGCAAGAAGCGCGCTCGAACGGGGCAGGGCGATCTTCACCGGCAAAGCGCTGGTGCAACAGCTGCTCCACGAGAAATTCGACAATCCGATCACTGGCCTGACCGGGTTGCACCTTTTCCTGGACGCCAGGGAGCGATCGGAGGCGGGCGACGTCACATACGAGCTGGAGTCCGCTGCGAAAAAGGCACCTGGCCGAGAGGAGCAAGAAATAGCCGACGAGGTGCTGGCGAACCTGACGAAGCTGCTGCATCCGGATCGCGCTGCGGCCGCAGGGAAGCAACTGGAAGACGATGGCATTCAGCGGAACTCATCGCAATTCAAGGCGGCGCTGCAGGAGGCGCTGCTTTATCCCGACCCGGCTTGGCCGGAAGCGGCTGACCTCACGGCGCTGCGGATGCGGGCTGAGCGCTGCCGGCAACAAGTGCTCGTGCCGAGCCCGCCGATGTTCAGGGCGAGTTGGGACGTGCTGAAGGCGAATGCGGCGCACGACGGGCTGACCTGGATCAGCCGGGCGCTGTGGAGCAGCACCGGTGCGGCCGGGTCCGCCGGGCCGTATCTTGCCTGGGCGCGGGGCCGTCATTCGGTGAAGCGTACGCTACAACGAGTGCGCGACCAGATGGCCAAACAGTCATACGCGCAGGTTTTCATTCGCCAGGTGCTTGCGGAAGGGAACACAGACACTCCCGGCACCTACACGGGTCTGGAGGCAATAAAGGCCGATCCCGAGGAACATGTGGTTCTGGTTTCAGCGGTCCAGCCGCGGGCGGTGGAATCGATCTTTTCGAATACACCGGACAGCGAGATTTCGAACGAAATGGCCGCCAGTTTCGGCCTTCCGCTTTCGATCCTTCAGAAGGCGCCAAGGAACAGAACATAGGGCTGGCTGGTACAAGCCGGCTGGACCGATAATCCGCATGACAGGAGGAGCAGATGGCACGCAATCCGGAAAGATCTGACAAAGAGCATGATGACATCGATCCCCGCCAGGTGTTGGCGGCGCTTCACGAGATTTCGGAAGCGCTGAAAGCGACAAACGAACGGCTGGCGACGATCGTCGAGCTGATGTCACCTGCGACGCCGGGCTCGCTGCAGGGCCGCGACGCTGCGGCAGCCTTCGCCCCGGCTCTCGAAGCCGCGGCGGCTGGAGCCGAGGACGAGCCGGTGCTGCGTACCCTGGCGCAGGGCACGGGGCTGACGGCCGCAATGGAAAGGCTGATCGGCTATCGCAACCAGCACTTCCCGGCCAGCCGCCCGCGCTACTGGGGCATCATCAACTTCCACCTGCATTCGGCCAGGAACAGGCTCTTCGTTTTCGACGCTGCCGGCCAGCGGGTCACCGGATATCTGTGCGCCCACGGCAAGGGCTCGGAAGGCGCGGAGGACGACGGGATGGCCGACGTGTTCTCCAACGTGGACGGCTCCAACGCCTCGTCGCTCGGCATATACCGCTGCGCCGAGACGTACCAGGGCGACCACGGCTATTCGATGCGGCTGGATGGTCTGGAACCCACCAATAGCAATGCACGCCACCGCGCCATTGTGGTGCATGGAGCCAACTACGTGTCGAAGCAGATGATCGAGAACACTGGCCGCATCGGCCGTAGCAAGGGCTGCCCGGCGGTTGAGAACGTGCATGTGGCCAAAGTCGTCGACTCGCTGAAGTACGGATCGCTGCTGCTGGCGTGGAAATCGTAAGGCACGCGCCGGTCGGAGCCGTTCGCGCCGGCATCCCTCACGCCGCCATGTCGTCCTGGCGATGGGCGACATGGCGGAAGGCTTCTGCTGCCGTCCGTGCGGATCCCCGCATGCTCGTGTGTGCTCCTCGTCCGGCTCATGAGTGCAAGGCAGTCGTCCTTTCTGTCCATGCTCGTTCGTTCGTATGCCGGGTACAGGGTCGTCTACGCGGTCGATGCAAAGATCGCCGCATGAATTTCGCAGGTGAGATCTTCCTATGTTCGTTGCGCAATCTACTTAACGAGGCAGTTGCTTCCCGCCTCGCGGAATGATCCCAGCCACGTCCCGGCAGGGACGGCTCGATGCGTCCTGTAAGAACGCTGTTGGTGGAATGGCAAGAAATCGTCGCAGGCGAGCGTCTGCAGGATCAGGCAGCGGCGGGCGTTCCTCCGCGCGGATCGAACAGCTCGCCCGTCCGGAGCATCGTATGCATGATCACTGCCAGCTTGCGCGCCAGGGCCACGGCCGCTCGCTTGAAGCCGAGCCGTTCTTTCAGCTCCAACGCCAGGTTCGCAGGGTGCTGGTATCCGTCGACCGGTTTAGGATGACCGCGGCGGCCTCGTATAGCAGTCCGCGCAACTGATTGTCGCCACGGCGCGAGATATGGCCGTCTTGATCGACCTCGCCGGACTGGTAGCGCCTCGGGGTCAGGCCCACCCATGCGCCCACGGCGCGCGAGTTCCTGAAATTCGCCGGATCTTCCACGGCTGCGGCAAAAGCGGTGGCTGTGACGGTGCCTACACCGGGCACTGACATGAGCAGACGGCAGTGCTGGTCCTCACGCGCCATCGCGGCCAACTGCTCGCTCAGCTCTGCTGTTTGATATCGGATGTCACTCCACACCTGAAGCATTGGCACAACGATGCGCGCCAGCTTTTCTTCGCCCTGCAGAAGGTCGCGAACGTCGCGCTCAAACACGCTGCCGGCGCACTTGGGCACGACGAGGCCAAACGTCTTCATCAACCCACCGATTTGGTTTGATATCTGCAAACGCATCTTAAGAAGCTGCGCTGCGCGGTAATCAGCGTGCGGATCAGCATGCTGTCGAAACCTTCGACCCGAACCTCTCGGCCGACCTCGGCCAGATGTGCCAAGCCATCGGCATCGTTCGCATCGGTCTTGTTCGCGGCCATGTCAAGCGCAGCCTTGGCGTGCCGCGCGTCGATGCAGATCACCGGCAGCCCCTCTGCCGTCAGCACATGGTAGAACAAAGGCAAGGCCTTCCAACGGGATTCATCATCCTTTGTTGCATCGCTTGCTGGGTGGGCAGGGCCTTCAGGATACAGTTTCTGTAGGTAAGGTCATCAGCGCAATCGCGTGTCGCAGCATAGTCGGTTGTGGCGCTCCTTCCTCCGAAATCCTTACGCCCGCTTAATGAGGGTCTCCGTGCTCAGGACGAGTTGACGGGCATATATTGCCGATGCCTCAAGCATCGCCTTCCTGGTTACGCCGAAAAGGAAGTAGAGCAGGTGGAGGGCCGACAGACCGCCGAGCAACACGAGCTTGCCGGTGCTTAGGGAGGCAAATCCCGGATGGTAGTAGACAATTGCCGCGGCCGCGCCTAGGGACAGGAAATTTAGAAGGATTCCAATCGGTTTTAGACCTAAGAGGTTGCGGTAGTAGCCGTAGCTGATCAGCTCATTAAAAAGCAGCTTGAATGTTTCAGTGTCACGGGTGTTCTCGCGCAACCACCCATAGGCTTGGCCGTAGAATTCCCACGCGGTTTCCGGATCCCTTTGCTCATCCTCTGCAGCCGGGGCCGGCAACCCAAGCTGGCCGGCAAGGTATGCCCGGTAACGTGTCCGCTGGCTCGCCGGGAATGTCGGATCTAGGTGCGTCAGTTCGGTATTCCGCGGCCGCCCGCCTGTGGCGGCGAAGATCTGACGTTCCTTGGCCGTTCCAAATCGGCGAGCGAGGTTTGCAGCAGCAAAGAACAGCACCATGACCGCCACCGTGGCGACGGCCTCCGGCAAACCCGGATCGACCCAGCTTGCGCAGAGCAGGCAGAGGATGATCGCCGGCGCAACCGTCAGAATGGCGGGAAAGAGCCGGGCTTTCAGGGAATAGGTGTCGAGGAAGTCCATGGCTAGGCTCAATTCGTGCCGGTGATGGCGAGGAGCCGCTTAGGTGTGCAGATCAGCAGCACGGCCGGCGGCGGTCGTTCCTCCGCGAGGGATTTCGCGGTCTTCCAGTCGAGGGGGGATGCGTCTTGGTCAGCGAGATGGCTGTGCCACGTTCCGACATCGAAAAGGCTGCCGCCGCTGTCCCGGAATCGCTGGCCGACCATCTTCTTCAGGCCCTTGGTGCCGAGCATGAATAGGCTGGCACTGCGCGTGCTGTCCTCGGGCGCGGGCAGGATGTCGACGACCGTAATCGCGCGAAGACGCGAATTGCAGGTGCCGATCAGCAGGCCGCCGGTTTCGACGGCGGGGTACGCCGCGATTTCATCGCAGATCCGGCGGACGACATTATCGCAAATGTCGAGGGTCCAGTCGCCGCCCTCGACCTTCACGCGGTGGAAGGCGGGGATCTGCATCCGGCGCCAGCTGGTTGTCAGTCCGGTGCGGTCCCTGACGCCGATCGCGACCTGCCCCCCACCGCCTGCTCCAGACGTTACCATGCGGGTGAGTTCCTCGGTCGCCATGGCGGTCATGGCGGAAAGCTGCGCATCGGTCATGGGCATGGTCAGCGAACCGCATCCCTCACCGATCTGCACCTGGGTGAGCCCTGTCGCCGGATCAAAGAGCAACTGCCGTTCCCTCTTGGAAACGGTGGCGTAAAGGCTCGCCTCGAGCTGCGACAGGGAAGGCCTGCCGGCATCGCCCTCCGCGAACACGAAGGCGCCGTCGCCGCGGCCGAACAGGGTGACCTCGACCACCCTGGCCTTGATCCTGCCGCCCGCGCATCCGGACAGGGCTTCGCGGACCAGGCGTGAGGCCGTGGTGTTGACAACCAACCCGGTCTGCTCGGGAACGACGCGGCACAGGTCGGCGGGCTTGGCCAGCGAGGCAATGACATCGCCAATGTGGGATGCCGGCCGCTCGCCCAGATTGCCGAGCTCGGCCGCCAGTTCCGGTGCCTTGAAGTACGGCAACGAATCGCGTGCGAGCGCATGGCGCGCCATGTTATGGGGTTTCAACATCGCATTGTCTGTTACGGCGAGGATCCGCGCGCCCGTTCGCGCTAGGTGCAACGCGAGCTTGGACCCCACGCTACCGCAGCCGACAATGCTGGTGTCGGGGATCTCGGGAGCGCCGGTGATGTGGCGAAACAGGGCAGCGGAGGGCATGTCGACCTGCCGCGCCGGGAATACGGGATCGCCCTTGTTCAGGACCGGGGGCGGGTTAACCGCTTTTGGGCGATGGAACCTGAACCAGTAGGCCAGGAACTCGATGTCGGACGCCCGTCCCATGAGGTGGAACGGCCGGCGGACGCAAAGGATCACCGCGACCGGCAGTGGTGACGATATCCACATGTTCTCGAAGCGTCTTTCCAGATCCGTCAGCAACTGGCGGAACTGGTCTCCGATGCCGTAGGCGTCCGCCCGCGCCTCCAACTGCCCGAGCGTGGTGACGTCGTCGGCGAGGATGTCCTGGCTGATGGATTTGTGGCTGGACCAGAGCACGACGGTGACGGTCTTGCCGACCTTGTCCGGGCCATCGAACTCGAACGGGAACGGAGTTTTGTCGCCAATCTTCGGCGCAAGCTCGGTTCCGACCCACACACCCAGCGAATCCCCGCGGTCGACCTGGAAGAGCCACCGTATGAAGTTTGAGCGAAGCCAGACGCTGCCGGCATCTTTGCCGATCCGCTTGGCGAGGAGATACTCGCGGTCGACCACGACTTCATGCAGCACGATGTCGCGGTTGACCGGTTCCCAGCCATGCTTGGCATTGGCAAGGCTGCCGATCGCGGCTCGCTTGAACCAGACGCACATCTGCTCGACGATCGCCATGATGCCTGCATCCACGAGGTCGTGCTGGGCAAAGAATTCATCCGGAGAGCCGTCGACCAGGCACGGCACCGGAAGGGACTTTCCGTCGCCCGGGGCGAGGTGGGGCATGGCCGCCGGGAAGTCAGCCCGCAGTCGGAATGAAGGGCAACGGCGCGGGTAGTCGCCGCGCAGCACGACGTCGACGCGTTCAACTGCCCGCACGCCCGTATCGCTTTGCCCGGCCAATCTGGCCGCGTTGGGCAGCTCGATGGCGAGCTCGAGCGTCAGGGCCGCCTGGGCATCATCAACGCCGGCGAGGCCGGCGCTGACGACGTAGGGATAGCCTGATACGACACGCAGGAAGTGGTCTGCGTGTCGCTGCATGTCAGCCTTGGCCATAGCCGTGCTACCTGCGGCCCCGCGACCCGTGGCCCCGGGCCACCGTGGGGATCGCCGAAATGCCGATCGCTGCGGCAACCTTCTTGGCGGCCACTCGGTGGCTGAAGGAAGGGCCGGCGTGGGTGATCGAGAACTCGACCGGGCGGGAGTTCTTTTCCCAGTATTCCTCGGTACAATGGAACCGGTCGGATGCCGTGATCGAGACGTACTCGCGCTTAGCACGCTCGTGCGGCGGATTCGGCTCTTCCTTCTTGATCGGGTTGCAACTGGCGACGATGTGAGCACCCTTGCGGGTCTGCGACAGGGCATTGCGGGCATCCGGCGAGACCTTCACGTCCTCGCCCATTTCCGACCAGCGATCATGGCTCAGCGTCCGCCACGAACAGTGGTGCGGGGTTTCCATGACGTCGTAGCTGAACCAGTCCGGATTGATGTCCTTGTGGCGTCGCCACAGGCGGTCCCAGATCTCGACGCTAGCATCGCCGCCGGTCAGGAAGCGGCAGGCGTCGTCCGTGCCGTCGGCCATGATCGAGAACCGCAGGATCACCGAGGAGTTGTTCTTCGACAGTAGCTCGATCAGTTCTTCGGCGTCTTCCTGGTTCGGGTCGATGTAGATCGGGGCCAGCAAGCGCGCCTCGAACTGGCCGTCCTCGTTGCGGTTGGCGGCGGTGATCAACTCATCCTGCAGGATGACGATCTCCATGATCTCGTCGGTGTTGCCGTCACGATCCTTGCCGATGATCAGGATCCGGTCGCCGTCACCGGTGCCGTCAAGTCCCTTTTCGCGGAAAAGAGCGACGCGCCGCCGCGCTTCCTTCGCCCATGCCTTGGCGTCGTCGCCCAGCTTGTGCTGGGAGCTCGCGCGGCGGAACACGATCGGCGATGACCACATTTCCCGGATCAGGATGCGGTCGTCGTCCTCGTCTTCCGGGTACTCGTCCGGCGGCCCGAGATGGAAGTGGTTGCGAAGGCCGCTGACATGGTCGACGTCTGGATGCGAGATGAGGAGGGCGTCGACATAGGGGCGTCCCTCGTCATCGCGCGGCAGCCGGTCCTTCAGGTCCTGTGCAACATCGTGGACATCCTCGTCCTCACCATCCGCCGACGCGCGGATGTTGACGTCGATGAGGATGTTCTGGCCGTTGTCGAGGGCAATAAGTGCCATGTCCCCGTTGCCCACGGGGTAAAACGTAAGATTCGCCGACATTTGACGCGGTCCTGTGCTTGCCTGTCCGGTCGTCTTGGGAGGACTCGACCGGAGCGGGCTCATGGAGCCCAGGCTTGTCACTGGGGCCTTGGAGCACTAGGACCGTACTTGTTGAAGGTCTCGGGCTAGCGGTGAGCTGCGAGCGACAGCGTCTGGGCAATACCGCAGCTCGAAACAAACGAAGGCAGTCGGCGCAATATGCCGGCTGCCTTTTTTAGTGGCATGGCTCGAGTTTGATGTAAATACGGAGATGGCGTGCGTGCACTGTGTCAACAAGAAAATGGTCTACATTGCTGACATATTGTCACAGACTCAATCCATCACATTGGGACGTTCCTGCAGTTGCACAAGGGCTGGCTGTCGGCGGTCAGGACTTTTTCGAGCCAACCCAGACCGTCGGTCCAAGTTAACCTTGATCTGGTCTTCGACCTGACAAGCACGATGCGGCCGCGAAGCGGCTTGTTCGGTCGGCAGAGATACGTCGGCCTCACGATGGTGTAGCACCGAAACCCGACAGTCCGCTGCGGGCCACTGCTGCCATTCTGGAGCATAGCTCCGACCGTTCGCTAATGAGGTTAGCTAAAGTCGACTGTATGGCGTCACGGGTCCATGCGGAACGATACGGGAAGATTTCTGATTTTGGCCCACGAAAAACTCAACAAAACCAACGATTTTAATACACCCTCCGGGCCCACCATTCAGTCCGCCGGATTTCCGGGTTTTTCGCCCGTCTCAGAATAGCTACGACATGTCCGTGGGTTAGCGCCGAGTAGTGGCCAACACTTGGCTGGGGCTCCGCAGTGAGCGTCCAAAACACCTGACTTTTGGCCCGCCCGTCTCTGTCGGGCGAATTCCGTAGCCAAGTGTTTGGCAAAGCGATGGTTGGCTGATCAGCCAGATGCACGCCGGATTGGTGTCAGAAGCCGAGGAGTGCAGTCTGGCTGGTCCAGGCGTGTGGCAGGTCAGAGACCCGCGAGAGTCTGTGCGCCGTCAGTTGGACAGGCTGATCACCGGCAACGATGCTGGCCGTTACTTTCGGAGCGAGGAACGCGAAGGGAAGAAGTCGGCTCACCTCAGACGTGTCGGTGCCGTTGAGCATGGCAACGTCGGTGAGGCTGCGGTTGGCTCCGTCCGTAAGTTGCTCCAGGTAGAGGCGGGCTCGACGCACAAGGTCGATCAAGGCGCCATCTGGTTCTCGGCTGATGTTGGACCCGTCTGTAAGCACGATCCGCGTCTCGACACCGCGCCGCTTCATACCGATTGGACATTCGATCGAAGTTACTTGGGCGCTATCGTTGGGAGGCAGAGTACGGTCGAGAAGCAATTCCGATAGCGAGCGGCGATCGAGTTCGATCGTCAACGATCCGGGCTTGAGGGTGATTCTCCGAACGATCTTTCGAAGCATAAATCGCTTCGCTTCCGCAGTGTCTGATGCCCAGCACAACCGCATCACTTCTGCCCGCCGCATCGCCGACTGAATTTCGCCACCGTCGGCCCATTGCTGAATCCAACCAGACAGTTGGGCCTGATCACTGAGAATTCGATTCAGGCGATGCTCAACAACTGATTCAAGTGCGGGCGCTGGAAGACGCCAAGGGGGTTCATTCCTCCGGCGACCTCATACCCGTTCAGAAAATGGGCAAAGCGGCCCGACTGATCCCAGTCGAATGGTGCGGGCATCGCCGAGAAGTCACCCTTCAGGGCCTGCCGTTCCCATTTGAGAAGCCTCGTCATTCGGCGGCCTCCGCCAGCACGCTGAGCCGCGGCCGGATCAACGAGACAAATCGATTTGCGGCATCGCAGAGCCAGTCGAGTTGCTGTTCGTCGCCGGCAAGGTCCGACCGTGGCCTGAACATGCCGAGTTCAGCATGGAAGGGTGCGGCGGATTTCAATCGGGTGACCAGGTCAAGGCCACTTTCGCTGCGCAATTCTGCAATGTCGTTGTGGAACCCATCAAAAAGGTTCTGACCGTCCTCGCCGTGAAAGGTCAGGAACAGGCCGACCTCGGCTCTGGTGCCGGCTGAGCGAAAGCCAGTTATCCAGCCAAGCGGCTCGGGCAGCGGAATCCTGACCCAATTGTCGCCGCCGTGGCGTGGCGGCAGCTGGTCGGCATGGTCGAACTGAACCTGGTCTATGAAGCGCTGCCAGAATGCGCGATTGACGCCTCGCCGGTTGGCTCGCTCTGGATCGACAACACTTTCCATAGTTTCGTCAGAAGCGGCACTGACAATTTCTGGAGCCTCCAGCTGGAGCGGCATGCCGCCGCCGTCGACCAAAACCCTTTGCTGGAGAACTTCGGTGCGTAGCGGCACGGAAGGCAATACAACCAGGTTTCCGGAGGCCGCCTGCCAAAGCTGGATCTCAAGCAATGTCAGCTGCGCCAGGCCGGCGCCTTGCGAATTTAGATGCTCGGCAATCGCGCGTATCCGAGCGGATGCCATCTCCGGCGATAATGAGCTGAAAGTCACCGAGCTTCAGTGACCGCGTCACGGCATCGACGAAAGGGGCCTCTTTAAGCTCAGGCCATTTTGCCTTCGCCAGGTCAAAGATCCGATTTTGTCCAGCAATGGCCAACTTGCGTTTCAGCCCCGCGGTCAGATCGCCAAAGCTCCAGCGGCGCAGTAGGGCGGCATATTCGACGACTTGTGCCAATACCTCGCGGCGTGCCTGCGGATTGCGCCAAAGCTTGCACTCAATAATCGGCCGGTCCTTGCCACGCCCAGAATATCCGCGAACACTGTCCCGCCAGCGCGGGGAATGGCCAGCTCCCGGCACAGGGGGACGACATCGCCCCCACCGCCATCAAGGCGATCGGCCACGATCAAGGCGGGATGCCGAAACAGCAAGTCTTGCAGCCAATGCTCGTCATAAGCATGCTGCGACAGAGCATTCCAACCTGGCGCTTGGCCTGAGGCAGGCGATGGGTTTCGTATTAGAGATCGGCGGGCCAATGGTTCGGTAACCGTCGAATTGAGGTCTGAAAATAATAAAGCACACATTTTGAAGATCTCCATCTAATCATATCGTCATGAAGACGGAAGTCATCATTGACGAATTCCGAAATTTAGTTTCGAAAAACTTCGATAGGTCATGACAATTTGTTAGAGTTACTTGTGCTCGTTGTGTTTGACAGTCAACTCGAATTGTTGGTGTCAATTTCTTCCGGCGAGCGAATTGGCTGTTAAGAGCTGTTTCGAAAGTCGCTCCGGCGAGTCATACGGTGGTGGTTTCGAGAGCCGGAGCGCAGCGGACATTTGGGTCCGTTAGCACCGGAAGCGCAGAAAACGCCATCAGATGGTCGTCGGAGCAGAATTTCCAAACAGGCTCTTAGCCAAGCACACTGCGTCCAAGGAGCCGCGCGCCAAGCAGCATTGGCCCCGTCATGCCGCCCAGCCGCAGGCCGGCCGTGAAGGTGGTGATCTTCCAATGGCCGTGAGGAACGGCCGCCCGGCATCGTTCGCCGCTCAGGCTGCGTCCAGCATCCGCGCCATCTTTGTGGATGCCGCGGTCTCATCGATGAAGATCAGCCTGTCGGGGTCGAAAGAGGCAACCTGCAGCCTAGTGCTCGACCATTTCTGCACAGGCTTCAGGGGGCACCCAGCTTACATGTGCGTCAATGTAAGAGCCCAACGCCAACTTCCGAGAGATGGCTGATGATGGGCGTGGCGAGGAATAGTATGTTCTTCAAAGGGTTTCGCTTGTGGTGTATTGTCTACTGGAACTTTGCGGACAACCACAGGAATCCCGATCAAAGCGGATGGGCTTGGGGTCCGAAAGTGTCTCGCATTTTGTCAGTCACTCAAGCCGGGACGGCCCCGCGGGCCGTCGAGGTGCGCGATTGGTTGGTCGCCAACGGCTGGGACGATGTGTTCCTCGATCTCGACCCGGTGCGCGGACTGGCCCCGGGTGAGCGGTGGCAGAACGCCTTGAGGGCGGCGGCCGACCGCTGGGAGGCGGTGGTGTTTCTAATTTCGCTAGATTGGCTGAACTCGCGCTGGTGCCTGTCGGAATATCTGCTTGCCAAGCAACTCGGCAAGCGATTGTTTCCGGTAATCATAGATGACGTCGAGATCTCCGGCGGACATGGCGGCCGACCACCAGGCCGTTGACTTAGTGCTCGATGTGCAAGGCTGGGAACGGCTCAAGCAGGGCCTCAACGTCTTGATGCCAAAAGCTTCAGCTTTCCGCCCGGCCGACGGCCATATCCGGGATTCGAACCTCTGACCGAGGAAGACGCTGCCATCTTCTTCGGCCGCGACACTCAGGTTCTTCGCGCTCTGGACCGGCTGCGGCTGATGCGCGATGCCGGCGCCGAGCGGGCGCTCGTGGTTCTGGGCGCTTCAGGAGCCGGCAAGTCGTCGTTCCTGGAAGCGGGGTTGTGGCCGCGCCTACGCCGGATGACATTCGCTTCGATCAGCAAGTTGTCGAGCAGGATCGGCCGGGACCTCGCAGTTTTCTTCTCCAATCGCCGCGCCGCGGTGGCCAGCCACGAATACGCGTTTTGCGTCGAGCCGATAAGTGTAGTCCATAACCGGTGGCCCACTCTAGACGCTACTGTCCATGTGCCAGGTCTCTCGCTCCAGACGTTTCAGATCGGCGGCCACCATTTCCGCCACCAGGTCGCTGAACGTCGTCTTAGGCGACCAGCCGAGCTTTGAGCGGGCTTTCGCCGGATTTCCCATCAGGAGATCGACGTCCGTCGGACGGAAATGGCGTGGGTCGACTCGGACGAGGATCTCTCCTGTCTTGCGATCCCGGCCGATCTCGTCCACCCCCTTACCTTCCCAGACGATGACGCGGCCGACTGCCCGAAAGGCACGTTCCACGAACTCGCGCACCGAATGGATTTCGCCCGTGGCGAGGACGAAGTCGTCAGGCTCGGCGTGCAGGAGAATCCGCCACATGCCCTCCACATAGTCGCGAGCATGCCCCCAGTCGCGTTTCGCGTCCAGATTTCCAAGATAGAGGGTGGACTGAAAGCCTCGCTCGATACCTGCAACCGCACGTGTGATCTTGCGGGTCACAAACGTCTCGCCGCGCGTGGGGCCTTCATGATTAAACAGTATGCCATTGGAAGCGAACATTCCGTACGCTTCACGGTAAGTGATCGTGATCCAATAGGCATAGAGTTTGGCCGCCGCATAGGGAGAGCGCGGGTAGAACGGCGTCTTCTCCGTCTGGGGCACCTCCTGGACTTTGCCGAACAGCTCGGAGGTTGACGCTTGATAAAAGCGCACCCGCTCTTCCATCTTCAGGATGCGTATGGCTTCAAGCAGCCTGAGTGTGCCAAGGGCATCGGCGTTGCCGGTATATTCCGGCGTCTCGAAGCTTACCTGGACATGGCTTTGAGCCGCAAGATTGTAGATTTCGGTAGGGCGCGTCTGCTGAATGATACGAATGAGATTGGTCGCATCGGTCAGGTCGGCGTAGTGGAGAAAGAAGCGTGCGTCCGGTTCGTGCGGATCGACGTAGATGTCGTCGATGCGTTCGGTATTGAAGGAGGACGATCTGCGTTTCAGTCCGTGGACAGTATAGCCTTTCTCCAGCAGCAGTCTGGCAAGGTAGGCACCGTCCTGACCGGTCACACCAGTTATGAGCGCAATGCGATCTGTCATCGTGTCCCATCCAATCGTTGAGGGCTGTGGTGGCGCCGTCGACCTACGGTCCGCCCCCGCGCTCCTCAAATGAAAGGCGAAAGCGCTTTGTTCGACCAGAGTGTCATTGTGGGAGGCACGCCACCAAACGGAGGTAATCCCACCGCTCAATGCCCGTCACAGCTACTTCCCGTGCGTCCCTTTCTGCTTGGCTAGCCTCGTCGGACGTAGCCGCCCGCCGCGAGCCGTCAGTTCACAAGCGCTTGCGCCACCGCTTCTCCGCGAGCTGCTTGCCGCCCATGCTGCCGTCGGCAATGCCGAACATGTGGGTCGTCTGACCAGTGCGGCGCGGGCCATGCCGGCTGAGAAACGTTCGCGTCCAGCCTGCATCTCGGGTCACCTGGCAAGCGTGGCGTCGGGGCGCTTGTTGCCGACGATCCCCGCCACCGGCGGCGGCTTGTCGAAAATTCTCGTAAGGCTTGTTATCGCGTCAGCAAAAATGACAATTCGTGGCCCGCAGGAGAAACATGGAACAGGGTGTACCCCTGGCCCTTTATCGCTTCTACTGTTCGGTAGGTTTGCTCCACCGGAGTGCGGTGCCACCAGTGGTGAAACTCGACGAGAATCTGTCTCGGTAAGACATCAGATCCAAGCACCTGTGGAAGGACGTCGTGCTCTGCCCCCTCAACGTCGAGTTTCAGCACATCGATAGTTGCCAGTCCGAGCATATCCAGGATAGTAGAGTAACGCCTCACGTTGCAGATAATGCTCTTGCCTGTAACCATCTTCGTGGAAAAATTGCCGCGTGTATCATCTTCGGACACAGCAAACGTCTGCTCCCCGTCGAAATTAGATATTCCAAAGGGGTAGATCCGCACAGTGGGGGGTAATTCCTGAGCGGCAATCCAGTCAAGACTGGCCGGAGTCGGATCAAACCCAAAGACCTTTGCGCCGAATACTTTGCTGATTTCCTGATCAAATGAGATGTCATCCCCTAAGCCAAAGGAAAGAACAATAGGGGAGGGAGTACCTAGAAGAGGTTCGACCGCAACCACCCAACCTCCATATACGGAACCGAGTTTTTGTGTAGGAACAGAGCATTCGGGCCGGAGAAGATGATCGAAGCCTAAGGCCGCTCTTACAACGCGCTTACAATACCGGAGCCAATCTGGATTGTACATCAATAGTGCCTTTGGCTTATTCGTAGTAGCTGTTCCGCTTGACTGCGCCGTCCTCACCATGTCCAAAATGGACAAGAGCGCCAGATGGGTTCAGTCTGGCCTAACGCGGAGGGGCTATCGCCCTGTGAATTTTACATCAATTCCCTCCCGCGACCAGAGTGTCATTGTGGCCGGCACTCCAGCAAAAGGAGGTAATCCCCATCGCTCGGCGTTCGTAACAGATGCTGCGGGAGCGTCGCCTTGGGCTCGCCAACGTCTTCGCCCTACTGCATAGGAAGCCGCCCCGCTGCGAGCGTCGGCTCACGAGTCCCTACGCCGATGCCCCTGTCCGAGGGCTGCGTGCCGGCTACTTGCGGAGCCGAAGAAGTGGTGATCCTGTTCGTTGCGGAGCTGAACGCAGGGGAGGGCGGGCCTTCGCGGTTCGAACGAAATTGACCCTGGGCTTCGCCGAGCGGAGCGATCGGGCTTTTTGAACAGCGGCCGCGCGACGTAGTGGGTACTCGAAATGGCAGAGATAATAGGGCCAGTGGAAGCCGTATGGGGAGCCTTATCCAGCTGCCGGATGCATATTTTTGATCCGTTGCATTGTGTAATTCGCCGCTGTTGCGAACCCTTCAGCATGATTGTTGTTGCTTGGCCAAGATGACATTTCCTGGCCGGCTTCACACCAGTTCCTATTGGAGAAGCCCTTTGGCAAGTTCGCGCAAGTCCTGAAACGCAATAACAAGGTATGAGACCAGAAAGCTGCACAGATAGAAGCTTGATGCGGCGCCGCGCTCCCACCGGAGAAACAAGGCGCCGAGTTCAAGGCTCGGGCGCGTTTGTGCTAGCCATGCCAGGGTCGCGGCCAAGGCGAGGCTACCCAGAGCATTGGTCGGGTAATGCAGCCCCAAGTAGACTCGCGCAAGCTCTATCACCAAGGTGCAGGCCAGGGCGAGGAGTCCGAGTTCGAAGCGAACGAGAAGAATGGCGATCGCTAAACCCGCGAACAGAACCGCTCGCTCACTGGGGAACCCGGGGCTGCCGGCGAACGGCGCTGAGCGCAGAACGGCAGCGTCGCCCAGAACCTCCGGGATATGAAGCCCAAGTGCGGCGTCAAAAATCGGCTTTGGCGTCGTCGGCAGAGTGCCCTGCAGGAAATGCGCGACGAGCGCCGCGAGGACAGCTGCGCAGACGCCGCTCACCAGCCTTGCCCTCGATTCCGGCCTGTCATGGGCGAACCAGCAATACCAAAGCAAGGACACAGCTATAGCGCCCTCGGTTGTTGGGTAGACGGCACCGAAAGCGAGCCGGCTGGCGAAGGGCTGATTGCTCGCTACGGTGTTGATGGCCTTTACGAGGGGCCTGTCGATCCAATCCGGGTTAAGGGCCAGGAAAGTCGTACCCACAAAGAGGAGGCAAAGCGCGGCGGCATGCTTCAGGTAATGGAAGTCGGATAGCGTTCGCGCCATCGGTTCGGCCATCTCGAACCTCCTCGGGCTCGGTCTGCGGAACATCCCGCTAACTAAGCGGTTGTAGAACCTCGCGCTGCGGTGACGCGGCAGAGCTGCCGAAGAAGACAAGATCCTGCGCCCGGCGCAGCGCGTCGCACAGCCGCCCTATCGGAAGCTCGATGTCGTCATAGCCGAGCACCTCGTCGCGCTTGACGTCGCGCAGCAGTCGGCAGCCCTCGGCGAGCCCGATCGGCACAAGCCGCTCGGCGTGCACCGTCGGCGCGTTCTCGCAGAGGCCATAGGTCATGTAATATCCGAGGCCGTCGAGGATCTCTCCGGCACTAAGGTCCCGCTTGGCGGCGGCCACCACGTCAACGGTCGGCGCGCCCAGGGGCGCAATCGCAGCATCGCGGAAGATCGCGGCCCTCGCCACCGTGAAGGGCACCTCGAAATGACACAGATGATAAGGCCAATAGAAACAGTAGAGCGGCCCGGGGCCCATCTTGTAGAGTGACAGATAGTGTTTCTCGACGGCATTTTCTGTGGTGCCAAGAACGAAGACGCCGGGGTTGGGCATGGCGCCGACACAATAATCAACTACCCCCGGCCCCTCGAGGAGCTGATTGAGTGGATACCAGCCGACCGCCTCCTGGATCGGGGTCCCGGGCTCGACCACAGGCCCGTACATGCCGCGCTTGGCCACCAGCATGCCTGTGGCGTTGGCGACGATGGCGTTCTCGAATGAGATCTTCGTGCCGTCCGCGAAGGAGGTGACCATCGGGGCCTTCATCCCCCACTTCTTGGCAAATCCCTCCTGGGTCGTCGGATTTCGGTAGGGATCGTGCAGGCCCTTGATGTTCCCGCAAAGCACGGGACGTATACCCAGGCCCCTGACCCAACGGTAGAGGTTCATGATGACGCCCGGCTGATCCCCCTCCACATTGGTGAGGATCACGCCTGCCCGGTCGGCATACACTTTCAGGATTGGGCCGATCGTGCCGTCGAGTTCGGCATTCATCAGGGCGACATGCTTGCCGTGCCGGATCGCGCGCATTGTGACGTGGGCAGCGAACTCGATCGTGCCTGTCGCCTCGACGACGATGTCGATGCCTTCGGCCTCGCAAATGTGCATCGGGTCCGCCGTGATCGCGCGGCGGCCGCGGGCCACGAGATCCTCAAGCGCTTTGGTGCTGGTCGCCTCCGTCACATCGTCCGCGCCTGCAGCGGCATAGGTCTCTCGCGCCTTTTCCACGTGTCTGTTGGAAATGGCTACGAGTTTCATGCCCGGAACATGTCGCAGCATCTGCATCGCGATGCCTCGGGCCATGAAACCGGCCCCCACCATACCCACGCGAATTGGACGCCCCTCAGCCTGGAGCAACTCCAACTCCCTGTCGACGATGAACATTTGCGTCTCCTCTGTAGCGCTCCCGCAAGTTCGTCGGCGAGAAAGGTCATTCGGCGTAGTCCGGCCAAGTTCGGTCCTTATCTGAGATCACCGCCGGCTCATCCACTGGCCACTTCACGGCGAAAGCAGAATCGTTCCAACGAACACCGCGTTCGGCTGCCGGTGCATAGAATTCGGAGACGAGATACGTGGCCTCGGTGTGGTTCTCAATGGTGAGAAAGGCGTTCGCGCAGCCCTTCGGTATCACCAGCATCCGTTGGTTCGCCGCGGAGAGTTCCACAGTGAAGTGCTTCTTATAGGTGGGCGACTCGGGCCGCAGGTCGATCAGCACGTCGTACAGGCTGCCCCGGATACAGCGAAGCATCTTGTCCTCGCCATGGGGAGCCAGCTGGTAGTGGAAGCCGCGCAGTGTATGCTTGTGCCTGTTGTATGAAATATTCATCTGCACGACATGATCCGGAAGCCCCTGCTCGGCAAATTCCCGCGAACACCAGCCGCGTGCGAAAAAGCCCCGCTCGTCTTCGAACTTCTGCAGTTCCACCAGGGTGGCGCCGGGAATATCGGTCTTTGTGAAAAGCATCGTAGATCCATTGATCAAATGAGTGTAACGTCGGGTCGCATCTCCGACGCTCTCCTGATGGTTGCTCGCGCCGGCGATCCGCTTGTGCGATCGGGGACGGCATTAGACTTGCGCCGGATGCAAGAGCCGCGAGCCGTGGACTTCATAGCCGATAGGCACATAGGCTAGGTGTGAAAGTGCGCGTCTTACGCTTTCTCGGCGTTCCGGCTTGACCGCGAACATAAGGAACCCGCCGCCGCCGGCGCCGCACAGCTTGCCGCCTTCCGCACCTGCGTCCCTGGCGAGGTCGTAGTGGCCATTGATCGCCGCGTTACTCACGCGGGACGCCAAACTCCGCTTCATCTCCCACCCTGCGTGAAGGACGGCACCGAAGCGTTCTATGTCGATGACGGGCTCCGAAAAGATCTCCTGAAGCATGAAGGCATCGTCCCGCATCCGCCTGAGCGTATCGAGATTGCTTGACGTGTTCGCCTTCTGCTCTGCCAGCACGGAACTGGCCGGTCGCTGATGCGATGTCCAGAACATCATCAGGTTGCTGAAGAGATGTTCGACGGCGCCATTGCGCACCCGCTGCGGCTCGACCGTTACCGCGCCGCCAGGCTGGAAGCGGAACAGGTTCATGCCCCCGAACGCGGCGGCATACTGGTCCTGCTTGCCAATCGGCTCCTTGAGGATGTGCATCTCGATGTGACATGCCTCTTCGGCGAGTTGGCCAGGGGTGACACGTTCTCCCCGGAATGCATGCAGGGCGTTGAGCAGTCCCACCGTGAACGAGCTCGACCCCCCCATGCCCGTCGAGGCCGGCATGTCTCCGACCGTCGAGATGTAAATCGGCGGTTCGATCTCCAGGAAACGCAGGCATTCGCGGGCGATGTTGTTCTTGATCTCCCCAATGGTGTTTACCTGCTCTGTCTGTGAATAGTTCAAGCGGATAGGTTCATTAAAGATCTCGCTGTGACGCTTGACGGTGACATAGATGTATTTGTCCACTGCCGCGCTGAAGACCGCGCCGCAATCGAGATTGTAGAAATCGGGCAGGTCGGTACCGCCGCCAGCAAAACTGACGCGCAAAGGAGTGCGCGTCAGGACGAGAGACGGTAGACGCTGTGCAGCGCGGTCGATGATGGTCGGAAGGTCCAGTCCTGAGCGGCGCCCCACGGCTTTGGTGTCGTCTAGCTGTTCCATATTTTGCCCTCACGAAAATCAACGGAATGAAAATTAGGCAACACGCGGCTGTGCGGTTCGCCAGCGCAGCTGATCATCGAGCATCCCCGCCTTGAGCAAATGATCGAGCCAGCGCAGCCGCGTGAAGCGCTTGTCGGTAAAGTCTTCAAATCTAAGTGCGATCGAGCGGAACGCCTCGTAAAGCTCCTGCGCTCCCTTTCGCGCCGTCGACTGAAACTCGAAATCCGGGAAAGTCCGTGAGAACTTGCCGAAGTCCGCCTTGTAGGTCCTTTGGTCCGCGCCTGGCTTCGGTGTCATTGTGAGCTGAGCGCCGGGGACGGCCTCAACGGCGATCTCTGCTATCTCGCGCACCTGAAGATTGAGGCTTTCAACACCCATGTTGAACGCCTCATTGTGGATGTCCTGTAGCGGCGCCTCCAGCATCAATTTGAAATAACGCGCGACATCCTGGACATGAACCACGGGCCGCCATGGCGTGCCATCGCTATGGACTTCGACACGTCCAGTTGTGAAGGCGCTGCCCATGAAATTGTTCAGCACGGTGTCGAAGCGCATTCGCGGCGAGAGACCATAGACGGTGCCGTTGCGGCAATAGACGGGCGAGAACCGGTCGTCCGCCAGCGCGCGCAGCGCTTCTTCGGCAACAGCCTTCGATCTTGCGTACTCTGTTTGCGGCGCCAGCGGGGCGGTTTCGTCGACGACGGCGGCTTTCGACATGCCATACATGATGCAGGAGGAGGAAAATAGGAATCGCCGGATGCCGGCCGCTTTGGCCATCGTGGCCAGACGAACTGTCCCTTGCGCATTGATCTGCCTCGTCCAATCCGCGTTGAGATTTCCGATCGGGTCGTTCGAGAGTGCCGCCAGATGGATCACTGCGTCAAAGCCCTGGAGATCCGGGGGTTCGATGGCGCGCAGATCCTTTGTGATCTCGGGGACACTGGTATTGTCGGCTCCCAGGGTGCACGCATGAAAATATCCCATGTCCAGCCCGACCACCTCATAGCCCGCCGTCTGCAACACGGGCACCATGACAGAACCGAGATATCCATTGTGTCCGGTGACGAGAACGCGTGTTGGTTCATTCATGTCTGCCCTGCTCCGCTTTCGAAAGGAGTTGACGGGTGAGGTCCAGAAGCGAGCATTGCTCGCTTACTTGCGCATATAGGCAGTCCGCGGCTTCGGCCGCTTGACGGTCACGATCGTCATCGCCGACAAAGAGTGTGCGTGTGAGGTCGAGATCAAAGTCGCGCTGTGCCTGATACAGCATGCCGGGTTTGGGCTTGCGGCAGTCGCAGCCGTCGTCCCAGCCGTGTGGGCAGTGGTAGATCTCCGCGATCTTGCCGCCGACGGCTTCGGACTCGGCGCACATGCGCTGGTGAATCGCCTCGAGATCAGCGGCGGTCATCGCTCCGCGCGCTATCCCTGCCTGGTTCGAGATGACGACTATGCGGTAGCCGGCCTCGTTCAGAAGGGCCAACGCCTGCTTTGCACCCGGAACCCACTCCCATTGGTCCCATGAACACACATATTGAGCCCGTGGCGGTCTACAGTTGAGTACGCCGTCCCTATCTACGAGCATGGTTTTTTCGCGCCTCATAAAGCGCTCCGTTGCGGGTAGACGCTCGATCGAGCCCACGCTGTAATAGCGGTGCTCGCTCACGAAGCCGGCGAGGCGATGCTGCGTCGCGAGCGGCGTGTAGATGGCCTCCTCGAAGAGGGTGTCCTCGTCGGGCAGGAGTTCGAGGGCGAGATCGGTCAGTATGGCATAGCTGATCTCGACTCCCTGCAGCCCGGGCGTGGTGCGGAGCCGGTCGAAGACGGTAACATTGTCGTCCGCATCAAGGATCACGCTGCCGCGTGAATAGCCGTCCTTGTTGCTGTAGACCGTGATCATTCCAGGCTTGCCGGCCGCACAGAAGCGTTGCCACAGCCGCTCCATGCGCATCGGCCAGTAATTGTCACAATACAGCAGCAGGAAGCAGGGATCTATGAGGTGACGGGCATTTGATACCCGGCTGCTGGTGAGGTCGTCGGGACGGGTGACGGCATATTCGATACTGAGGCCGAACCTGCTGCCGTCGCCGAAGTGGTCCATCACCACATGGGGCAAATACCCGAGTAGAAGAAGAACCCTTTCGAACCCCTCCTGCCGCAGCTGTTCGATCTGGTATTCCAAAAAAGGGCGGCCGAGCACCGGCACCATTGGTTTCGGGCGGTCGAGTGTGATCGGCCGCATGCGCGTGCCACGCCCGCCGGCCACGATGACCGCCTGGCGCGGCCGGCTGTAGGTGCGGCCCTCGACATCTGCCTTTTGCAGGCAGGGCGAGCTCGGCAGGACAATATTCATTGACCGCGCTCCGGTCGGTCGGCGACGAGGTATCGCGTGATGGCATGACAGATCGCTGCGTGGGCGTCCTCGACGAGTTCGTAGGTGCCTTTTTCAGACCGCACCCATACTGGCTGATCGACGAGCTCTTTAAGCGTGCCGCCGTCAAAACCGACAATGCCGATCGTGGCTACCTTCCTTTCGCGAGCGAGTTCGACTGCCCGCACGAGATTAAGCGAGTTCCCGCTGGCTGAAATCACTATGAGCACGTCACCCGGCTTGGCGAAGTTCTCCATCTGGCCGGCAAAGATACGCTCGTAGCCTTCGTCATTGCCGAGCGCCGTCATCCAGGAGACGTTGTCTGTCAGGCCCATGACCCGGATTGGCTGCCTTCCCGAGCGCTTCGTGGCCTTACCGAGGTCATTGACCCAGTGGGAGGCGGTCGCTGCGCTGCCGCCGTTGCCGGCGACGAAGACTGTGCCGCCCGCATCGCGTACGGCGCGCAGCATCTGTATCGCCTCCTGCACGGCATCCGTATCGATCTGCGCCAATGCGATGCACAGCGATGCCAGATAATCCTGCGTGAATTCCTTAGGCTGCAACCAGAGGGCATCATCCGCGAACATTTGCAACATCCCACCACTCCCTGATCGATCGCGAGCTCTGTCACCTCGATTGCTGCAATAGGTGAGCCATCATCACAGCGTGCGAGCACTTCGAGTTCAATTGCTATTCCGAACGGGAAGCTGGTGGGCGGCGCCCATCGGACGTACCTAAAAGGAATATCCCTTGTTCTCTCCGTTGCGGCCGGCAGGCGGCCATATCGGCGTCAAGATCGTCACGGTGTCGCCCGACAACAATGCCGTAGGCAAACCCGCGGTGATGGGGCTTTACCTCCTGCTCGAGCGCGACGGGCTGCGCATTTCATCCGCTCTTTCGGCACCACGGAGAGAACAAAGGATATTCCTTTTAGCTACCTCCGGCGAGCGCGCCGCCCGCCAGCTTCCCGTTCGGAATAGCAATTGAACTCGAAGTGCTCGCACGCTGTGATGATGGCTCACCTATTGCAGCAATCGAGGCTGTGGCATGACAGAGCTCGCGATTGATCAGGGACACGCGATCGATCAGGGACAGTTGCGCGAGCAAGTGCTTGGGATACCCGTGCACGCCCTGGATTTGGCGCAGGCAGTCAACTGTGTCTTCGACTGGGCCCTACGGCGGGAGAGCCGAACGGTTTTCCTGTGCAATGTCCACAGTGTCGTCACCGCCCGCCGCAATCGCGCCCATGCCGAAGCCATAGATAGCGCCGACCTTGTCGCGCCGGATGGAGCGCCGGTGGCCTGGATGCTGAGGCGGCAGGGACACGCGGATCAGCCGCGCATCAGCGGACCGGACCTGATGTGGATTTGTTGCCGGAGGGCATCGGAACTCGGCACGGCAATGTTCCTGTACGGCGGCAGCCCGGGCACCCTCCAGCGTCTCGGAGGGTGCATTCGAACCGAGTTTGCCGGCATAAACATCGTGGGCTCTTACTCACCTCCGCGCCGCCCTCTGTCGACCGAGGAAGATGAGGCAGTGGTCAGAATGATCAATCAGTCCGGTGCGAGGATCGTGTGGGTGGGACTCGGATGTCCCAAGCAGGAAAGCTGGATGCAGGCGCATCGCGGCCGGATCAATGCGGTCATGCTGGGGGTAGGAGCAGCTTTTGATTTCCACGCCGGAGACGTCAAGCGGGCGCCGCAATGGATGCAGAAGAGCGGGCTGGAATGGCTGCACCGGCTCTTCCAGGATCCCCGCCGCCTGGCGAGCAGGTATCTCGTGACGAACAGCCTGTTCATACTGGCTTTGCTGCAGGCGTTGCTGCTTCCCAGGCACAGACTTCGTGACGGTTAGAGGGAGGCGGAACCAGTGAACACGCTCGGACCGCCGTATTGCTGATCTGCGCCAACTCCTTCAGGGGCGGCTGTTCTTCGGCGCTGCTGCTGGGAGGCGGCGCTGCCCATATCTGGACGGTGTGGTTTGCATTGCCTCGACAGGCACCTGACTGGAGGCTACCATGACTCTGAGCAAACAGGCCGCCAGTCTGGCTGTCCTGCATGTCACCGACGTCCTGCAGCCGCTGATCATCTTGCCCTATGCCGGGCGTGTCCTCGGACCCATGAGTTTCGGGCAGTACGCGTATGCGCTCGCCATCGGACAACTCGCTGCCTCCGTCGTGGCCTATGGTTTTCATTGGACCGCGCAGCGCAGGGTTGCTTCCCTTCGATACGAACCGGCGGCGATCGCGTCACTCGTTGCTCAGGTCATGGCCACCAAGGCAGTGCTGTTCGTTGCCGTATGCCTGGTTGGCCTTGTGCTGGCCGGCGACGTCCTGGCGCTCAGTAGGCCGACATTCCTGTGCGCGATGCTCTCGGCCGCCGGCAGCATTATTTTTCCGGCCTGGCTCTTCGTCGGCCTGGAACGTGCCTGGCAGGCGGCCGTCGCGGTGGTTGTTGCTCGCGTTCTGGCGCTCGTCTGCTTCGTCGCCATGGTCGCATCACCTGACCAGGTCGCGCTCGCCGTTGCCATCCAGAGCGCAGTTCCCGTCGTCAGTGGCGTCATCTGCTTACCTTTCATCCTTCCGATTGGGTTCGGCGGCTTCAGGTCCGTGACGCTTTCAACGATTGGAATGCAGCTGCGCAATGGCTGGAGGGGATGCCTCTTCTTAGCCGTGGAGACTGCCCTCTTCACCCTCCCCGTCGCCCTTGTCGGGCATTTCGAAGGTTATGTCGCAGCCGGACAATATTCTGTCGCCGAAAAATTCCTATTAGCCGCGCGGGTATTTTTCAAGTTGCTTATGGATACCTTCATACCGAGGGTTTCATACTACGCTCATGTCGACCCGGCTGCCGGGATACGACTGATAAGGATATCACTATTCACCGTAGCAGGCGGAGCGGCGATGAGTATTGTAATGTTCTTTGTTGCCCCATATATAATATTGATCCTCTTCGGAGATGAATTTTCAGGGGCGATACCTATCGTGCGCGCAATGGCCATTATACCATTGCTGATGAACATAAATACATTCACAGCAAATATATTCATGTTTAGTTACGGCTATGAAAATGAATGGGCCGTCCTTAACGTATCCGGTCTGCTAGTATTCCTGGTGGCCACATATTTTTTGTCTTTCGTCATGGCGGAGCAAGCCATTGTTTATGCACTGGTGGCGAAGGAAGTCGTCGTGCTGGTGGTTTCAGCCGGCTTCTTCCTCATTGGCGGAGCGGCCGCCCTTCGCACGGTGGCGGCTTGCGACGCAGGCCGGGCGCGAGGATATCCGCCGGCGTCCCAATCCGCGCCGTTGGAGCACGACGCCGATCGTTTCCGGTCGTAGGAGAGCATAGTATGTTCGCCACTGATCACTTTGTCCTTCAGCCGCCGGGCTCGCCTCATCAGCCGATCCCCCCCAAGGATCGCGACGAGCTGACGGCGAAAGACATCTTGAGATTTGTTCGAAGCAGTTGGCGCCTTTGCCTCCTCTGGATCGTTGTGAGCCTTGGTGTCGGCGGCGCATATGCGGTCCTTTCGCCTGGATATTACACCGCCTATGCGACAATCCTCCTTTCATCTCCGCCCGCTTCGCAACCGGGCGAAGCTGAGGCAGATGAGCGGGTCTATGTAGAGAGCCAGATACAGGTCATTCAGTCGGACGAGGTCGTCGGACGCGTTGTTGACCACACTGCCTTAGCGGAAGACGAAGAGTTTGTGATGGATGACAGCTTGCGCGCGCGGATCTCCAGCTATGTGCGGAGCCAATTGGCGTCTCTCTTCGGCACCGAACTGCCGACGACGGAGCCAAATATTCGGCATGAGGCGATGGTCCTTGTGAGGCGCGCGTTTTCCGTCCATCAGCTGGGTTCCTCCCGCGCCGTCGAGATCGGGGTCACCTCTTCCGATCCTCAGTTCTCGGCCATGCTCGCGAACGCGATCGCGGGCGGTTACATCGGAAGTCAGCGCGAACGCCGGCAGGCGGCTCGCGCGGAAGAAACATCTGATCTGCACAAGCGGCTGGCGGAACTTCGGGAAAAGGCTTTCGTGACCGAATCACCGAAGAAACTCCCATCGGACCCTGAATCTGCGGAGAGGGCAAGAGTCCTTTTCCGCGAGCAGCAGAGCGCGGCCGAGGTTTATCGCTCGCTTTACAATGCCCTTCTGCAGCGGACCCACTCCGATTTTAGCGCCTCGTCGCTGATCCCGAGCGCAAGGGTCATCACCGCGGCCGAACCGCCTCGCCAACGCAGTTGGCCGCCAACGGTCCTGATGGTAGCGCTCTCCGCTATGGCCGGTGGGATTGCCGGCGTTGGTCATGCATTGATCAGGCAGGCAATGAACCACCGCCTGATGACGGTCGAGGATGTGCACAGGTCGACCGGCCTCGATCGGATAGTAGGGATCCCCAGAATTCCCCGCCGCAGGTGGAATGTCGTGGGGCCATGCGAGCAGTCTTTGCAGCCCGTCTACTCAAAGGACGCTCCCGAGCTTCACAGCTCGCTGAGCAAGATTGCCACCCGGATGCGCGGAGTTCAGGGCCGCCAAGTGAGCAAGGTTGCCACCCGGATGCGCGGAGTTCAGGGCCGCCAAGGCGGATTTGTAATCGGCGTTGCTTCACCCCTCGGCAAGTCCGGAAGCTCCACGGTGGCGGTTCATCTCGCAAGGGTCATTGCGGCGACCGGGCAAAAGACACTGCTCGTTGATGCCAATTGGCAAAAGCCATCAATGGACCAGCCAATGCTGAACGCGGAGCCAGCTCGCAAGCTCGCCAGGGCGTTTGCCACCATTCCCGCGGATCAGGAAGGGCTGGAAGTTCTGGTTCTCAGGCCCACGGGGTCAATCTCCGACTTGAATGCCTCGCTCTCCATCTCCGCTGCACTCCAGCATCTGCAGCAAGAATACAGTTGTATAGTGGTTGATTTTCACAGCACCGACCGCACCGCTGATCTGGAAGCGGCCATGGGCGTCATCAGCGAGGTCCTCCTGGTGCTGAAGGCACGCCGCACTTTCGCGGACCACCTCGAGGGAATCCTGCGCATCATCCCTGCAGAGAAACTCTCGGCAGTAATTTTGACCAGGATCAACCGTGCGGCTTTCAGTCCTAACCGGGAATACAGGCCATGACCTCGCCAGCGACATTGTCACGCAGGAAGGGTTCAGAGCCGGTCGACCTCGTTTGCAGCCATTCCCCTGACGTGCTCGACTACACCCTCTTTCTCTCCGGCATTTGGCTGGCCTGCGCCCTCGCAATATCCCTGCGCCTGCTTGGCCCTTTCTTCATAGTGATCCCGGTCGGTTTCTGTCTGGCCTATGCCGTGCTGCGGCAGACGGTGCCGCCCCGTCTGCTGGCGGTCTACACCGCCTTCTGCCTCTTCATTGCCCTGCTGTCCAGATACGGGCTGATGCCGGATTCCTGGCAGGTTCACTTCCTTCAAGAAGCAGTCATAAGGCAAATCGTCCCGATTGTGGGATTCTTCGCCGTCGCATGGGCATCCAAGGCTTATTTCCGCCGCAGGCTGATGAGCGGCAATGCTTTTTTTGGTGCACCCGTTTTCCTGTTCCTGTCTCTCGTTGTCGCGCCGGCGGTGATGTTTCAGCAGGACGTGCAATATCAGGGCGCATCTCCGCAAGCCACGATACCGATTCTTTATGGTTCGCTGATCAATAACATGGTCATTGCCATTTTTTTCATTGCAGGCGGTATTTTTCTGACGAACGACTGGCGCCGATACGGCGGCATTTTGCTCTTATTGGGAATAGCCCTCGCCAGCCCCTTGGCTCAGTTCAAGGTGCTCGCGGTCACGATCATCGTGATTCTAATTGGCGTGCCCGGCCGTTTGATGGCCGCAGCTCTGGCGACCGCACTGACTTCGGCCTGTGCCGTCGGGCTGAACTTCATACCTCAAACCTTTGCTCTGGACCCGAACTCCGGGATCCGACTCGAGTTCATTTCGGACGCACTCGCATCCCTTGCGGATACATACGGATTTGGCATCGGATTTGGGAAGGAATCGGTCCGATGGCGATATGAGTTTCCCGGGTTCGAGGATATTACCTTTCTTCCCGACACCAGGAATATTACGCATGCCAAAATGCTTGAGATACTCTCGACAGGAATTCACAATTCGTTCTTTCAAGCCATATTGCGGACGGGGATCATTGGTTTCATTTTGATCGTGTCTGCCATTTTGGTTGCCTTCCCGCCAAATCGACTGCCACGCGGTGTTCGCAATCATGCGTCCACAGTCTTCATCACGATTTTCCTCGCCATGTTCGTCAATCCAGTCCTAGAGAGCCCTGTACAGATTGTGGGAGTTGGTTTCTCATACGGCTATTTGATTGCACTTCGCGCCAGCGTTCCGGCCTTGGCTGTGGAACCCCCTCCAGTTGAACCGGGTCGAACGCAGCATTGCGCTTGTTCATACGTCTGACGGAACATGGATGCGGCCCACCCGACATCGGCGGGCTATCGGTCTCGGTAGAAGGGGATCGCGTTGTACCGATTTTGGCGCGGCAGGAGCAGGAGAGCCGTCCGCTGATGTGCCCGCTCATGCGGCGGCGCCGTGCCGCTTCCATGAGGAGTGCCTCGAAAGAGCCAGCGAGCCAGCCATTTTGCCTCGGCCTCGGCTATGCCTCCTCTGGTAGCATAGGGCCATCCACTGCGCAGGTTCGCCCGCGCCGGAGAAACCCGTGCTAAGTCGCCCGTAGAGATACGGGAGCAACCCGTTGGGGGAACCCATGAAGCTGTTGAGATCCTTGTTGTCGGCGCTGTCGATGACCATGGCTTCGACCCGCCTCGCTTCGTTCGCTGGCGCCATCGCTCTGATTCCGACAGCGGCACTTGCCGACTACACGCTACAGCCCGGAGATACGCTGGAAGTATCGGTCCCTGGTATTCCGGATTTCAGGCAGCGATTGCTGATCGGAGTGGACGGCGAAGTGAATTTGGCGCTGGTTGGAGCGGTTCAAGTCAGCGGCCTTTCCATTCAACAAGCGCAGGAAATAATCGCTGGCAGTCTCGCCAGCAAGCAGTATCAGCGGGGGACCGCGGACGGCCGTGAAGTAACGCACCTGATCCAGACCGACCAGGTCTTCGTTTCGCTTGCCGAATACCGGCCCATCTATGTTTATGGTGATGTGGCCAAGCCGGGAGAGTACATCTTCCGGCCGGGTATGACCGTCCGACAGGCTGTGGCGGTTGCGGGTGGCTACAGCGCTGCCCAGGTTCGCATCGCCAATCCGCTCATGGAGGCGGCCGATTTCCGTTCCGAGTACAAAGCCCTATGGGCGCAATTCGCAACGGAACAGGCTCGCATTTGGCGCCTTCGCACCGAACTCGGCGAAGAAGTCGAACATGTCAAGAACGTGCCGGTGCCTGAGGCGCTCGCCGAACGATTGAAGCAAACGGCAACAGCGCATATCGAAGCTCGTCTGTCAGACAGTGAAAAGGACAAGGAGCTTCTGCGACGTGCTGTCGAGGAGACTAACCTGCAACTGGGGCTCCTGTCTGAAAAGAAGAAGAAGGACGAAGAGGGAAGCCAGGCCGACGCCGACGATTACGAGAGCGTCAGGACGCTGTTTCAGAAGGGCCTGGCGCCGACCACGCGCCTATCTGAAGCCCGTCGAGCGGTGCTTATGTCATCAACCCAACTGCTCGATACGATCGTCCAGGCCTCGAACATCGAGCGCCAGCGCGGCGAATATGTCAGACAGATGAACAAGATCGACAGTGAACGACAAATCGCGGCCTTGGGAGAGCTACAGGAGGCCTATATGAATCTGGCCCAGATCTCGGCGCGTCTTGAGGGTACCGCGCAGAAGCTGGCGCTTACAGGTCAAGCGCAATCCACCTTGCTGATAGCCGCGGGTCGGCCCGAGATAACAGTCCATAGAAAGCGAGAGCAGGGCGCCGAGACGCTCCCCGGCAGCGAAGATCTCGGGCTTGCGCCCGGCGACGTTGTGGAGGTCGTTCTGCCAAAGGTCGACTTTTCCGGAGCCGTCGCGTCGTCGCCACGGGCGTCCGGGATGCCGAATTGAGATTCGGACGGGGCGGACTGCGATGCGTGTTTTAATGGTTCATAATTTCTACCAGATAAGGGCCGGAGAGGACAGCGTGGTTCGGGAGGAGCTCGCGTGCCTCAAGCAGAATGGGGTCGAGGTCGAGCTGTTCTCAGCCACGAATGACGATATCGTGCGGGTCGCGCGGAAGATTTCTACCGCCCTGGGGGTTGTCTACAACTCTCATTCACGGCGGGCACTGTCCCGAAAATTGGCGGAATTTTCACCGGATGTCGTCCATATCCACAATTTCTTTCCTCTCCTGAGCCCCTCCATCCTGGATGCGTGCCGCGAGGCCGGCGTGCCATCAGTAATGACCTTGCACAATTTCAGGATCCTCTGTCCCAGTGCCTTGCTTTATCCCGATGAGAGGCTTCGGGAGCGAAGTCTCCGCCACGCCTGCTGGTGGACTGTTCCGAAGAAGGTCTACAGGAATTCCCTGGCGGGCACGCTCGCCCTTGCCGCAATGGTCGAGTTTCACAAGAGAGCCGGCACCTGGTCCCGCAAGGTCGAGCGCTTCATTGCCCTCACTGACTGGGCCAGGCGCAAGCTTGTGGAAGGCGGCCTGCCGGCCGAACGCATCGTCGTCAAGCCCAACGCTGTTGCCAGGCCGCCGATCTTCGGTGACCTTCGTCGCAATGGAGGGCTGTTCGTCGGGCGACTGGATGAGCACCACAAGGGAGTGGCCACGCTGCTCGAGGCGTGGAAGGAGATCGACTATCCGCTGCGGATCATCGGCGACGGGCCGTTGGCTCCGCTTGTCGAGCAATCTGCGTGCGAGCGCGTGGAATATCTCGGGCGTCAGTCGCGCGAGACGGTGCTGAAGGAGATGCAGACTGCAGCATTCCTGCTCTTTCCGTCGAAAGGGTATGAATTGTTTCCCATGACAGTCATCGAGGCCTTCGCAAGCCGGCTGCCGGTCATCTGCTCGGATCTGCCGTGGATCAAAGGGGTCGTGGAGCCAGACGTCACCGGCCTTGTCGTTCCTGTCGGCAATGCCGGCGCGTTGGCCGATCAGGTGCGCTGGGCGCTTTCAAACCGATCTGCCTTGGAGGAAGTGGCAGGCCGGGCCTATGCCGCCTATCAGGAGCAGTACACGCCCGAAGCAAACTTCAATCGGCTGATGGCCATCTATGAACCCCTGGTCAGGCGCCCGATCCGGGCCTTCGCGGCGGTGTCGTAAGGTGGGCCGGAACATACGCCGGCAGGAACCGACCAGGGCTGCCCATAGGGCAGACCAAGCTTCACGCGTTAACGAGCGCAGTGCGGGCCGGGGTACTCCCATTTTTCGTTTATCGATTGCCCCGAGGATCGATCCTGCCGCCTCGCATACTTCGGAGAGGTCCTCTTTTGCTTCCATTGCTGAAACACGGTGCAACGGGAGGCTGCGGCCGCCCGCAGGCACCTATTGTGACGGTTTGATCGAATGCGCATTGTCTTGACCCGGCGCGAACCTTTGGATTCACCTGATGGTGTGAGCATCTTCATTGTGGCACTTGCCCAGGCGTTGCTCGAACTGGGGCACCAGGTGCAGATCGTGGTCGGCACCTTCGAAAGCCCCGCAAAATTTCAGCGACTTCTTTCGCCTCGCCTCGAGTTGCCGATAATCGGATTGAGCCGCACGCCTTTGACCGGACCGGCCTCAGTCGCGGCATGGCTGCGGGCGATCGGTATCATCAATCGGTTCCGGCCGGACCTCGTCATCCACAGCGAGACGGTGCCGCTACCGCTGCGTGGCACGATCGTCCAGATCGTTCACGATCTCGAGAGACGGAAAGGGGCGCTTGCGGCAGCATGGCGAGCCATTCGACGCGCGAGCATGCGGCGCTGCCACTACGTCGTCGCCTCCACGACCGAGCTTCAGGAGGAACTGGTGCGAGATCTTGGCCTGCCAAGGGACCAAATCCTGAAAATTCCCAAATGCATCGATCGCCAGTCATATGCGTCTCGTGGGCTGGCAGAGCGCGAGCGGGCAATCCTCCATGCCGGCACCTCGCCCTACAAGGTGCCGGAGGCGACGATCCGGGCATTCGGCGCCCTCAACGACCCTTCCGTACGGCTCTACGTGACGGGTGGCATCACAAGACCGGTGCGGGAGGCGGTCGATGCTCTTCCTGAACCGATAAGGCGGCACGTAGTCCTTCTCGGCATGGCAGAGGGAGCACGCGTTCGCGAGCTACACAGCCGCGTTCGCGTCGCCGCTTTCCCCACGCGCTATACGGTTCCTGTCGCCTCAGCAACGGTGATGGAGGCGATCGCCAGCGGCACACCCATCGTCGGGACTTCAAGGCTCAGCCGGGATCTCCTCGCGGATGGCGTGAATGGGGCAGTGGTCGAACCACAGCCCGAGGCGATGGCCGCAACGCTAAAGGCGGTGCTGGACGATGATGACCTTTGGTCGCGTTTGTCGGCGGGTGCCCGCGAGAGGGTTAGACAGTTCGATGCTCGCGGTGTTGCAAAGCAATATCTGGAGCTCGCGAACCCCTCCGGATTGCGGTCCAACATCGGAATCTCGGTGAAGGGGGAGGAAGACAAAGGGACTGACGAACCGCGGCTCGCAGATCGTCGGCGGCTTGTCGGTTTCCTTGCATCCCATTCCATGAAAGCTTCTTACGGTTGGGGAATGCGATGATCATCGGCTACTGTCGTATCAACACCTTCGAACCCGCTGCCAGGCTGGAGGCGCAAAAGCTTTATCTTGCCCGCTTGGGAGCCGAGAACTTCTTCTGCGAGAAGACCAGCATATTCGGTTCGACGCCGGAGTTGGAGAGGGCGATCGCATGTGCCAGGAAAGGAGACGTGATTGCGGTCACGAAGCCGTACCGTGTTGCGCGCACAACCCGCGAAGTGCTGGCGCTCATCGAAAGGCTTGGCACCAAGGATGTCGGTCTTCGCATCGTCGACACACCTCTCGATACGAGCACGACGACGGGACGCATGATTCTTGCATCAGCGCCTCTCTGGACGCTTGGGATGTCCCCGTCGCGGTCAATGCTGTCAGACCTGCTTCTCTTTTGGCGTCGTCGTCGGTAGGGCCTCGTCGGATTCGACGCGCCAGCGCACTCTCTCACTGCCAGTTGAAGGCAAGCCGCAATGGCGGTCTGGGATCAAATGCCTTGCGCTCGATGGACCAACCGGCATGCACGGCCGCCCTTTGCCAGATGATGTTGCGGGGATTGGCGAGCGCGTAGACGCAGCAGTCCCTAACACTGTGCTTTTCAGCGCCTTCTGATATCCGGGCATGGAACGACAGGCCGTTGGATGTCGGGGCGTCCCTGCCGTCCCGTGGCCCATTGTAGGTGTCCCGGCTCCGGCAGCGGTTGAACGAGCAACCGCCACTGCCGACCTTACCCTGCGGAACGGCCGAGAAGGCGCCGTTGCCCTGTTTAACGGCATCGACGTCATCGACCCGGCAATTGAAGCTTCCCTCCAGCATGACGCCAGCGCCCGTGGGGCTGTTGTTGTAGAAGACGAGTCCACGTCGAATCGTACAGCGATCCGAGTGAAACGCGGAAATATTGTCCTCGGTCCAGGAGGTGGGCCCGTTCTCGGCCGAGAAATCTTCCAGGCTCGTATCCGGAGAGCGGTTGAACTGCACATTCTGTCCACGGGGGAACGGCCCGCGCGCGTCGTGGAGTTCGAGGAAGCTCATCTGGGTGCCTGGACAGTCGACAACATAGATATTGGAGGAGCCGCGGGACGCCTTGACACGGATGATGATCGCATCGAGGCAGCTTTCCAGCTCTATGTTGTTGCGGTTCTGGCTTGGTCCGGTCCCCGAGGGGGGAACGCCGACATGATCGATCTCGAGATCCTGCAAGCGTATTCCGGCGGCTCCCCGGGCGTATATCCCGCTGCCCATGGCATGACGAATGCGGCAGCTGCGGACGATGACGCCCTGATGGAGTGCCGTGATCCCGTTGTCATGGGGGGCATAAATGTCAAGATTTTCAATGATCTGCCCATCCGCACGCGTGAGCACGGGTCCGCTTGGACGCAGAAAGGAGACGGCACCCCCGAACCATTTACCGCCCGATCCCCCCTGGGCCGGATGCACCGCTGGACCGACGACACCCGAGGCAGGCAGCGCCAGCAGCCCGGCAAGGAGACGGCGCCGGTTAAGGCGCGGGGATTCAAGAGACTGCCGGCCGCGCGACATGGAATCTATCAGCAGTTCGGGTGCTAAACGTCGACTCGGCTTGTGCGGAGACGTCGAGGTGGCCAACGAGATGCAGATAAACCCAACCTCTCGGCAAGGCGGCTTCTTCGGCTAGGTTGTTGTCAGGCATCCCCATTTCCCCTGTGCGCCAGCGGCGTAGGTTCCCGAAGAATGCACATCGGCGGCAGGCTTATGCCCGCACAGGACTCCGCACACCATCTCTCCATTCCGCCCGCCGCGAAAGCCCTTCATAAGGCTTAATTCCGATGGGCAATGTGCCATCTGCCGGATTCCCTGCCATTCTCCGAAGCTGGTAATAAGCGGAGCGCGAGGCGATGTCGGTTGAAGCGGACGTCTTTGACTACGTGATCGTCGGAGCCGGGGCGGGAGGCTGCGTCTTGGCCAATCGTCTGGCGTCTGACGGGACCAATACGGTCTGCCTGCTCGAGGCGGGGCCGCCCGACAGCAGCATCCTTCTGCACATTCCGGCGGGACTCTACAAGACATCCTCGAATCCGAAATATGCCTGGAAGTTCGAAACGGAGCCTAGTCCAGGGACGGCCAACCGTTCTATTCCGATGTCGCAGGGCAAGACACTAGGCGGTTCGACCGCAATTAACGGCATGAACTACAACCGCGGCGCGGCTGCGGACTTCGACGAGTGGGCCCTCCAGGGCAATCGAGGCTGGGGCTACGCCGACGTGCTGCCCTATTTCAAGAGAACCGAGCGGAGGCTTGGGACATGCGATCCCTTCTACCGCGGGACGGACGGACTGCTTCCAGTTACAGACTGCGATTGGCGACATCCGCTATGTGATGCATTCATCGAGGCCGCGCTCAATGCCGGTATCCCGCGTAATCCCGACTACAATTCAGCAAGCCAGGCCGGCGTGGGCTACTATCAGCGCTATATCGACAACGGATGGCGCGTGAGCGCAGCGCGGGCTTTCCTACGGCCGATCGCCAGAAAGAAGAACTTGGACGTCCGCACGAACGCGCAGGCCACTGCCGTCCTGTTCGAGGGAAAGCGTGCCATCGGCGTTCGATATGCACGAGGAGGGCCGAGTCGTCCCACGAGCTTTGTGAAGGCCCGTCGGGAGGTGATCCTCTCCGCTGGCGCGGCGAACTCACCAAAGCTGCTGCAGCTGTCAGGCGTCGGTGCTGCGAGTATGCTCTCCGGCCTTGGAATTCCGGTCGTGCACGAATTGCCCGGTGTCGGTGCAAATGTTCAGGACCATTACATCGTCCACCTGATCGCCCGGGTGGAGGGCATCGAAACGGTCAGCGGAAACGGCGTCGCCCTCCTGCGCGAGGCAGCGAAATGGATGCTGGGCCGCCCGAACTTTCTCGCCGTCAGCCCGTCGCTCGTCTACGGGTTCGCCAACTCGCGGGATCTTCACTCCACCCCCGATATCCAGCTTGACCTTGCCCTGGGCAATTATACCGATCACGGCGCGCGGCGGTTTCCGGTGATCAAGCTTGGCTACTATCAGTTGCGGCCGAAGAGCATCGGACATGTTCGGGCGGTCTCGGCAGACCCGTTTCAAGCTCCGCTCATCCAGCCCAACTATCTCGCCGATGATCAGGACCGACTGGTCGTTATCAACGGCATGAGGACTGTGCAGCAGCTGTTTCGGGCCCCCGAGCTAAGGCGCTACAACTGCACGGAAGAGCTTCCCAGCCCGAAAATAACGGACGACGCCGACCGGCTCCAGTTTGCCCGCGAAATCGGGCTGACCGCCTATCATTTGTGCGGATCGTGCCGGATGGGCCCATCCGACAGTGTTGAATCTGTCGTGGACCACCAGTTGCGGGTCCACGGCCTCAAGGGCCTGCGGGTCGTTGATGCTTCCATCATGCCCTCCGTTCCCTCGGCCAACACTTCGGCCGCTGTCTTTATGATCGCGGAAAAGGCAGCAGACATGATCCTGGGTCGGCAACCCCTCCCGCCACTGAAGCACCATGCGCCGGGCCAACCTGCGGCGGCCGAATAGTTGAAAGTCGAACGACAACTGCCGGGAGAATTCCTTGAAGAGACGTACACTGGTTGCCTCTGAATTCAATGCGAAGGACCGGGCTCACTTTGCGTTGGCGTATGAGTTTTGCCGCATCGTTGCCGAATGCGAGGATGCCGATCTGATCGCCCCCGGCATCGACAACTACCTGACGAGACACTTTCACGCAATCTTGCCAAAGCACGATCCTCACAACGTCCAGCGTGACTTCAACAGACTGACGAGCGCGATTCGCAAAGGGCTTGGCTTGAGGAACGCACCAACCATGGAATATGTTCGGCTCACCCAAGACTATGACCTTTTCTTCTTCGTCGCTTGGAGCCCGCAAAGTCTTGTTGAATTGTCTCGGATCCACGACTGGCGCGGCCGCTGCAAGGTTGCTGTCGCGTATCTGTTCGAACTCTGGTCGAGCACGCTCGAAGAGGACCGCCAATATCTGAAGCTCCTGGACCAGTTCGACCACGTGTTCCTGTTGCACAGCGCGTGCATACCGCGCCTGCCTCAATACACCCGCACGCCCTGTTCCTTTCTTGCCACGGCTGTCGACGGCCTCATTGCAACGCCGTACCTGTCGCCGGTCAAACGCGTGATCGACGTATACTCGATCGGCAACCGAGCCGCGAAGATACACGGACAGCTTCTGAAGCTGGCCGAAGAGCGGGACGACTTCTTCTATCTCTACGACACGCTCGCAAGCACAGATTCCCGGGTCAGGGACTGGCATGAGCATCGGTTGCTGCTCGCCAATATCATCAGGCGAACGCGCTACTTCATGGCTTTCAGTCCAGCGGCACTTGCAAACTCCAAGTCCGTCACGGTTGCCGGCGAGCAGGTGCTGCCTGCCCGTTTCTTCGAAGGGGCCGCGGGCGGCGCCGTCATGCTTGGGACCGCGCCGCAATGCGCCGAATTCGATAAGCACTTTGACTGGCAAGACGCGGTGATCGAGGTATCACCAGACTCGAGCAGTGTCGCAGACGTAATTGGCGAACTCGACGCAAACCCCCGCCGCACTGAATTGTTGCGCAGGACAAACGCGGTCCGTTGCCTAGAGATGCACGATTGGGTTTACCGTTGGGAGCACATCCTTGTCACGATCGGAATGGAGCCGTTCCCGCGACTCCATATTCGCAAGTCGCTGCTGCGACAGATCGCCGCCGATGCGATGGCGCCTCGCCTAGACGATCGGGCCCGAAAGCGGGAACCGCTTTCGGGTTCAAACGGTGCTCAAACAATGAGAAAGAGCGGCAGTTCCGAACCGGTTGCTTCCGTCGGAGCGTCCCCCCGCTCCAGTGCTGCGCGCGAGAGCATTTCACTTCGAGCTACTCCGAAGAGCTAACAGGCGCCGGAAGCGGGCAAGGAGAAGGTCGTGTGTCCGCCGGCTCTGCCCTTTCGGGTTAGAGCTTATGCCGAATTGGCTTCGCACAGTGTGGCTGCCATTCTCTCAACTCCAAGAACCGAGTGCTGCCGCAAACACGGCAATCGAACTTCGAAAGGGGCAATCACCGCAGGCGGCGGATGCAGTCACGCTAGGCATTTCGGCGATTTTCAGCGGAGGAGGGGGCGGTCGTCACGACATGGTGGATGGATGCGGCTTTGAACGCAGGTGAACGTCATGGCACTTCTTCATGAAGACCCCCGTGCGGGCGTCACGTCAATCGCCCCGCGGTGGAACGTCAAGGGCAATGTTCTTCTGCAGTCGTTTCCGCTTCTCGAGGCAATGTCCGTCGTGCTGCTCAGCATGGTCTCGGGAAAGGTATATGATCTTGTGAGTTTCGGACATTTCGGCGAGTACGGCCGGAACTTCGGGCTTGGTGTTGTTGTAGCCGCCCTTTTTTCGACTTCCGCATATGCGCGCGGCCTATATCTGAGTTCCGAGCCGCGGTCGCTGGCCTCACAGATCAAGGAGGTCGTGCTGATCTGGACGGCGGTCTTTCTTTGCCTGTCGGTTGTGGCGCATACACTCAAGGTGGGAGACATGTTTTCGCGCCAAGCCGTTATGCTGTTCTTCGTGACGGGACTTGGCGGCATCATCTTCGTGCGCTTGGGCGCCGGACGACTGTTTGCCTCCTTGACCAGGTCGGACATGCTTGCCAAACCGCAAGTAGTGATCGTAACGCAATCGGACGTGCGCGTGCCAAGTGGCGTAGTCCAGGCAATCGAGGCTTCCGGATGCGACGTCTGCCAAACGATTACATTGCCGGCGGCATCCAGCGAGGGCTCGCTCCTTGAGTGTATGGAAAAGCTCATTGAACATGTGCGTCGGCGTTCTGTCGACGAGATAGTCCTTGCTGTCAGTTGGGCTGACATTTCCCTGATTGAGAAAATCACCGCTCACCTTTGCGTGGTTCCGGTACCCGTAAGGCTCCTTCCGGACCACGTCGTTAGCGCGCTCTTGAAGCGGCCTGTCGTCAACCTGGGGGGGACGAGGGCGATAGAACTGCAACGCGCGCCCCTAACGACGCCTCAGCTGCTTACGAAGCGGCTCTTCGACCTTGTGTTGACCACTGCCGCCCTTCCATTTCTTCTGCCCCCTCTGGCCTTTGTAGCGGGGCTGATTGCGCTCGAATCCGGGAGGCCGGTGCTCTTCTGTCAGCGTCGGGCCGGGTTCAATGGCCGCACGTTCAAGATCTATAAGTTCCGAACGATGACGATCCTGGAGGACGGGCCTGTTGTCCCTCAAGCCTGCAGGGGCGATCGCCGCGTCACCCGCGTTGGGCGCATATTGAGAAGGTTCAGTATCGACGAGATTCCGCAGCTGTGGAACGTGCTGAAGGGCGACATGTCTTTGATAGGCCCGCGGCCGCACGCGCTGGCGCATGACAGCGAATACAGTCAGATCATTTCTCTCTATCCGGCTCGGCACAAGGTGAAGCCGGGGATCACCGGCTGGGCACAAATAAATGGCTGCCGCGGCGCGACGCCGCATGTATACATGATGATCAAGCGTGTCGAACACGATATGTGGTACGTCAACAACTGGTCGGTCTGGCTCGACGTAAAGATCCTGCTTCTGACCATCCCCCGCATCTGGACGGGGCGAAACGCCTTCTAGCCCAACTTTGCCGATTCGAGGCCGCTGGAGGCGATTTTGTGTGGCCAGTGATTGATTTGCAAGGAGTGGCGGCTGGCAGACGACCCCATCAATTAACTGCCAAAGCGACACCTCACTCGGAAAGAGCGAACCTCTTCTTCGACGCTATCAGTTGAATACCACTTTGGGTGAGGCTCGACACCATGAGATGTGCGGCTCTATTACCAAAGGCGCAGATCAGTGGGAAACACAGCGACCGCTCAATGGATAACCTGCGACTTCAAGCAAAAGTGCCCGCACGGCAACGGCGTTGGCAAGGTACCGCTATGGGAGCGGAGAGGAACGCTATGACTCGATCGATTGACGAAGATCGTGGTTTCTCTGGTCGTGAGTTCCACTCGAATCGAACGATCTCCACGCCCACACAAACGAGGATGACGGCTTCTGTGAGTCCGCAACAAACCCGAACCACTGACCGAACTGCGGGGCCTCCCCTTGTCGAGTATGCTACGGCGAGGTTAGTTCCCCAAGGGCGGCTTGCATGCATCAAAGGGCAAAATATCCTGCTCAGTTCAACGCAGGGGGTAGTTTTTGCGCTCAATGACACTGCGGCTGATATCTGGCGCTCGCTTGAAGAAGGCGTGCCGGTCGAGGCTATCTTGGACGAGATGGCAGCCCGTGGCGTTGATAGGCAAGAGGCCTATGGCTATGTCGAGGCTGCCCTTCAAGACTGGGAACGGCTCGGGCTAATCCAGCCTGCTCCACCGCCGTGCCCAACCGCAGCTCATCAATATATCTGCCAGGTCGTTGCTGTTCCAGGCGTGTGTGTGCGCATACTGTATCCGGCGGCCGTCGCCTTTCCGGCCGCGACCGTATTTCAGCATCTCGAAGTTCGAAACAGGGCCGTCGACGTTCTATTCCATCTGGTTGAGCGTAGGGAGCGGATCCACCTGTTCCGGGATGGCCACTGGACTGACTCCTGTGGTCGAGACGAGATACCCATTATGGTCAAAGGGCAACTGCTGGCCGAAGTGCTTGGGCACAGTGAATATGAACTCGCCCTCCATGCGGCGGCGCTTTTCAAGAACGGCCGCACGCTCCTCCTTTGTGGTAACCCCGGCTCGGGCAAGACGACGCTGACCTTGGCGCTGGTCCACGCGGGGTTTGGCTTCGCGGCAGACGATGTGACACTTCTCGACTCGGCCGGACACGGTATCGGCCTTGCTTTTGCGCCTGCAGTCAAATCGGGATCATGGCCCATTCTGGGAGAATATTTCCCCGAACTCGGCAGGTCTCCGGTTTACCGGCGCCCCGATCGCAGGCGCGTGCGTTTTCTTCTGCCTAAGGATCATGTCCCTCCCGTTCCCCGGCCCGTGGGCTGGGTGGTCATGCTCTGTCGGACGCAGGATGCCAAACCTTCCCTGCGGGTGATTGAGCCGACCGACATCCTGGGTGGCTTGCTGAACGGCGCCTTTGCGCGGAATAAAGAGCTAAGCAGCACCGCGTTCGACGTTCTTTGCCAAGTCATCCGATCGGCACAGGGCTTCTGCCTGACCTATGCCAAATTGGATGACGCGTTGGAACTGCTGAAGGAGGCGTGCCGATGAAGCCCACCAGGGATGCGCTCGAGGCCCTGATCGGGGGACTTAGCGGCCGCCCGGTGGTAACGGCCGACTGGCAGGCGGTAATTGCACTCGCCAACCACACTCTGCTTACGCCGGTCTTGTTCGCCACTTTTTCGCACACGGGCCAGCTTGACCGGCTCCCCGAAGACGTGGGCCAGTATCTTCAGTTCATTTACCGCTGCAACCGGGAACGCAATTTGCGCTTGCGCAGGCAGCTGAATGAAGCCGTTGCTGCCCTCAATCAGTGGGGCGTCGTTCCGGTCCTGCTCAAAGGGGCCGTTCCCTTGTTCCTTTCGTCGAGCGGCAGGGTTCCCGACAGGATCATGAGCGATCTCGACTTGGCTGTGGAAACGGCCAAAGAAGGGGCTGCCCGGGCTTGCCTTGCCAAGCTTGGCTATGCCGAAGTGACGGTCGCTGGTGGCATGGCGCGCCCGCAAGACGTCGGTCTCCTGGAGCTCCGGCCGTACCGGGAGATTGACCGCGAGTCCCCGAGGCTTGCCCGCCGTCACGGCCTTAGGGCGAAAATCCCCGCCCCACAGTCGCGGGCCCTCCACTGGATCATGCATGATCTCATCAAGGAGGCGGACTACTGGCGCGGAAGGACCGACTTTCGCCATCTTTATGATCTGGCACGGCTGGCGGAACAGCATAAGCTGGATTGGGCGGTGCTTCGAACATCCTTGCCCGACCAGAGCGCGCGGAACGCGTTCGATACTCAACTCCTGGCATTGAGTCACTTCTTTGGCGTCAGAGCACCGGCGCAATATGTGCGGCGCCCATTGGTTCGCTTTCAACACTGGCGGCGTGTCTTCCCCTTGTATCATCCCGTCCTCGGCGTTCCATTGCGCCTGGTCGGCAATTCGCTGTGGGGTATGTGGCGACTTCTACATGGCGATGGCTTGGGCCGACGGAGTCCGCTCGACTTTGGACGCCGCGCCACTAGCATCCTCCTTGACGGCGATCTCGGGTCAAAGGTGTAGTAATACTTAATTTCCTGAATTGTATCTTGATGGCGCGTTGTCTTCACGAGTCGCATATGATAAATTGTGTGGCTAGTTGTCGCGCTGGCTGGAGTACGTTTGATGAAGAGCGAGAAATATTCCAAAGGAAAGACAGATAAACTTGTCCCGGAAGAACAGGCACGTCGTGAATTTCTAAAGAATGCCGGGCGTTTTGCTGTTGTAACACCTCCATCCATTGCTCTGTTGCTTGGCACGAGCTTGAACTCGCAAGCTATTGCCAAATCGCATGGCGCACGTCCCGGACATGGATCGGGCAGCAAGAAACGCTTCGGCCGCAAGCGTTAGAATGGTTTCTTTGGTCGTTCTGGCCGACCATAGATGACGTGTAGTCCGGAACGCCTAAGTCGGTTGGAGGCGGCCGTGGAAACGGAAGCGCCTTCGCCCGATCTTTGCGCCAGCGGTCATCCACTCTGCCATATTGCCGCGTCTCTGCGGTCTACCCTGATTCCGTCTAAGACCTGATCCCGTCTAAGAGAAGGGGTTGACCCCAGGATGCCAGCAGCCCGGCAAAGGCTCAGTTTTCGCGCATGCCGAGACGGAACGCGTCCGTCAGAGGTTGCGTCAAGTAGGACAGCACGGTCGTCTCGCCGGTCGCAACGATCACCTCCGCCGGCATGCCGGGCCTAAGTTTCTCGCGGACCTGTTCGGGGAACTGAGAGACCTGCACGGAAACTTTCAACTCGTAGTAGGGCTCACGCGTCACTTCGTCATGGAGCGCGTCTGCGGCAACGGTCTGCACCTCGCCGATCGCGACCGGCGTCGAGCGAGCCTTGAACGAAGGCAGTCGGATCTCGGCAGGAAGGCCCTCGGCAACATTGTTGATGTCGACCGGCGACATCTTCGCCGAGACGATCAGAGTGTCGTCATCAGGGACGATCTCCATCAAGGTTTCGCCGGGGCGAACCACGGCTCCTATCGTGTGTACCTTAAAGCCTACAACGCGCCCGGATCGCGGTGCGCGTATTTCGGTGCGGTTGAGCACGTCATCTGCAACGTGCAGCTTTTCGCCGGCGTCGGTGAGCTTGGCACTGGTCTCGGCAAACTGTGCCGAGACCTCTTCGATGGCCTCGCGCCCGACTTGCTCGATCTGGAGTCGCGCCTCGCCGATAGTGTGGCGCTCGCCCGCTATTTCGGCAAGGAAGGCACCAAGCTGACCTTGGAGATCGGCCTGCTGCCGTTTGAGCGCGGTCAGCCGCGTGCCCAGAATGATGCCTTGATGGGCTAAGGGCGCCAGCATGTCGTGCTCTTCTGTGATACTCTCGATCTGCAAACGGACAGCCTCGCTTTGGGATTGCATGGCCTCGATCTTCCGTTCGGACTGGGCGATGCGCTCCTGCAAAATGGGAACCTCGTTCGTACGGGCCAAGCGGCGCTTGTTGAACAGTCGCAACTGGTCTTCCATCGCGCGCTGGGCGAGGGGGGCGCTCCCTAGCGTGAGTTCGCGCGGGAAAGTGACCATTTCGGCTCCGTCCAGTTCCGCCTGCAGCCGTGCCTTCTCGGCAAGCAGCGAGAAGACAGCGGACCTCGCGATTTCGCCCTGCGCCTGCGCCTCGGTGAGATCAAGGCGCACGAGCACCTGACCCTCGGTCACATGTGCGTTGGGCGAGACGAGAATGTCGCGCACGATACCGCCCGCAAGGTGCTGAACCGCCTTGCGGTCGGTTTCGACCACAACTGTACCCGAAGCGACCACCGCGCTGTCGAGGCTGGCCAGAGAGGCCCACCCGCCGAGGATGCCGAAGGTCAGCACGACGATGCCAAAGCCCATCCGCGCGGGCTTGCGCCAGTCGCCGGAGAGGTTTGCGTGCGCCGGCTTGTGGTCTGAGCCGGCAAAATCTAAAGGCGCGAAAATCTGCGGGAAGCTAGCTCGAGTCACCCGTCCTGCACGCAAGAGCGCTGAAAGTGTCGGCCCCACCGCGCTTATACAAGCGGAGGCAGGGGTCGAGCGTGCCGTCCGCATCGGGAGCCCGCGAACCCGTGCTATGATTGCTGTCCTTTTCGAGGTGTCAGGCATCATCATTGGGTTCGACTCGTTATGCATCGACGCGTGTCCGGCGGAGGAGAGAGTGCGCTGGATCTGAAACTGGCGGTCCGGCGCGCCCTCCATCCCAGACGGGCCGCCGCGGTGCCGGCGCTACGTTCGGGCCGACGAGCGACGGCAGCAACTGGTCACGACTGCCCATCTGCGCTATTCGTCCTTCCTGCATGATGATCATTCGATCCACCGCCGACAGGAGGTTCGGCCTGTGGGTCACGATCACAACGGTCTTTCCGTCTCTCCGCAACCCTTCGATTGCCCGGATCAGTGCGCGATTCCCATCGCTGTCCAAATTGGCATCAGGCTCATCGAGCACGACGAAGCTCGGCTCGCCAAACAGGGCGCGCGCGAGACCGACCCGCTGCCGCTGCCCACCCGACAGTCCGACTCCATCCTCCCCGATGTCGGTCATATACCCGTTGGGGAGGCGCTGGATCATCTCGTGCGCAGAGGCGAGTGTTGCCGCCTCGGTCACCTGCGCATCGACCGCGTCAGTTCGGAAGCGCGCAATGTTGTCGCGCACGGAACCGGAGAACAGCTCAATATCCTGGGGCAGGTAGCCGAGCGCGGTGCCGAGTTGGTCCGGATCGTAATGGCGCAAATCGTTGCCATCGAGTCGCACGCATCCTTGCGCCGGCGGCGACGCACCCACAAGCGCACGCGCGAGCGAGGATTTGCCCGAGCCCGATAAACCAACGAGGGCGACGACCTCTCCCGCCTTCAGCGTGAACGTCGCGCCCATGACGACCGGCGTGTTCGTACCGGGGGCGAGGACGAAAAGGTTCTCGACGGAAACCGTACCCCTGACGTCAGGCAGACGCACGCGTCCGACAATGGGCGGGTTCTCCTCGAATATGCGTTCCAGGCGCGCATGGGCGCTACGCGCGGACACGATACTTTTCCATTGCGCCACCATGATCTCAATAGGGGCAAGCGCCCGACCCATGATAAGCGACGCCGCAAACAGGACGCCCCCGGAGATTTCCTGGTTAATAGCCAGGTACGCACCGATGCCCATCATGGCCGTTTGAATGGCCATGCGCAGAAACTTGGACAACGCAAGAAGTGTGCCGCCGCGCTCGCCCGCGCTGACGGAGTAACCTAGCGCTTCCTCGCGGATTCCGGTGCACCATGACCGGATAGCGGGCCCCATCCCGAGCCCCCGAATTGCCTCTGCATTGCGCAGCGAGGAGCCCAGCCTGTCGATCGCGCGAGTGTTCGTGAGCGAGGCTCGCAAGAGCAAGCCCTTCGTCGCTCGCTCATTTACGAGTGCGATCGTCACTATCGCCACCGCGCCGACGAGGGCCACAAGGCCGATCAACGGGTGAAGTAGGAAGCAGATCACGATGTAGATCGGAGCCCAGGGCGCGTCCATCAGCGCCATGATGACGCCGCCCGAAATAATGTCGCGCATAAGGTCGAGATCGCGCAGGGTCTGTGCATGATTCGATCCGCGGGCGCGCAGCGCCGAGGAAAGCGCCGCCTCGAAGGCGGGACCAGACAAGAGCCGGTCGAACCGCACGCCAGCCTGCTGGAGGATACGAGCCCGATAATGTTCGAGGGTCCCATAGGTGATCAGCAACACGCCCACGATCACCGAAATAATGACGAGCGTGACGGCATTACGGCTCGTTAGGACGCGATCATAAATTTGCATCGTGTAGAGCGGAGACACGAACATGAGAAGATTGATGAATAGCGAGAGCCCGCCGGCCGCGCAGAGGCCCGGACGGATCTCGCGCAAGGCCACCGCCAGCGGCGAGGGCACGTGCAAGGAGAAATTTGTCATCTATTATCCGAATCCAGTGAAGCGGTCGCGGGCGCTCTAACCCTGGCCATCTTCAGGTCTCTGTTCACGAGGGAGGAAGGCGGCAGGGCAGAGGTCTCATGCAAAAATCCCCCGACGGAACCACCCGCCGAGTTGGTCCGAGCGCGAGCCCTGCCCCATCTCACCGTGCTGAAGTGGGGCGCAACCGACTGCTGCAGCCGGTTGCGCCGCCCGTTTAGACTGCGTAGTCCCAGGCGAACTGGTTATCGACGTGTGCCATTGGGGTGGCGGCGGCATCCTCGTGCACGTCTGCTACGACCGCCTTTGACTTGTCCCAAATGATGTTGTTGGGATTGCCAGGGTTGGTGTAGCTCGAGTTCAGGACGCTGACCCCGCCGGAGCTGACATTCCAGATCAGTCCATTCGACGAGGAAAGCCCGCGGCCTTGATCCTCATTGATACCGTCGAACGACCTCGTGTCATCGAAGGTCACATCGCTCGCGTAGGACGAGAACGCGCCATTGCCCTGATGGATGGCGTCAACGTTCTGCACCCTGCCGCCGGTCGATCCGTTCTCGAACATGACGCCGACGCCGGTCACGGAGTTGTTACCGTCGATCACCCCGTTAGAGATCGTCGTATTCGGGCTGCCATAGACCGAGACGATGTCCTCAGGATGCGAACTACCGGCGTCGTTGACGGCATAGAAGTCGGTCAGCGAACTATTGCCCGAGTTGTTGAACTGGACGAACTGACCGCGCGGCATCGGGCCATGGAAGTTGTAGCCATCGACGTTCGAAAGATCCGCGCCGGGCGAGTTCAGGAGATAGATGCCGGTCGAGCCTTCCCGCACCGTGGTGTTTTGAACGGTCAGGTTCGCGGCGTTTTCTGCGTTGATGTTGTTGATGTTCGGGCTCGTCTCGGCGTCGATTCCCGCCGGCGGGTCGGCGTTGATGACCTCGGTGTTCTCGATGGTGACGCCGGTTGCGCCCGACACCGTCACCCCGTCGCCCTCGACGTGATGAATGCGACAATTGCGCAGGATGACATTGTCGTGCGTAATCGTGACCGCGTCCCCGTTGGTGACGTAGATGTCAAGATTTTCAATCACCTGGCCATCATACTCCGAGTTGATCGCTGTGGTGGTGTGGGTAAGACCCTGCGCCGGCTGCGTGGATGCCGTCGGCGCGGAAGCGGTGGAAGTGGGAGCCTCGGCCGTGACGGTCGATGTCGGGCTCGATGCCGCTGTCTCCGTAGGCGCGGAAGCGGTGGAAGTGGGAGCCTCGGCCGTGACGGTCGATGTCGGGCTCGATGCGGCTGTCTCCGTCGGCGCGGAAGCGGCGGAAGTGGGAGCCTCGGCCGTGACGGTCGATGTCGGGCTCGACGCGGCTGTCTCCGTCGGCGCGGAACCGGTGGAAGTGGGAGCCTCGGCCGTCACGGTCGATGTCGGACTCGACGCGGCTGTCTCCGTCGGCGCGGAAGCGGTGGAAGTGGGAGCCTCGGTCGTCACGGACGAGGTCGGGCTCGATGCGGCTGTCTCCCTATTCTCGCGTGAGTTGTTCAACCATTCCGAGTGTTTCCACAGCATTCCCTTTTCGGAATTCATCAACTTCATGTGTTTCTCCAGTTAAAATATGAATTCACTATAAGTATCACTAAGGACACCCATCGACGATAAACGGAATTTTATCGTCTTAACGAAACTCGGCTTATACAGCCAGAAATTTCGTCTGGTAATATAATGCTAACCTTCATGTCCAGAATACGGCGTGGATAGGGCTATACTGAGACTCTCCCGGGCGATCGGCGCTGCGTTCAAGCCTGCGCCTACGTCGGATTGCAAACGTCGCCTAGTACTCGGATCACGCGTGACCCTACCCCCGAGCAGCAGGAGACAAGGTCATGCATGCTAGTCGGCCAACACAGCATGAGCGTTACCAACACAGTCCGGCACTGCTCGAAACAGGTGATCTACGAGAGCTATCCTGAACTCGGCTACAATTACCGCCTGACTGACCTGCAGGCTGCCATCGGCGTGAGCAACTGCAACGGCTTTGCGCACTCTTCACGCGGCGGAGGCAGCTTGCGGTGCAATAAGGTGAGCGCCTTCGCTGGAAACGCCTGCCGAGCCTTGCTGGACTCGCAGCAACTTGCAAAGCTATTGTAGAATTTCTCCACCTGGTTCGACCAGCGAGGCCATCTGCCCCGGAAGGGAAAGGGCGCGGGCCTTGTCCTGCCCTATTGCGATACCGAGGCGATGCGGGAGCACCTCGCCGAGATCAGCTGGAGCGTCGACGACGGTGCGTATGCGGTGCTCATCCTCGATCAGGCCGGATGGCATGTGACTCCGAAACCGAAGGTGCCGGACAATTGACCCTGATGTTCCTGCCGCCGCGCTCACCGGAACTGAACCCAGTCGAACTTTGACCGACTTGGCACCATTCGCCAATTTGTCATCGTCATAAATCAGAGGTGCGCCGCGTTGCTCCGTTGCACCTTCGACCGTCACGCCACTGGGAGCGGCGTTCCGCGCGATGCGAACCATCTCAGCAGTTGTTGCCTTTGTATTCGGATCAATGAGAAGTAGAGGTCTCATTTCGTCTCCTTTGCCCGGGCAAAGATGAGCAGCCCGCCGCACTTCAATGGACGTGATCATCTGCGCGAGCGGTACGGACAGTATCGAGAGCCGACCATGCCCACGCTTATCACGGCGACGGCCTAACGGATCGCTCCAGAGATGGGCGGGCAATCCCATAATCACAAAACTCGTGAGCCGGCGATCCCCTAGATTCAGTCAAGCAATGAACCGCTCCAGAGGCCGCATGCTTCTTTGATCATCGGCTTTAAAGGACGGATTGCTCTGTTTGGAACGAGAGAGGAACGGACCGATGTCCATATTTGTGCTCGGAATTGATCTTGGCAAGAACGTTTGCAGCCTCGTCGGGCTCGACGAGACCGGCGCCGTTATTCTGCTACGTGGATGACCTCATGCACGGCTTGACGCGCCAGATGAATTAAGACGCGAACATCGACCAAGCCGTCATCTTGGCAATCGTATGGAGGTAACCATAAGCGGAACTGGCCGCCTCATGGTTTTCTTTCATCGGCCCGCGGGAAGCCCCGGTAACCCTGACGGCCGCGCATCGGCGCCACGATGGCCGCCGCCCGGAGCGGATGAAAACCAGGGCTCGTGCCCTTCCCCAAGGCCTCAGGTTTGAGAAATCCGGATAGGCCTCGACGATGCTGCCCTAGGCCTAATGAGGGTGTTTTGGTGTAGGGTTTTCCTAGCGTAGCGTAAGGTTAAAAAAGAAACTATGTGGTTGGCGCGTGGAGGGCCTACACGCGTGTATCTTCCAATCATTTAGATCGTCTGAAAGTCGGAGGATCTCCGTTGTGGGTCTTGGCACGATCGGCAGCATTGCCCAGCTGACCTTGCGCTCGGATCAATTGCCTCGGAACGGTCGCTCAATCTGCAGTGTAAGCAGGCTCGGGGAAGGTGTATCTGCCAACCCATCTTATTGCCTCCTCCATCGTATCGAAATTCTTATGCTGCCCGCTTAGCAGCCCGAAGCCCGTCTCGAGAAACCATTTGCCTTTCGTCGAGTAGGCTCCTCGTCGATCTGGGTGAGGACCGCCACCAGTTGGTCGCATTTCCACACCAGAACCCCCGATTCTCCGCCCTCGACCGTTCCGATCCGCACTTCGCTGAACGAAAATCCAGAAGTAATTTTTGCTTTGCCCACGTTGATAAAGCCCTCAACTACAAAATGGTAGTAACACTGGTGGGGTCCACCTCATGCGCCCCTGCGATGTCGTCTCCACCGCTCGCTACCATCGCGGGGGGATATTGTGAGACGGCTGAGTTGCCATCTTTTCGCTTCGGGGCATTGCCAGATGCGGGAGTAAGCATGCCATGGTTCATCGCCCAAACTGCAGCCTGTGTACGGTTGCGGACCCGAATCTTTCGAAGGATGGCCTTGACGTGTACCTTCACAGTAGCTTCGGCAATGTTAATTTCGCGCGCGATGGCTTTGTTAGACTCCCCTTCGATTAAGCGACGTAGAATACAGTTTTCCCGATTTGACAAAATTTCTAGTTCTTGATCCTCATCATCCACTTTAACGATCACATTTGTTAACTCATCATCTACCGCGTCATGTTTCGGATCATGCCTTATATCCTGAATAAACGTCGAAGTTTCGGCAGGTAACACTGTCTGCCCTAGCATAACCAATTCGAGAGCTTTGATGAAGGTGTCGTAAGCAGCGACTTTTGTCAAATACCCGTCAGCCCCCGCACGAAAAGCTGAAACTATATCGGTCGATAGACAGTGATCGGCTAGCGCGACGACACGGCTGGTCGGATAGATCGCTTTGAATTCTGCAATTTGTGCGAATTCAGCATCCGCATCAGTACCGCCGACATCAATGATGAGCAAGATGGACCGGTGCTGGGCTAGCGGCTTCTGCAGAAGATCGTGAACACAAGCCGCAGAGAAAAGGACCCGAAATTTTGCCGCATCCAGGATTCGACTAAGGCCTTCTCGGAGTAACTCGCTCGGCCCGACAAGTACTGTTACAAAGGATTGTCTTGTCATCATTGCCTCTCGTTCCCGCGGGTCGAGGTACACGCGTCAAGTAGAGCACTCCACGCGCCAACCGCACTCGATGCCCTCGGTTTGAGTCTCTTGCGGTTCCTCACTCGCTCCTTGGCGAGAACAGGTTGGGCAGTGTAAGGACTATTTATAAGCAGTCTCTAACATAGGTTGCTTTTTCGGTAAATTTTCGCCGCAAACCGTCTTCAAGCTAGAACCCAGGGCGCGGCAATCTGCCTGAAGACGCAGGGATGACACGGCTTAGCCATCTCAAGCCGCTGGTAGTCGAACGACGATCGGGTAGTGCCTGCGGCGATTGCAACGGTAGACGAGGATTCCTGAAGGTGGAGGTTGGCGTGGTCAGGTCTGCCGCAATGTGTCAGGCACCTGCACTTATTCGGCAGCACGCTCTCGTCGCGCGATAGGCCCGCGCCGCCGTCGGTCATGATGATCGGACCTGTTTGCATATTGCTCAACACGAACGAGGTTGAGTTTCGTTCGGCCGTCCTTCACCGCAAGCCGGATGCGGATACCGTGTGGTCGAGATAATATCACTGCCCCGCCAGGCCGCGCAGACCAGTCGTCCGGAAACATTTGGCTGGAACTGTTCCAGCGACGGCCGAGGGGTCGTCTTCCAGCAGAGAATTTGCTAATGGCCCATGCGTTGCCGCTCTAGGAGATAGCCGTTACCTGAGATACTCGTTGTTGAATCCGGCTATTTCGACCAGCTTCTTGCGGTTGATCACCTGTACATGGGCGCCCTTGAACGAGACGAGATCGGCCTTTCGGAGTTCCCTCAACGTTCGGTTGACGTGAACGGTGGTGGCCCTGCTCGAAGCTCTCATAGGACAGCCATTGACCGCGGCGGCGAGCTATTTCACGCCGCCTCTCGTGCCCGTCGTGCTTTTTGCTCTCAGCAGGCGTCGGAGTATGCTTCTCCCGCCTGCGTGCCTCGCCGATCTCAAGTCGCACATGGTGGGACCAATGGCTGTCTTTATTCCCTTCTCACTGTGGCTGAGCGTGATGTCTCGTTGATCGAGAGCAAGAGCTAGTGATGGAGAAATGATGTCAGCCGGGGCACGGAACACCCTCACACCCGGAATCGAGATCTCACCGTACTGGTCTGGGCTCGCAGATCTCAGGGTTTGCCACAAGACCTGAGATCGAGTTGTGAGGATGTCTCACCGGTTCGAAGACGATCTGTTCCTTTGGGGTACGAGGTTCCGGTTCCTTCTCAGGATCAGCCCGAGCTTGTCGCTCCTCCTTCGATTTCTTTACTGTGCTGGCCGCGGCCCCGATCGCAAAGGCCACGTAAGGGTTCACGGCTGGTTTGTAGGCACCAATGTGGACGGTCTCTAACGTCGGGTTGTCGATTTTCCAAAGCGGAGTTTTTGGAGCAGATTGGCCCGCTTCGATCTTTGCCCAATAGCCGCGGCCAGGAACGGGTATCTGATAACGCGCGCAAGTCTTGGCCAACCTCGATCAGAAATGTCGAATTGCTGAGCGAGTGTGGCAATGTGTGTCGACCAAACAAGGTCATACAATTCTTGTCGGGTTAAGCTGCGCTGCATTGTGCATTCCGGACGAAATGATGGGGTGAGGCAGACCTGTCGCGCTTCTCATTAGAGCCAAGCAGATGGTGGAAGGCTCAAAGGATATCTTCCGAGACGATCTCATATGGTCGTCTCTATCCGTCCTCGCAACGTTGGTTTGACGCTCTGCGCCGAACCGGATGCCAATTTGCGCCAGCCTTGCTGCAGTGCGCTCGACAACTGAGCCGGCGAGCCGCCGCCAGCCCCGCGATTTGCCATCTCGGCCTGCTTCGCTTTGGAATTCCCTGCTAGCTGCTAAATAATTCCCTGTTAGTGCGTACAGGGAATTTGGCGCTAAAGTATTGAATCTGCGCAGCGATTTGTTAGGGAAAATTGGGCTAGGCCCTCAAAAACCTCGAAATTCACTGTTTTCCGGCGCCTATCAGGGAAAATTGGACAGAGACTGGTTCGCCAGAGACTGTAACCACCACCATTCTTTGTTTTCAATGGGTTATATGGGGCGCTGCCAAGCCGATTTGGCAGCATTTGGCCGCGGCGGCAAGTAAGCTGGTGTCAACACAGCTGGGCGTACTGCCAGCAGGCGAGAGGCTCAGCCGTTGCTCGCTGCTCAAAGCGGCGTCTTCCGACTTTCGCGGGATATCACCCATGCTCGCAACGGGTCTGCCATAGACTTTCGCATCGCCTGACCGGTGCTTCCGTCCGATGGTGGCGCAGGCCGAGGCGGTGCAACTTCCTCCGTAGACGCCAGGTGGCGGTCCATGGAGGCTCATGCCAAATCCACGGGCGCCAGCGGCGGAGGTGGCCGATACGGCCGTGGTCAGCAGGAGACAAACATGACCCTGGACAACATTTCACACCCCTCGATCCAGCATTGCGCCGACAGCCTGAACGCGAAGCACGGCAACGGTAGACCGGAGCCCGAATTGGTTCCGTCGCGCTACGCACTGCAGGTCGGCGACATCGATGTGCTGATCGTCAGCGATGGAGTGCTGCCGATACCAGCCCCGGTTATGGCATACAACGTCGACCCGGCCGTCCGGGCGGCCTGGCTGGACGACATGTTCCTGCCGCCGGACGTGCTCGAGTGGCCGCTGAACGTGGTCGTCGTGCGCAGCGGTGGCCAGACCATACTCGTGGACGCCGGGCTGGGGGCGGACCCGGACTTGCACTTGCCGCGGGCCGGGCGGTTGGTCTCGCGACTGGAGGCCGCCGGCATCGATCTCGCGTCCGTCACCGACGTGGTGCTGACCCATATGCATATGGACCATATCGGCGGGCTGCTCATCGACGGGGTGAAGGACCAGCTGCGTCCGGATCTGCGGATTCACGTGGCGGCCGCCGAGCTCAAGTTCTGGGAGGCGCCCGATTTCTCCCGCGCCTCCATGCCAACGGGGTTCCCGGATGCGCTTCGGCGGGCGGCCAAGCGGTTCGTGAACGAGTACCGCAGCCAGTTGCGGCCGTTTGAGACGGAGCACGAGGTGGCGCCGGGGGTGGTTGTCACGCTCACTGGCGGCCACACCCCCGGGCACAGCGTGGTCCGCCTGGCGTCCGGCGGCGATAGGCTGACCTTCGCCGGCGACGCCGTGTTCCAGGTCGGGTTCGACCAACCCGACTGGCACAACGGCTTCGAACACGACCCTGAGGAGGCGGCCCGCGTCCGCATCAATCTTTTGCGGGAGTTGGCCGCGACCCGTGAGCCGCTGGTGGCCACTCACCTGCCATTCCCTTCCATCTGCCATGTGGCGGTGGACGGCGATGTCTTTCGTTGTGTACCGGCTGTCTGGGACTACTGACCCGCTTGTCGGGTCAGAGCCGCACCAGGTCGGATCGAGACTTATCACGCCATGATCGTGTGCTCGTGCAATGTGTTGAGCGATCAGGATGTCCGCTCCGCCGTCAAGGCGGAGCGGACGTGCTCGATCCGCCAGGTCTATGGCTGTCTCGGCTGCAGCGCCCAGTGCGGCCGTTGCGCGCGTACTATCCGCCGCATCATTGACGAGGCGCTCGCCAGCGCCCGTGCGGCATCCTGCAACGGCGGCGCTCCTGACTCGGCCACCTCGGCCGTCCGGCGCAGCCTTTCAGTCAGGAACCCATAGACCAACGTATCGGACGCATGCGTCCTCGGCGTGATAGTTCGAACACTGGAAAGGCTGGCATGCTTGGGTCCTCCACAACCCAACCAAGGAGCATCGGAAATGACGCTCGGATTCGTTCTTTCGAGGATGCTGCAGATCTTCCTGAGGGTCTGGGCCGTCGACACGACGGCGAAGCCGGTTAGGCGCGGCGGTAACGGGTTTGCTCGCGCGATGGTCCCGCCGATCTACTTACGCGTCCCGTCGAGGAAGGTTCGTGACCGCGAGTGAACCCGCTCATCCGTGTTAAAGGGCGGCTGGCCAAGGAGCGCCGGCCGATATTGATACCGGCAATTTCAAAACCAGAGGCACTCCGATGAGCGGTGGGCATTCCACCTATACTCCCAAGACCAGGATCGGACGCTGGTTCGACGCCCGCCTGCCGGTGCCGCGCCTGGTGCATGATCAGTTCATCGTCTACCCGGTTCCGCGCAACCTGAACTACGCCTATTCGTTCGGCGGCATCCTGTCGATGATGCTGGCCGCGCAGATCGTTACCGGCGTCGTGCTGGCCATGCACTACGCGGCCGACACGACACTGGCCTTCAATTCCGTAGACAAGATCATGCGCGACGTGAATTCCGGCTGGCTGTTGCGCTACCTGCACTCCAACGGCGCGTCGTTCTTCTTCATCGCGGTCTACGTCCATGTCTCCCGTGGCCTCTATTACGGCTCCTACAAGGCGCCGCGCGAACTGCTGTGGGTCCTCGGCTGCACCAACCTTCTGTTGATGATGGCTACGGCGTTCATGGGTTACGTGCTGCCTTGGGGACAAATGTCGTTCTGGGGCGCGACCGTCATCACCGGCTTCTTCAGCGCCATTCCGCTGGTCGGCGAATGGATCCAGCAGCTTCTGCTCGGCGGCTTTGCGGTGGACAATCCGACTCTAAACCGCTTCTTTGCGCTGCATTACCTGCTGCCGTTCATGCTGACGGGCGTCGTCATCCTGCACATCTGGGCGCTTCACGTCGCCGGCCAGACCAATCCGGCAGGCATCGACGTGAAGTCAAAAACCGACGTCGTGGACTTCACGCCCCATGCCACAATGAAAGATGTGCTCGGGGCCGTGGTGTTCCTGCTCGCCTTTGCTTACTTCGTGTTCTACGTGCCGAACTATCTCGGGCATCCAGACAACTACACCGCCGCCGACCCGCTGAAGACGCCGGCGCATATCGTGCCCGAGTGGTACTTCCTGCCCTTCTACGCGATCCTGCGCGCCGTCACCTTCAACATCGGGCCGGTCGACTCGAAGCTCGGCGGGGTGCTCGCCATGTTCGGCGCCATCGCCGTGTTGTTCTTCGTGCCCTGGCTCGACACGTCGAAGGTGCGCTCGTCCGTCTACCGGCCCTGGTACAGGCGGTTCTTCTGGCTGTTTGTCGCCAACGCCCTCTTCCTTGGCTGGCTGGGGTCCAAGCCGGCGGAAGGCTGGTATATCCCCGCCATGCAGGTGTCGACCCTCTACTACTTCGCGTTCTTTCTCGTCGTCATGCCGCTGCTGGGCGCGATCGAGACGCCGCGCCGGCTGCCGAACTCAATAACCGAAGCGATCCTGGAGAAAGGCAAGGATTAACACCGAAGGATCGCTCGTCATGCTCCGAGGCGAGGATTGTGCGAGGGTTTTATGGATTCGGATCCGGTCACGAGCTGGTGGAATGCTCCCCATCTCTACATGGTGCTGGTCGGTCTCGCCGGCATAGTCGTTTGGCACGTCATTCCGCGGCGGCTCTCCACCACCAGGCTGATTGTCCAGATCGCATTCTTCCTTACCATGTCGGTCCTGCTGCTTGACGGAGCCGTGCTCCCCTACGAACCGACACGGGGCACCGAGACAACCGCTAGCGCAATCCTCGTCGGTTCGGCCAAGTTGCTGTGGTGGGTTCACCTCGCCTGGGCGCTGATCGGGTTTGTCCGCATCTATCTCGTGTTCGAGCGAAAGCCGCGCGAGGCGCGCCTTCTGCAGGACCTCGTCGTCGGCGCCGTCTATGTTGGGATGCTGCTGTCCATCCTGGCTTTCGTCTTCGGTGCGCCGGTCGGAACGCTGATCGCCACCTCGGGCGTCTTTGCCATCGTACTCGGACTGGCGCTCCAGAATACGCTGAGCGATGTCTTTTCGGGCATCGCACTCACCCTCGGCCGACCTTATGTGCTTGGGGACTGGATCGTTCTGAGCGACGGCACCGAAGGCCGCGTTGTGGAGACCAACTGGCGATCGACCCACCTGCTCACTTTGGCGCACAACGTGGTGGCGCTGCCGAACAGCTTCCTCGCGAAGCTAGGGCTGACCAATGTCAGCAGCCCTGAGGAGAGCCATGGGCTGTCCGTCACGATAAGATTGGCGCCGACCAAGATGCCGGCGATCGTCGCGGACGTCATGAACGCGGCCTTACAAAGCAGCAACACAATACTGAGGGAGCCGCCGCCAGTGGTCGCCATCAAAGCCCTGGATGCGACGGCGATCGAGGTCGATTTGTTTTTTCGGGTCGCAAATGTTGGCCAGCGTATTCCAGCGACGAACGAAATCTTCGATCTTGTCTACCGTCATTCCAAGTCCGCGGGTTTGCGGCTGGCAATGCCACCCTCCTCTTCGATTCTCATGAATGACTTGCCGAACGAAGAGACGGCAAATCTCGCAGAAGTCACGCCGATCAAGCTTATAAATGCCATACCAGTATTCTCGGGGTTGACGGACAACGAAAAAGAAGCCCTCGCGGCAACGGTTACGGTGCGCACCTATCGCAAGGGCGACATCATAGCACGACAGGGAGAGATGCTGCCCTCCCTCATGATTGTTCGGACGGGCATCATTGTCCGAGAGCGCGGCGAAGATGACGCCCAGCCGCAGGAGATCGGCCACCTCGCTCCCGGCGACTTTTTCGGAGAGACCGGTCTGCTCGCGGGCATTGGCGAGACCTCGACCTTGCGCGCGATGAGCCACGTCGTGGTCTACGAGATTGACCAGCAAAGCTTCGCGCCCCTGCTGCTCGACCGGCCCGAAATGGCTGAAGATCTTGCGGCGGTCCTCTCAGCCAGAATGTCCCTCGGCGGTAGCCGCACCGGACAAGAGCACACGGATTCGAAATTCGCGCTGCTCAAAGCCATGCAGACGATCTTTCACCCAATACCGTTCCGGCGCGGTTTAAGCGCCGGCAGACCGGGCGCACAAGAAGGGAGGTAGGCATGAGCATCCGACAAACCGGCGTCACAGATATCGTTTTGCCGGTGTCTAGTGAACCGGTGAGCGGTTTCAAGGTACGGCGCGTATTGCCCTCCAGGTATTGGGCGAATGGTCGGCCCCTTTGTCCTCTTCGAGCAGATGGGGCCAGCCGTGTTCAATACCACCAGGGTTTGGACGCGAGACCGCATTCCCATACAGGCTTGGCGGCCATGACCTACCTGGTCGATGGGAGATCGTCCACCGGGACAGTCTCGATAAGGTGCAGGCTCTCGCCCCGGTGAAGTCAGCTGGATCCGAGAGGCATACCCATAATATGAGGATGCTGGTCATCGAACTCTCCTCCTGGCTTGCTGTTAATCCTGCCGGGCCTCCATGGCGGGCAGGCGCAATATCACTGTCGTGCCCGAGCCGACGGCGCTTTCGATATCGACCCGCCCGCCGTGGCGCTCGGCAAAATGCTTCACCATCGGCAGGCCGACGCCGCCCAGGCCAGTGCCCTTGGTGGTGAAAAAGAGATCGAAGGCGTGGAGCACGGTCTCCCGCGTCATTCCGATTCCACTGTCTTCGATACGGAGCTCGACGACAGTGCCAGGATCCAGAACGACCGCGGCGGCGTTTATCGAGATCAACCCGCCGTCCGGCATCGCGTCGCGCGCGTTGAATACGAGATTCAAGACCGCGTTCTGCAAACCCAGCGGATCGCATTTTGCAGCGGGTAGATCGCGTCCAAGGCGAACTTCGAGACGAACGTTCGGCTCCCATGCGCTTCGGACAAGGTTTTCGACCTCGGCCAAGCAGGCGCCCACGCTTGCATGTTCCGGCGCTCGATGACTTGCCGCGGCCCGGCCGACCGTCTCCCTGACAAGCGCGGCGGCTTGCTGCAGGGCGGTCCTGGCGCTGGCGATTACGGGGTCGAGAGCTGGAGCCGTCGAGACGCTCGGGTCGCGGGCGACCTGATTCAGTGCAGATGAAGCGACCTGAATAAGATTGCCCAGATCATGAACAATGCCGGCCGTCGACTGCTCTGCCGGCGGGTCGGACAGGGGAACATCAGTAGTTCGGTCAAAGACATGATTGTCGGCCGTGCCTGATCTTGTTTCCGCGCCTGACATTTTCATGCCCTCGTTTGTTAGGTCGACCCTGGCAATCCGATCGTGTGAGGACACTATATTGAGGAGCATTTCCGGGTCGATTGGATGGAGGACGAGGGCGAGCCATACGGCGGTATATGTCTCGCTGCAGTTTTCGCCGGATTGATCGCCATGGCGGCGCGGCCTTGCCCCGGCGATGCGTTCGATCGATGCCGGGAACCTACCCGTGCGCCGACCACCGGCTACAGCTGCCACTCCCCCCGGGGTGCATCGTCCTAGACTTTCGGATCGCCTGACCGAGCCGTCCGTCGAATATTTTCGCGCGCCAAGTGGGCGCATTCTTCTCGGTATCGGACGACCCGCCGCACAGGAGAAGACACGTGCACAAGATCATCAGAGCTCTGGCCCTTGTTTACGCATGTTGCGTGTCGGACAGCGCGACGACGCAGGCCGCGGACCATCAGACAAAACCGACGATCGTGCTGGTGCACGGGGCCTTTGCTGAATCGTCGAGCTGGAACGGCGTCATCGCCGAGCTCAACAGGGACGGTTTCCGGACCATCGCTGCGGCCAACCCACTTCGCGGCGTTGCAACCGATGCGGCCGCCGTATCGGCCGTCATCGGATCCATCGGCGGACCGGTCGTCCTGGTAGGCCATTCTTACGGCGGGCCGGTCATCACCGAGGCAGCTAACGGGAAGAACAATGTGAAAGCGCTGGTCTATGTGGCCGGATTCGCCCCGGACAAAGGCGAGTCCAGTCTCACGCTTTCGGGGAAGTTCCCAGGCAGCACGCTTGGCGAGGCGCTCCTGTCGGTGGCGCGGCCGGATGGAGGACAGGACCTCTACATCCAGCCGGAAAAGTTTCACCTGCAGTTCGCGGCCGATGTGACGGCAGCGCAGGCCAGCCTGATGGCGGCGACACAACGCCCGGTGGCTGACGCCGCCCTGGCAGAACCCTCTGGCGCGCCTTCTTGGAAGACAATTCCATCCTACGTGATCTACGGCTCGGCGGATCGGAATATCCCGCCGGCGGTCATGAAGTTCATGGCCGAGCGCGCGCATTCGGTGAAGACCATCGTCGTCGAGGGCGGGTCGCACGCGTTGATGGTCTCGCGTCCAGAAGCGATCGCCTTGCTCATAGAGGAAGCCGCATCGGCGCAGTGACGAAACCGGCCGCCTCGCGCCGGCTGCATTCAACAAGTGCAAGCCCCCAGGAGACATCGACATGAAAATCGTGGTCATTGGCGGCACTCGGTACATCCGGTTAGCGACCGTCGAGAGGTTGCGTCAACAGGGGCACGACGTCGTGGCGGCGTCGCCGCAACGTCGTGCCCTCACAACAGCGGCACCTCATGATCCCGGCCACGCTGGCAGACCTCTTCGGGAATTCCTCGAGAACACCGCCTCCGTCCTGCGCCACCTATGGCACGGCCGACAGCTTTGGCTTCGGCTACTACGGCAGCGTCTCGGAGGTCCTGGGTTAGGGCCAAGCGAGGGACGGCTGCGAAGACAGTGTCGCTTGAGCCAGGCCCTTGCCCTAGCGGTCGAGCGAGTCGCGGACGCGCGTCGCTCTCATCGAGGAATTCAGGGCCGGCACGGTTAGAGCCGCCGGCGTTGTTCCAAGTAGATATTTTCGAAGTCAGAACAGGAGAATGAAATGAAAATCGTAATCATCGGTGGCACCGGACTTATCGGCTCCAAGACCGTCGCAAGGCTGAGCGTGAAGGGCCACGACGTGTTGGCGGCGTCGCCAAGTGGCGGCGTCAACACCTTCACCGGTGAAGGATTGGATAAGGCTCTTGCCGGGGCGGATGTTGTCATCGACCTCGCCAATTCGCCGTCGTTCGAGGACAAGGCCGTTCTCGAGTTCTTCGAAACAGCCGGAAAGAACCTGCTCGCGGCGGAGAAGGCCGCCGGCGTAAAGCATCACATTGCGCTCTCGGTAGTCGGGGCGGAGCGCCTGCCCCGGAGCGGCTACCTGCGTGCTAAGATGGCTCAGGAGAAGCTGATCAGGGAGTCGGGAATTCCCTACACGATCGTTCACTCGACCCAGTTCTTCGAGTTCCTTGGCGGCATTGTGCAGTCGGCAACCGTCGGCGACACGGTCTCGGTATCGTCGGCCTACTTCCAGCCCATCGCCGCAGACGATGTTGCAGAGGTGATGGCTGACGTGGCGCTCTCCCAGCCGATTAACGGCGTGATGGAGATCGGCGGCCCCGAGCCCTTCCGCATGAACGAACTGGTCGTGCGTTTTCTGCAGCTCGCCAACGATCCCAGGAAGGTGATCGGTGATCCTCATGCGCTCTATTTCGGGACCGAGCTAGACGACCGCTCGCTTGTCCCGGGCGCGGGCGCCCGCATCGGTTCGACGCCGTTCGAAGACTGGTTCGACCACGCCCCGTCTCGGCGAAGCGGTGTTGCGGCGTAACGCCGGCATCTGAAGACAACCCGCAAGGGAAACGACGATGGACCACAAGTTGCCCATTGCGCCTCAGGCAAGTCGCCGAGCCCTCCTCCTCGGCGCAGCGGCCGCCGGCATTGCAACCGGCCTGCCCAAATATGCGCTCGGGCAAGGGACAGCCGGCCAGGAATCGAACTCATCCCTCTCTCAAGAAGGATCGAAAGATATGAGTACTATCACCACCAAGAATGGCACCGAGATCTACTACAAGGACTGGGGTCCGAAGGATGCCCAACCGATCGTCTTCCATCACGGCTGGCCGCTCAGCGCCGACGACTGGGACACGCAGATGCTTTTCTTCGTCGGGCATGGATATCGCACCATAGCCCATGACCGGCGCGGGCACGGCCGTTCCGCGCAGGTGAGCGACGGTCACGATATGGATCACTATGCTGCCGACGCGGCGGCGGTGGTCGAGCATCTCGGTCTGAGGGACGCAATCCATATCGGCCACTCAACCGGCGGCGGCGAAGCCGCTCATTACGTCGCCCGCCACGGCAAAGGGCGCGCCGCGAAGCTCGTCCTCATCGGCGCGGTGCCGCCAATCATGGTGAAGACGCCGGCCAATCCTGGGGGCCTTCCGATCGAAGTGTTCGACGGGCTGCGCAAGTCGCTCGCCGACAACCGCGCGCAGTTTTACATCGATTTCCCATCGGGCCCCTTCTACAGCTTCAATCGGCCTGGTGCGAAAGCGAACCCGGGCATCATCCAGAACTGGTGGCGGCAGGGCATGATGGGCAGCGCCAAGGCGCACTACGACGGCATCAAGGCCTTTTCGGAAACCGATTTCACCGACGACCTCAAGATTATCGACGTGCCGACACTCGTCATGCACGGCACCGACGATCAGATCGTGCCCATTGCCGATTCCGCGCCGTTATCCGCAAAGCTTCTGAAGAACGGCACGCTGAAGATCTATGAGGGCTTCCCGCACGGGATGTGTACCACGCATGCCGATGTGGTGAACCCCGACTTGCTCACCTTCATCAGGTCCTAGGCTCGCGCCGATTCTCAGGCGAGAGCCCGATCGCCGGTCGTCCTCCCCTCCGGCCGGCGATCACCCACAATCTCAACCGCAAACTGGAGCCAGACAAATGATCAGGACCATACTTTACAGCACCGCTGCTCTCGCGGCGTTCATCGCCACCGCCGCGCTGGCCGACGATACGGCTTTCAAGAACGTGAAGCTGGTCTACGACCATCCGCTTCCCAACGTTCCGGGCAAGAGCATGAGGGGCGTGCTCGTTCACTACGAGCCTGGCGACAGTTCGCCCGCACATCTCCACCCCAAGTCAGCCTTCATCTACGCCACAGTTCTCGAAGGCGCGATCAAGAGCCAGGTCAATGACGGGCCGGTGACCACTTATCGCGCCGGCGAAAGCTGGTCGGAGTACCCCGGCGATCGCCACAGGGTCAGCCAGAATGCCAGCGCGACCGAGCCCGCACGGCTGCTGGCCGTCTTCGTCGTCGACAGCGGCGAGACCGAACTTGTGCTCCCCTACGAAGAATAAGGTCGGAATCAATCGCCCTGTTTTAACAGGAAAGCGCCGCGCCGCCGGAGTGTTTGAAGAACTTGGCGGCACGGCACGCAACCAAGGACGGCCGCAAATGCTCATCGACAAACTGCATGCCTTCACGTCGTCGCGCCTCGCCGTGGTCGACTTCGATGCAACGGTGCAAGCGGCCGCTCTTTCGCTTTCCAGGCCTGGCATCGGCCTCGTTGTGGTGTGCAATGCAGGCGGGAGCGCAGAGGGCGTGCTCAGCAAATCTGATCTCGTACGCCATCTCACCAGCCCGACCTCAAAGACGCGGCCGGCGTCCGACCTGATGAGCAGATCCATCGTCTCGTGCAGTCCGCAGGACGATGTCCATGACGTATGGCAGACAATGGCGGCGCGAAGCCTGCAAAACATTCCGGTAATCGACGTCGGCGCCAGGCCTCTCGGCATACTGGACATACGCGACGCGATGAAAGTGTTGTTCGAGCAGGAAGAAATGCAGGAGCGGATGCTCTTCAACTATGTCGCCGGCGTCGGCTACCGCTAACGCTTTTTTGCCGGCAGCGATGCCGCGCCTCCTCCAGGCATATCCCGAAAAGGATCGTGAAGATGAAACTATACTACAGCCCGCTTGCGTGCAGTTTGGCCGATCACATCGCCCTACTCGAGGCTGGCGTGCCATTCGAGCGGGAGAGCGTCAACCTGAAGACCAAGCGGACGGCATCAGGGGCCGATTTCAACGATGTAACGCGAAAGGGCTACGTTCCGGCGCTGGTGCTGGACAGCGGAGAAATCCTCACCGAGAACATCGCCGTCCTCGATTGGCTCGCTACGGAGTATCCAACGCTCGGTATTCCAGGAAACCTTGGCCGCACGCGCGTGTTAGAAGCGCTGGTTTTCATCTCGACCGAGGTGCACCGCAGCTTCAAGCCGATGTGGCATGCCAGCAGCGAAACCCAAAAGGCACAGGCAAGAGCGACGATCTCCAAGCTGCTGGACATACTCTCGGAGAGTCTTGCGGGCAACTACCTGTTTGGCGCAACGCCCAGCGTGGCCGACTTTTACCTTTTCGTGATGCTGCTATGGGCCGAGCGCTTCGACGTCTCCGCTCCCGCGCAGTTGGTCGCTCTGCGTCAGCGCATGGCGAACCGTCCGGCCGTGCAAGAGGCCATGCGGAACGAGGGGCTGATCTCGGCAAATGACCGCGAAGCATCCACCGCCGCCTGAGGCGGCGGTGGCCCCCTCTTCGGCAGCCTTCGGCCGTTCCGATCGATTGGACGCCAATGGGAGCGGCTTGGTGGCTGACGCAGCACCGCGGGCATCAGAGGTCCAGCACCAAGACGTGCAACTCGGCGAGGCGTTGGAGCTGACCTTCCCAGCGAGTGATCCGATCGCGGTGTTCGTTCCGGAGCGCTCGCGGAACATCCATCAATTCGACAATTTGCCCAGCCCGGCAGCTGGCCAGCAGCGGGACCATGTCAACGCTGGATGACAATGCCGTCATCATAACCGGCGGAAGTTTCGGCATCGGGCAGGGCGGCGGTGCCAGGGGTGACCAGCCAGGTGATCGCCGTCGACGGCGGCCTTGGGCTCACGTGAGCGGCTGACTGAACACCTCTAACCAGAACTTTTGCTCTATTCGTCCGTGCCGGCCGGTTCGGTCTCCTGGCCGTTTCGCCCGTCGCTGGCCGCGCGCCCATGGTCAGGCATGCTAAACCCCGTCGGACGACGCGGGGATCGGCTCATGCCACAGTCCTCGCCCCGCCGGCCACGCGCATCGGCGCGGGCAGAGTTTCCCATGCCCGGATCAACTCACCGATGGAAGCGGCCTCCATCTTGCGCATGACGTTGCCGCGGTGCAGCTTTACCGTCACTTCACTAATGCCGAGGTCGAAGGCGATCTGCTTGTTGAGGCGCCCGCGCGCCACCTGATGCAAAACCTCGCGCTCGCGTGGCGTCAGCGTGTCAAAGCGTTCGACATTGCGCTTGACGACCGCAGCTTCCGCCCGCCGCGCGGCATCCATCGCAATGCCCGCAATAACAGCGTCAAGCAGCGTTTGGTCCCGCACCGGCTTGGTGAGAAAATCCACAGCCCCGGCCTTCATCGCCTGGACGGTCATCGGAATGTCGCCATGCCCGGTCAGGAAAATGACTGGCTTGGGATTGCCGCTTTGGGCCAGATGCCGCTGCAGATCGAGACCGCTCGCTCCCGGCATGCGCACATCGAGGATCAGACAACCGGCGCTATCCAGTACGTCGGCATCGAGCAATTCGCGGGTCGAGCTGAAACAGACATGCTGGAACCCGGCGGAGAGTATCAATTCGGACAGCGCCTCCTGAACAGACGCATCGTCATCCACAATGATTACGAGTGGCTGCTCCGCGTCGCTCCTCCGCTGCGATGACGACGGCGCCGATCTCCGTGAGTGCGGCAGCTGCTCAACTCTCATGTTCACCTCCATTTTTCGATTTGCGTAATGCATTGCCGATGGTTGCCAGCATGTCCTGCGCGTCGAAGGGCTTTCGGAAGCACCCGCTGACGCCCTGGGCTCTGTCCGCATCGGCAATCTCGTGGCGCCCGGTGATCAGGAACACCGGCAGGTCCGGGCGCACCTTCTTCACCAGACCACAAAGTTCGAAGCCGTCCATGCCGGGCATCCCGATGTCGGTTATGAGCACGTCAAGGCCGGATAGCCCGCTGATGAGCAATGATCGCCCCGACGAGAAGCTGCGGGCCACATAGCCGGCGGACTCCAGCAGATCCTCCAGCGACTCGAGTAGCCTTGGATCGTCATCGACAACGGCCACGACAGGTCTTCCCTTGGTCACGCCCGGTGCCCTCCCGCTCGGCGCGAGTGGGTGATCGGTATCTCCAGTCGCTGCGCGATACGCACGAGATCGGCGAGCGATGACGCCGCCATTTTCTGCATCACGTTCCTTCTATGGATCTGCAGCGTGACCTCGCTGATTCCGAGTTCAGCGGCTGCCTGTTTGTTGAGAAGGCCGCTCACCACGAGCGGCAGCACCTCGCGTTCGCGCGGCGTCAGGTCGAGATAGCGTTGCTTCAGCGCCACCAGTTCAGCACGCGCGGACCTCCTTTCCCGATCCTCGGCGAGCGCCGCCTGGATTGCAGCCATGAGATCCGCATCACTGAAAGGCTTGGTGAGAAAGTCCACGGCGCCATGCTTGATCGCCCGGACGGAGGACGGGATGTCCCCGTGCCCTGTTATGAAAACGATCGGCGGATGATCTCCCTTTGATATCTGCCTCTGCAGATCCAGGCCGTTGATGTCGGGCAGCTCGACGTCGAGGATGAGGCATGCCGGGATGTCCGGCTTGTTTGCACCGATGTATTCGCTGGCCGATCCGAACGCAGCGGCGCGGATACCGTACGAATCCAGCAGCTCGCTCAGCGCCTCCCGCAGGCGCGCATCGTCGTCCACGATGAAGACGATATGGTCATCTGTGGTCATGGCGCCGCTTTCACTTCAATCGGCAAGGTGAAGACGAACGTCGCCCCCTGTGGTTCGTTCTTCTCCGCCCACAGGCGTCCGCCGTGCGATTCGACGATCGAACGGCAGATCGCGAGCCCCATGCCCATTCCGTTCCCCTTCGTCGTGAAGAACGGTTCGAAGATGTTGTCGGGAAACTCGATCCCCGCGCCACGATCGCTGATCTGCGTCTGAACCACATCGCCTATGCGGCGCACACGGACCTCAAGAACCCGGTCGCCCGTAACGGCGTCCATGGCATCCATGCCGTTGCGAATGAGGTTCACCAGAACCTGCTGGATGTGTACGCGGTCCAGCGCGACGAGCGGCAGGTCGCTTTCGACATCGATATCCATGCGGACGCGCCGCCGCGCCGCTTCCTCGGCCATGAGGTTGCGCGCCTCGACGATAACGCCACTGAGCGCCGTAGAACTCCTTGCCTCGCCGGACTGTTTGAACAGAGCACGGATGCGACTCACGACGTCGGCGGCCGCATTTGCGTCACGAATAATGCGCTCCACCGTCTTCTGCGCACGCTCGAGATTTGGTGGCTCAGCCATAAGCCATCGCTGGCAGGCATGCGAGTTCGCCACCACGGCCGCCAGCGGCTGGTTCACTTCGTGCGCGATGGAAGCAGAGAGCTCGGCAAGGCTCGCGGCCTGACTCGCTCGTGCAAGGCTCTCTTGCGCCAGCCGCAGCTCTTCCTCCGCCCGAACCTCATTTTCAACGTCGAGGCAGATGACATTCCACTGCACGATAGTCCCTTCGGTATCGCGCATCGGCGCGGCGCGTGTCTCAACCCAGCGATACTCGCCGTCGAACCGCCGCAGGCGGTGCCTGCGCGCATAGGGCTCGCCGGTGGACAACGAATGAGCATATCCTCCCTTGACCCCCGCCAAGTCGTCGGGATGCACACCGGCGTCAAGCGTGCCGGCCAGCCGGGACTTTCCGGTGCCGTCCAATCGCTCAAGCTCATACCCCAGGAACTCGCGGAGCTGTTGGCTACGATAGACCGGCTCGCCATCCGGCGCCGCGCAATCGATCATTGCCGGCAGCGTTTCCACGAGTTGCCAGAGGAAGCGCTCCCGCTCTTGCAGCGCTTCCTGAGAAGTCACGAAATCATGGATATCGACGTTGGCGCCGAACCACCGGATGATGCGGCCGCTCTCGTCACGGAGTGGTTCAGCACGCCCCTCCGTCCAGCGGTATGAACCATCCCACCGGCGGTTGCGAAACTTCAGCTCAAACGGTTCGCCCGTGCTGAAGGAATGGGTCAAGGCCTGCAGCAAAGAGGCCCTGTCTTCTGGATGGACGATGGTCCGGATCGCACTGGGCAGGCCTCCGTCGGCATCAAAATCATCCAGCTTCAGGCCGATATAGTCCATCATCGTTTTGTTGATGTATGCAGGGTCCCCGCCAGGCGTGACGCACCAGATCTGCACGGGCACGGTGTCGATGAGCTGTTGAAGCTGACGTTCCCGGTCGCGCAGCGCTTCCTGCGCGCGCATCTCATCGTCGATGTCAATGGAAATGGCATACCATTGCATGATCGCGCCGCTTTGGTCCCGCACCGGTTCCCCGCGGCCGTCCACCCAACGATACGCGCCATCCGCATGACGCATCCGATACTTCATGGAGTAGGGCTCCCCGGTGGCGAAGGAGTGGCGGACGGTCTCCAGCAGACGTGCGGCATCTTCCGGATGGACGAGGGTCGTTATGGCTGCCGCCAGTCGGCTCATGTCCGGCTTGTCCAATTGGGCCAGGTCGTTCAAGCCGAAGAAGTCGAGCAAGCGCTTGTTGAAGAAGGTCGGCTCGCCTTTCGGCGTCAGACGCCTGATATGGACGGGAACCATATTTACGAGCTGCGAGAGCTCGCGCTCCCTGTCGCGCAAGGCTTCCTGCGCACGCACCTCATCGTCGACGTCGAGCGAAACGCCGTACCATTCCGCGACCTCACCGTCTTCGTTACGCCGAGGCTCTACCCTGCACTCCGCCCAGCGGTACGTGCCGTGCTGTTCGCGCCAACGAAATCGCATCGTGGACATGCCACCGGTTTCGAAGCAATTCCGTAGGGTGTTCTGTACCTCGGGAGCATCTTCGGGATGGATCAGTTCCTGCAGCAGTTGCTCGATTCGCGGCTCCCCGAGAGCTTCGAAATCCGCAATGACGGAGCGGAAATGGTCCTGGTAGCGCTTGTTGAAGTAGACCGGCCCGCCCGTAGGCTTTGCGCTCCAGATCCGGACTGGTACGGCATCGATCGTCTCCTGAAGCTGCCGCTCGCTCCGCCGCAGCGCCTCTTCGGCATGCATCTGATCGTCTATGTCGTGACAGAGCCCGTACCACTGGACAATGCGCCCGTCCTGGTCCTTCATCGGCTCGGCGCGGCTCGACATCCAGCGGTAGACCCCGTCTTGACGGCGCAAGCGATATCGCATCGCAAGGACCTCGCCGGTGGCGAGACAACGGCGGAGCGTGTCCGAGAACGCTGCTCTGTCGTCCGGATGGACGCCGGCCTCTATCATCGCCGTCATGCGGCTCATGCCCGGCTTGATCGTATCCGCCACGTCCAGGCCGAGAAAATCGACCATGCGCTTGTTGAAGAAAATCGGCTCGCCGTCGGGCGCGAGACGCCAGACGTGGCTTGGAACCATATCGACAAGCTGCGAAAGCTCCCGCTCCCGGTCGCGCGATGTGACCAGCGCCAGCTGACGCTGCCGAGATATGGCCGCTACTATGAGCGCCGAAAATGCCGAGATTGCCAGGAAAAGCTGCAGCATGACCTGCCTTTCCCTCTGGAACTCGGGAGCGCCGACAAACTGGCTGTCGCCGGATATCGTGAGCGCCATCGTGATCAGGGCGAGGAGCGTCAAGGCGACGGCGGCGCCTCTGAACTCGAAGCGCGCCGCGGCCCAAAGAAGGGGCGGCATGATGATGTAGGGGGTGGGCAGGTAGACGTCGCTCAAGGAAAGCGCGGCGACCCCCAGGAAGATCAGACCCAGGACGCCGGCTTCCACCCGCTGTGCGGGAGGGAGTTGGGTCTTGCTGCGCCAATACTGGATCACGACCAGCGCCGGTGGCGCTACGAGCAGGATTCCTGTGGCGTCACCAATCCAAAACAGCGGCCATACCGCCGTGAAAGTTTGCGATGCTATGCCAAACCACGCAAGCGTCGCGCTTCCGACCGTCGCGCTTACCAGGGGCGCAACTCCAGCGCCTAGCACGACGAATGCGAGGACTTCCTGCAAAGTTTCAAGCCGAACCGGACGCCCGCATGCCCGGTTCACCAGCGTTGCGCCGACAGCCGCTCCAAGGGCATTGCCGACATAGATCAGGAACCCCGCAGGCAGCGGACTGTGGAACCACACGAACTGCGCGAACATCTCCGCCAGGCAGGCTGCCAATATCCACCACGGCCAACTGTAAGGAGAGGTGAGGATGAGCGTCGCGATGAAAACGCCGCCCGGAGGCCAAATGGAAACCGTTATTCCGGGGACGATTGCCAGCGCCTGGGCGAACCCGCAGCCCAAGACATATGCCGCAAAAAATAGCCCCAGATGAAGGAATTGCGGGCGCGACCAGACGGACATCATCGGCTTCTCCTGCCGGGCAAAGAAGGGCTGGGGATTGTCAGCGATGGGTGTAGCACGTCTCCGCGATATCTGGGTTTGCGAACTCATGGCCCACTCTAATTCGGCGCCCCCGCGGCTGCACCTCATGGAAATCCATGAGGCGTGGCCGAAGCATACCTGGCCTAGCCCTCAGGATGATACCGCCTAGACCAGCCGAGTGGCGACATGGCCTCTCGCATGATGGCTCGGCCCGGCGCGTCCCGGCATGATTTGCAGGCGATAAATCGCCTTCAAGGAGACATTCATGAATATCACCACCAAACCGACGGCGCAGGCCGGGACCAAGCATGGGCCCCGTGTTGACTGGGCCGAGCAATCTCCGGAACTCGTGAAGAAGTTCACCGGGGTTGCCACGGCTCTCCGTGCAAGCTCGATCGAGGAGTCCATCCTCAATCTTGTCAATATTCGTGCTTCGCAGCTCAACGGCTGCTCCTTCTGCCTCGATATGCACGTCAAGCAGGCAAAGATGCACGGCGAGCGCGAACTGCGCCTCTACCACTTGGCCGCGTGGAGGGATTCGACCCTGTTCGCCCCACGCGAGCGCGCCGCACTCGCGTGGACGGAAGTCCTGACCAAGCTGCCGGACCAGGGCGTTTCCGATGAGATCTATGAGCGCGTCCGCACGCAGCTGTCGGAAAAGGAGATCTCCGATCTTAGCTTCGCTGTCATGCTGATCAACTCGTGGAACCGCCTCAACGTCGGCTTCAAGACCGTGCCGGGTTCCGCCGATGCAATGTATGGCCTGGACAAGGCGGGCTCAATTAGCCCGCTACAGACCGGCGGCGCGGCTGTCGCCGTGTCGCCGCTGATCCTTGGCTATGCGCAATGATCCGCCGGGGACGCGCTATCGACAACCATGCGTATCGCCGGATCGCTGCGGCCGGCTTCCGCCGCGTTTGACGCCACTGCCGGCCAGTGCGCCATTCCCATGCTCATTTCATGACAATCCGAGAACTCACCCAGGACTTGGCCGGACACTCGCCCTGCGAGCTAGCTGTGAGCTCGGCTGTCTCGCGTTGCATTCCATCACGCCGGCAAGTTTCGAGTTCGAATGCCAGGTCATCGGCCTCGGGCCCTTGCCCATGTCATGGCTGCCAATCGATCACACCGTACTGCGGGCATCCACGACATGGCTGGCTGGCGAGAATCTTTCCAGGGGCGTTTGTCACGCTGGCAACTGTGCGTCTTCCATTTGCCTGTGACTCCTTTCGACAAGGGCGTTCGAGGCCAAGGTTGACGGCGGCAAGCTCGGGGTCATGTCGGGCGTCGGCGCGATCGGCATCGGAACCGCCCTCCGCGCCAGGGACGACTGTTCCGCGCGCTTTCTCATGTATCGGGCGAGGCCGATCTTGATCGTGACCAGCACGGGCGCGGCAACCACGAACAGCAGCGCGACTGCGTTGAACGCAGTGTCGAAGGCGATCACGGTGGACTGACCGGCGACGGCTCTGCCCAGCAGGCCCGTCGCTGCCAGGCCGGCTGCCAGGGGATCCATTCCTTTTGCCGCGAGCATGGTTGTCGTCGTCGCCAGACGCTCGCTGACCGCGGGAATGCCAGCCGTGACGTTGGCGCCAAGCACTGCGACATTCGCTGCGACGTTATTCTCGATCAACGTCTGCAGCCAGGCGACACCCATGAGTCCGCCAAGCTGGCGACCCGTGTTGAAGAGGCCTATGCCGGATGCGATGTTTTGGTCGTTGAGCTTGGTGAAGGCGATGAGGGTGATCGACAGGAACAGGAAGCCGAGGCCGAGGCCACGCAACAGGATGGCCGGCATCATGTCATCCGCGCCGCTCTCGATGGTCGAACCGGACAGCATCCACATCGCGACCATGATCATTAGGATTCCAAAGGGCACCGTGGTGATCGGAGGAATGTGGCGGGCCTGCATCACGAATGCAGCGAGGAGGAGGGCACCGATAAAAAGCGCGCCGCTCGGCAACAAAAGCAGACCCGCCTCGGTTGGCGTGAACGCTAGGACTGACACGGCGAATGACGGAATAAGGAACGCGCTTCCGAACAAGGCGGCGCCGGCGACAAAACTGACGATGAAAGCGAAGGTGAAATCCTCCGACCGGAACAAAGTGAAATCAAGCAGGCCCTGGCCTTTGGCCATAGCCTGTTGGCCGATAAACGCCAGCAGCGCGGCCGTGCCGATCACTGTCAGCCACAGGATGCGGGATTCCTCGAACCAGTCCCATCGGCTGCCCTGGCTAAACACATAGGTGAAGCAGAAGAGTGTGGTGAAGACGAGCGAGAAGCCGATCCAGTCGAACGGTCGGCGTGCCACTTTGACGGGCGCTGGGCAGTCCGCGAGCAACAGGAAACCGGCCGCCGCCAGCGACACTGGAACGACACTGAAGAAAATCCAGATCCATGACTGGCTGTCGAGCAACCAGCCCTGAAGGGCAGGGGCGATCGTCGCGGGGGCAACGACCGAACCGATTGCGAACAGGGCCTGGAGAAACGGTTGGTGGCGTCGCCGATAGGCAAGAAAAATGATCGCCTGCCCCGCGACGAGCAGGATGCCTCCGGAGAAGCCTTGCATCACGCGGAGCAGGACGAGCAGGTCCAATCGAGCCGTGATGGCGGCAATGGCGCAGGCCGTGCCCATGACCAGGACCGAGCCGACGATCAGGCTGCGTGGGTTCATACGGTTCATCAGCCAGGCCGCGGCCATGAACCCGATCAGCTTCGGAGCGGTATATCCGACATCCAGCCAGGCGAACTCATCGGGTGTTGCATAGGTGTCGCCGATGATGTCGCCGCGCCCGAGCGACAGGACCGTGCTGGCGATCGCCTCCGTCAGGGTGGCGAGCACTATGCCCGCGACGAGAAGCGTTCCTGTCGCGGGTCGATCGCGGCATGGCGTGGCGACAAGCGCCGCGGTCACGAGCCGCTCCCGACATCGATCTCGACGCGGGCGGACAGGCCCGGGACGAGGCGGCCAGGCAGTGGGTTGCCGACAAGCCGGATCTTCACCGGAACACGCTGGACGATGCGAACGAAGTTCCCTGTCGCATTGTCGGCGGGAAGCAGGCTGAACGCTGATCCGCTGCCGGGCGAAAAGCTGTCCACCACGCCTTCAAACATCTCGTCCGGGTAGCCGTCGACGGTAACTCGCACACGCTGACCGGCCCGTATATGTTCGATCTGGGTTTCCTTGAAGTTCGCCACGACCCACAGATCGTTGACCGGAACGATATCGAGCAGGGAGGCACCCGGCGCCACAAGCCGGCCAATGCGAACCTGGCGGTTGCCGACGAGGCCGCCGATCGGCGCACGTATCACGGTGTTGTCGAGGTCGATTTGAGCGAGCTCCTCTGCGGCCCGTGCTTGCGCTACTGCGGCTACAGCGGCTTCTCGCTGGGCGTCGAGAACAGCGATGCGCTGCCGCTGTGCCTCCAGCGCTGCCGATGCCGCCGCCACCGCCGCTTCGGCTCTCGACCGCGCAGCGTCGCTTTCATCGACCTGGGCCTGGCTTACGGCGTTGGCGCGAATAAGTTCGCGGCGGCGGTCGGACGCCTTTGTCGCGAGATTCAGCTCGGCCTCGGCCGAACGCATCTGGGCTTCGGCCTGCCTGATGAGGGCGTGCTGAAGCTGGACTTCGGCATCGACATTGCCGAGGCGCGCCTGGGCGGCCTCGACATTGGCCACGGCTTGCGCCAGCCGCGCGCGGTAGTCGCGGTCGTCGATCCGGAACAGGACGTCACCGGCTTGGACGGCCTGGTTGTCCCGAACCTCTACCGCGGTGACATATCCCGCAATCTTCGGCGAAAGACCGGTCACGTCCCCGCGGACGTAGGCGTTGTCGGTCGACGTCTCGCTCGAACTGGCCCAAGCCCATCCCGCACCCAGGGCGAGCACGGCCGAGAGGCACAGTAGCAAGCCGATCGTCTTTTTCCTGCTATGTTGCGGCATGACGGCCTCCGGTAATAGGTGTTACCATTGACGTTTATGGTAATGATTGTTACCAGTCAAGGGATGCATTGGGAGTGGATGAATGGCTGCGGCTGTAAAGACCACGCGGCGCAAGGGCAGCCGGGAGGCGCTTCTTCAGGCGGCCACCGAGGTCTTTTTCGAACAAGGCTACGCCGCGACAAGCATCGACGCGATCATCGAACGTGCCGGCGGATCGAAACGCAACATCTACAATGAGTTCGGCAACAAGGAGGGCCTGTTCTCCGCAATCGTCCGGGAAAGTGCAAACAAAGTGCTGGCGCCCCTGGTGATCGAGGAAATAGAGGGCCACGATCTGCAGGCGACGCTGACGGCGTTCGGCCGTCATTCCGTGGACGCCTACATGTCGCCCACCTTGATCGGAATTTACCGAATTGCCGTCACCGAGGCCAACCGCTTCCCCGATCTCGTGAAATCGTTCTACGAACAAGGGCCCGGTCGGACTACGGTCCGGCTGGCCGAAGTGCTCGAAGCTGCCAGGGAACGAGGAGAAATCCAGGCGGATGATTGCTTGCGCCTGGCCGGGCACTTTGTAGGCATGATCCGCGACAACATTCATCTGCAGGTGGTTCTCGGCCTCCGGCCACCGCCGTCGGACAAAGAAGCGCAGGAGGCGGTCGCTTCCGCCGTGGAAGTCTTTCTGAACGGCGTTCGGCGCGGTCAGAAGTAAAAGGGCAATCGTCATCGTCAGCACCGGGCTGTTTGCCGAGAGGTCGGGCGGTGTGCTGCGTTTGACCAACAAGCCTCGACGCCGACGTGCCTCGCGGGCCTCGTGAACGATCCGCCTCACATCATCGGCGCAGACGTTGTCGCGCCTCATCAGATGCTGGACGATAGGATCGTCCAGCATCTCTTCGAGTGTTGGTTCTGGAGTCACGGGGTCCATGATCTGTTCCCTTGCCGGCTCGGGCTTGCGGGGGCGGGTTTTCACTCGCAACCCGCCGAAGCATCCCAGGGGACGGTCGCAAAAACAGCTCGCGGCGCCCCGTCCACTGGTGCCTCGCCTTCAATGACATCATCTGGCGTTGAACTTGGAAGGTATCTGCGCCTTGCGGCCGCTTGAAAGCTGGAAGATCGCGATCGTCGTGACGCAAAGCCCAACCAGGACGTGCGTCCACATCGCCGCCTGCGCCGATCCGAAGCCGAGCAGGAACGGAGCCGCTATTGCCCAGCACCCCAAGACGAGATTGGACCACTCGGCCCAGGCTCCGTAACGGTAGAGCGCCACTGCCGAGCAGCAGGCAATCAGCACGCCGACGATCCCCGCATTCCAAGCCGCGTCAGGCAGCTCGGTGAACGCGAAGGCAGCGCAGGCCAGACCTGCGCCCAGAACGAGGTTGGTCCATTCCAATCCCTTGCTCGGTACTTCACTTAACATTTTCATCTCCTTCTCCAGTCCGGCTCCGCACTCACGCCATCGATGTCGAGGGCTGCCGGATGCGAGGAGAATGACGCGGTCCTGCGCAGCGGCCTATTCTACGCAGGCATCTGTCGGGCGATGCTAAGGTCTAGTGCGGCCGAACGCGGTGTTGGCGGAGGATATCGGAGCGCTTGGGGTCACAGCGTTCTTGGGCGTAGGATTCCGCCTTGCTTACTGTCGAGCACGCTCCTGCCGAGCAGCACTGACGTTCAGGATGCCGATCACAGCCGTCCGCCGGCGAAAACAGGGCGGTCTTTCCACAGGTTCCCAGTCGCCAAGCCAGAGTATCCGAGGTCATAAACGGCCTGCATATAGCTGGTGTTGAAAGGATCGAGCATCGAATAGGGGACTTGGGCGTCAATGGTCGCCAGATGGAAACGTGCCCCGGTCAGTTTGGCGTAATTGTAGAGGATGGCCAGTTCGCTCTGTGTCTGGGACTTGAGGAGGATGGAGTATGCTCTTGCGATCACGGACAGCGTTTTATTCCGCGTGGTAGCGAACTCCGGTATGACCGCGTTGTTTACGATCACATGGAAATCAACACTCTGGCGTTTCGCCGGCACGAGAGGGTTCGTGCTTGCCAAAATTGCCTGTGGAAGTATCAAGACCTGCGACGTGGACCCACCATCGGAATGCATTTCCTGGAAGTGACGCCCTCCCGACCCGGCCTCGATCATGACCGCCGGATAAACGCCAGGAATGCTCGCCGAAGCGATCATAACGTCCTGAAACAGCTTCAACGCGTCCGGTCGGCCGCTGTTGGCGATGGCGCCCATGTTCCAGACCACGGCACGTTGGGTATCGAGATTGGTCGTGAGGACCAGGAGGCGACGGCCTTCCCGATGTTGGGCTGCAACCTGCTGCAGGACCGCTTGTGTGATGGAGTTTTCGACCATCCGCCTCATTGGCGTGGATCTCAGCAAGCTTGATCCGATCAAGCCCACGGGAAATTTGGTTGCAAGAAGGTCGTCAGCGACGCCGCTCGTAAAGAGATGCACCAGCGTGTCGTCATAAGCCGGTCCGAGGAGTGCGAATGGTGCGATCAGGGCGCCCGTGCTTACGCCCGTGACCGCATCGAATCGCGGGCGGGTTCCGGCCGCGCTCCACGCCGCAAGCACACCGACGCTGAACGCGCCTCCCGCACCGCCGCCGGAGATCATCAGGACATCGAGGCCATCCGGCTCGGTGGTTGGCGTCCAGTCGCGAACGTCTCCCGCAGCGATCCGAGCGTCGCGATATCCGGATCTCGCCATAGCCGGCGATCGAAGCCTCCTCGGCTTCCGTTGCGTCGAGGGGTCTGTCCGTCGCGGCGATCCGGGGTTCGGACCCCGGGAACCAAACGATTGTCGCAACTACTGCCGCCAGTCCAACGAGCACCGACATTTTCAAAGGGCGCAAACCGGATCTCCAACGTACCTGGTGTCGTAAACGTTGGAGCAAGTCCGCTATGCCTAATGGCCGCGGCACACTGTCAGCGCGACATGCCCAACGCATCATGCGCATGGCGTGCTCATCGCTCGACGCGGCGACGTCGTGATGAGCCGGATGGAGCAGGCTATGTGGAAGGTGCGGTCGTAGTCGATTAATTCAAGGATGATGGCGGGCCATACCACGGTATAGGTCGCCTGCTGCAGTGGCCTCGGGAGACGCTAGTTCTATGCGCTGTGATGACGATGGCTCGGTGCGTGTTTCCATCGTCTGAAGTGCGCGCCTGACCCCCGGTAGCCCCGACAGCTCCAGTCCGCCGGACTGAACCACGAAGCAGGCGGCGAGTGTGAGGACATGGAGTGTCGATGCTGCTTTCATCGCTGGTTCCGTGACAATGCCGCGATGGCGGCGGCCTAGTATCCCTTCGGCGGAACGAAGAGGCAGATGGTCCTGCTGTCGGCGGCCCCGGCCACCGAGCACCAGTGATAAACGCCGTCTGGCGAATGCTTCACCCGGCCGTCACTATAGGCGACGACCTCGCCGGTCCCCTTGATGACATAGCCTTCGGGTCGCTCGCTGATGGCCTTGTCGCTGACCTGGCGGCAGTCGATGCCGGAGCAGCACGAGTGCGGGTAGCTCCAGCCCAGCGGCTTGGCGGCTGTCGGCAATGCGTCATGCGCACTGACCGGACATGAGAACAGAATCACCGGGAACATGGAGGCGGCAAGAGAAGCGCGGTGGGACGGCATTCCGCTCGAATTGCGCATTGTTTTCCTCCATGGAGGCTTTAGCTAGTACAGAGGAGAATGCGGCGGGCCGCGGCGCCAACCTATTCTACAAGGGTCTTTGTGATGCGATGCAAAGGTACAGAATACTTGCGCTTGGAGCTCATGAAACCAGTCAGGATAGGCACTGTACAGCGGCTTCTGGCGCGATGTGATGGCGATGCGCCACTTTGAAAGCGGCGGAGGGCAGGGAGACTGGAACCCCCGGTCCAACGCACCTATACCGAAGTCTAGGTCAGCCGTTCAAATCGGTAGGTCCGATCACCCTTTGCAGTGTTGCGTTGCCCGCCGCGATACAGGTACGCAAGACCTGACGTACAGACAACGGATTGGCGGGCATGGCTGGCCATCGACGAGTTCCGGCGGCCTCGCGTGAGGCGCAGGTCCTGGTTGACGTGTGACAAATGCGCGGCTGATACTGACTGCGTGAACGCGGCCTTTCGTGTCCAGCATATCTCCCCGAGGCAGGAGTCGTGGGCGTGGCAACTTCAGGGATCGCAGACAGTCCGATAACAATTTTGGTCGACGATGACGCAACGGTTCGCGACGCGTTGGAGGAGTTGCTGAATTCTGTCGGCATAGACACGATGTCGTTTTCTTCGGGCCAGGAATTACTGGACGCAAAACTGCCGGACCGCCCAGGCTGCCTCGTTCTCGATGTGCGAATGCCGGGTCTGAGCGGCCTCGATCTTCAGCATCTCCTTGCAGCCAAAGGCATACTAACGCCGATCGTATTCTTGACGGGTCATGGTGACATCGCCATGAGTGTCGAGGCGATGAAGGCGGGGGCAGTGGATTTCCTGACCAAGCCGGTGCGTGACCAGACGTTCCTCGATGCCGTGTCCACCGCTATCGCCAAGGACGTCGCGCGAAGAGCAGCATCGACCGTGTCGCGCAAGAACTTGGCCGTTTATGAGACCCTTACGCCCCGCGAGCGGGAAGTGCTGAGGCTTGTGGTCTCCGGTGCGATGAACAAGCAGATTGCATCGGATCTCGGCATCAGCGAGATCACCGTAAAGCTCCATCGGAGTAACATGATGAAGAAGATGAACGCGAGGTCCATCTCGCATCTCTTCAACATATGGCAGTCGCTTCCGGTCGACAGCCGGTGAGCGGCTGCGGGAGAGGACAGGTGTTCAATCAGGCGTTGGGCTCCGTAACTGACTTGGATAACGGCCGCGATAGGGAGCGGGGACACAGAGGCGGTCGCTAGAGGTCTGAAATGGAGCTGACGTCAACGAAACAGCGCCGCGCCGTGGCATTGGCGATCGGAGCTGCGAGCGTTTTGCTGGCATGGCTCGTCAATGAGCCATACGTTCTGCTGGTCGCAGTTGCAGTCATATGCATCTGCATCGGCTGGGAGGCCGGCTTGGTGGCCGTTACCGCCGCCGGTCTGCTTTCATCCGTGATCCTGTTTTCGCTGGAATCGGGGGCCACAAGCGGCGTGGTCCGTTTGACGGTATTTGTCGTGGCGGCGTCAGCCCTATGGTTCGTGATAACGATTTTCAGGACCATGAGCTTCTATGACCGGGTCTACCATGACACTGGACCGAGCATCGCCGATATTCCGAGCCTCGGATGGTCGGCCTCTCCGGAAGGCCGCCTTCGCGTGGTCAATCCTGCGGCGCTCGAGTATGTAGGTGTGACAGCCGATGAGATGCGCCGGATCATGGATGGCGATGACTATCATTGGACACAGTTCATCCATCCGGACGATGTCGAGGCGAGCATGGCGCGTTGGCGTCACAGCTTACAGACGGGCGAGCCTGTTATCGACGAGCATCGTTTGCGTCGGTTCGATGGGACATATCGATGGTTTCGCGACACCGGGATTGCTTCGCGTGATGAGCACGGAACGATCACCGGCTGGCATGGCCACACGACGGATATCGACGATCAGAAGAAGGCCGAAGCCGCGTTGCGTGAGCGCGAGCGCGAACTGCGCCTGCTGGTCGATACAGTTCCCACCATGATCTGGCTGATGACGCCGGCAGGAGTACCGTACTATTTCAACAGACGGTTCGTAGATTGGGCGGGCATCAACTCGATTAAGGAGGAACCGCGAGGCACGCGGCAATTCGCCCCGCATGTAGAGTTGTTCCATCCAGATGACCGGGCGGCCGTCAAGGCTGTGTTCGAGAAGTCCTTTGCCCGTGGAGAGCCACTCCAGCACAAAGGTCGGCTGTGCCGGAAGGATGGCGAATATCGCTGGATTGATTCGCGGTTCGAACCGCTACGCGACGAAGACGGCACTATCCTTCGCTGGTACGGCGTCAACTTCGACATCGACGATGAGGTTCGCGCCCAAGAATCCCTGCGTCTGGCGGACGAACGGCTCGCGCGCGCCTTGCGCGCAGCCAGCCTGTCCGAACTATCCGTGTCCATTGCGCACGAACTCAACCAGCCGCTCCAGGCGGTCGTGGCCAACACCGGCGCCTTCCAGAGATGGCTGAACGCTGATCCGCCAAATTTCAATCACGCCAGCCGTGTCGCCCAAAAAATCATCAGAAACGCCGACGCGGCGGCACAGGTGATCACCCGCATCCGGGCCCTGTTCAACAAGACGGAAGGCGAACCGCAAGCGATCGATCTGAACGCGGTGATCCGCGAAGTGTGTGATCTCCTGGCCGACAGGCTCGCATCGAGCGGCGTCAAGCTGGAACTTCACCTCGATCCCCGCCTTCCCGCGACGGTCGCCGATCATGTCCAGATGGAGCAAGTCGTTCTCAACATCGTCCGCAACGGCATTGAAGCGATGCAGGAAGTCGACAGCAATGTGCGATGCCTGCGAATCGTTTCGCGGTCTCAGAACGACGGAACAGTTGAGGTCGAAGTGCGAGATAGCGGCCGCGGACTTAGCGATCCAGAACGGATTTTCGAAGCGTTCTACACAACCAAGCCGGATGGAATGGGGATGGGCCTGGCAATCTGCCATTCGATTGTCGAGGCGCACCGCGGACGGCTTTGGGCGGAAAATGCCGAGACCGGTGGAGCATCCATAACTTTCAGCCTCCCCGTTGCCGACTCGGCCCAGACGCCCAGCACGACTATAGGCGCCTGAGTGGCCGCTTCAGAGATTGATCCGGGAATCGGCCATCGACTGTCCGATCTCGATGAGCGTGCTGATTAGAATGTACAAAATTCCAAAGACGATTGCGACGCCCAGCACTGCCGGAAGATCGGCGCTGGCAAACGCCTGGACCGTGTAAAGACCCAGACCAGGCCACCCGAAAACGCGCTCCACGACAAGCAAATTGCCGAAGAGAATGGGAACCTGCAATCTGAGCATGGACAGTGGGGCCGTGGCGGCATTGCGCAAACCGTGGCGCAACAGCACCTCTATCTCGCTGAGACCCTTGCCACGCGCGGTCCGGATGTATGGCTGCCTCATCACCTCGTGAAGCGCACCGTTCAGGCTTCGCCCAACCGCGACGCCGATTGGCAAGGCCAGCGCAAGCGCCGGCAAGATCATGTGCAGCAGCGCGTCGATGCTGACTTCGGGCCGGCCGACCAGTAGTCCGTCGATGACGTAAAGTCCCGTTGGGCCTGAGAAGTCGCGGTAGGCAAGCCGACCCGCTCCGGGAAGCCAATCGAGACGGAACCAGAAAAAGTAAGCGAGAAGCAAGGCCGACAGAAAGATCGGCGTTGAGCCTATCCCCACTATTGCGAACCTTATCCCGCCTGATCCCGGAATCAGGAACTGAAGCGCCGCCATGACGCCGGCGAGCGCCACTCCCAAAACGATCGACGCCAGTCCAAGTTCAAGCGTAGCGGGAAGATATTCCCGTATGTCGTCAAAGACCGGCTGTCGCGTCCTTACCGACGTCCCCAGATCCGCATGCGAGAGGCGCAATAGAAAGCGCCCGTACTGAACAAGGACCGGGTCGTCCAGTCCGAGGTGCTCACGCATCGCTTCGACCGTTTGCGGCGGAGCGCTGGGCCCGGCAATGGCCCGCGCCGGATCGGCGGGAATAATGCTTTGGAGACCGAAAACAATGAAGCTCATCACCAGGAGAACGACGACGGCGCCGACGACGCTTTTGGTGAGATATGCCAGCACTACGCCCCCCTCAGCGCGGCGCGAATGCCGTCGCCCGCAAGGTTGGCGAGGAGACAGAGGAGAAAGATGATCGCCGCCGGCAGGATCGGCAGCCACCAATGGACCGTGAGACTGTCGAGGCTGCGCGCCGTCATCGCTCCGAGCTCAGGCGCCGGTGCTGGCAATCCAAGGCCAAGGAACGACATCAGCGACAAAGTCATGACGATGTTGGCCACATCCAGCGATGCCCCGATGAGCAAGGCCGGGACCACTCCCGGCAACAAGTAACGCGACAGCAGGCGCGGACGGCCGACCCCGGCGATAAGCGCCGCCTCGACATGAGGACGGGCCTTGAGGCGACGGATTTCGTCACGCGATATGCGCGCGTACCAGGGCCACCAGACAATGGCGATCGCGATCATCGTGTTGCCGAGCCCGGGGCCAAGGGAAGCCACGACAGCGAGCGCGATGAGCGTTGCCGGAAGAACCAAGAACAGGTCGACGATCCGCTGGATCACCAGATCGACCTTGTCGCCTACCAGGCCCGAAATCAGTCCGACCAGGGTGCCCACGGTGAGACTGAAGCCGATAACGGCAAGCGCTGGCAGCCACGTATATTGAGCGCCGAGGATGACGCGCGAGAACAGGTCGCGGCCGATTTCGTCGGTGCCGAACCAATGTCCTGCCGAAGGCGGCAGGTAGGCTCCGGCGACGCGCAGCTGCGGGTCGAACGGCGTAATCCAGGGCGCCAGCACGGCCACAACGGTGACGACAGGCACGCCGATGATACCGACGCTTTCAAGCCAACCGGCCCGCCGGAAGAAATCGCGCCAGTTGAATCGACGCCGCGCAGGCAGCGTGTCCGGGCTTGGCCCTCCGGTCATCGTCCGTGTCCAGGCTGAAGGGACGGCATCGCCGCGACGAGAGATCGCGTGTAGGAGGACTGCGGTGCGGCAACGATGGCATCGGGATCCGCAATCTCAACCAGTTGGCCGTCCTTCAGCACGGCGACACGGTCGGCGATGATCCTGGCGGCCGCTAGATCGTGGGTGACGAACAGCATGGCCATGTCGAGCCGCCGCCTAAGGTCGCTAAGAAGATTCAAGGTGGTGGCCGCCAGCGACACGTCCATGGCGCTGATTGGCTCATCGCATAGCAAAAGCCTTGGGGGGACGATCACTGCGCGAGCCAAAACCGCGCGCTGGCATTGACCCACCGATATCTCGGCGGGCAGCGCGTCCATTAGGACCGGGTCGAGGCCGACCAGCTTCATGGCCTCCCCGACGCGACGGCGGCCGTAATCGCTGTCCGGTGAAATGGCCCGCAGGCGCTCGCCGATCTGCTCGCCGATCGTGAGCCACGGCGTCAGCGCCGCCACGGGGTCTTGAAATACGACTTGCGGAGGAAGCTTGTCGAAGCGTGTGACAGTGCCGCTCTCGGGGACCACAAGCCCGGCAGCAATCCTCAGGAGGGTAGACTTGCCGGCGCCACTCTCGCCCACCAGGGCCACGCACTCGCCAAGCTTGATCGAGAGGTTGACCGACCTGAGAACAGGCTGCGGTTGACGCCGTCCCCAAAACGATCTGGCGCCAGTCGGGAATGTTTTTCCGATGTTAGACAGCCTCAAGGCTGCGGTTTCCTGGATTGCCTGGGCCGGCCATGATTTCGCACCAGCGCGCTGCGTTGCGAGAATTGCGGTTTGCTCGTGATGAAGGCAGGCGACTGCGCCACCATGGACAGAAGCAGGCTCCAGCGGTGGGCGGATCGCCGTGCAATCCGGCTGGGCGATCGGGCAACGTTTCGCGTAGGCGCAGGCGTTTTCAACATTTATGGAGGGCGTGTGCTCGGACGGGAGCGTGGGAAGCGGGCGCAGTCGATCGGAGTCCAGATTGAATCGAGCGGCGAGCAGGCCGGCGGAATAGGGATGCGCGGCATTGCGGGCCACATCCTGCGTGCGGCCCATTTCAACGATGCGTCCGGCATAGAGAACGAGGACGCGGTCGGCCAGTGATGCCGCCACGGTTAGATCGTGCGTAACGAACAGAATTGCCGTCTGCTGATCGCGGGCAAGATCGCGCAACAGGTCGAGAATCTGCGCCTGGATGATGACGTCGAGCGCGGTGGTAGGTTCATCGGCGATGAGAAGCTTCGGTCTTGCCATCATCGCCATGGCAATAAGCACTCGCTGACGCTGCCCCCCCGACAGGCGATGCGGAAGCGCATCGGCGATGCGTTCCGGATCAGGCAGGCCGGTTCGGCTGAGCCAGTCTTCGATCGATCTCTCGGAGCCCCCATTGGATTCGCGCATCTGGCAGCGGATCGTCATGGTGGGATTGAGCGCACCCATCGGATCTTGCGAGATGGCGCGGACGAGGTGGCGGCGGGCCGCCTGCCAAGTATGCCTTCCCGCGCCGACAAGCTCGATCCCCGCAAGCCGGATCGAGCCTGCCACCTGCGGAAGGTATTCGCGCGGCAGGAGCCCCTGAAGCGTCAACCCGATGCTTGTCTTGCCGGAACCGCTTTCCCCGACCAGCGCGGTGATCTCGCCCGGAAACATGTCGAAACTGATGCCATCGAGGATGCGGGAGGGATGGCCTTCGCGGCTAAGAATGACCGACAGGTCTTTGACCGCGAGGACGGGCTCGGTCACGGATTCGGGCATTCGGTGCGAAAGCTTGACCATAAGGGACGAGCCTGGCCTGGTTCTGGAATTCAGGGTCCCCAGCGAACGGTGGCGAAGTCGATGTTGCCGGGTGGGTTCACGGGACGGAGTCCAAGGTCCTTCAGACCCTTGGCGTGGACAACCACATCGTTAACGTCGACGAGCGGGATGACGATGCCGGCATCGAAATACATGTGCCCCGCTCTCTCGTAGAGAGCGTCGCGTTCCTTGACGTCGGTCAACTGCCCGGCCTGGTCCACGACGGCATCGGCTTGCGGCAGCACCTGCCCAAAAAAGTTGAGGGAACCGTTCTTTGTGAAGAAAGCCTTGGCCTGGCTCTCCGGATGAGCGGCGTCCGGTCCCGCGATCGTGAGTAGCAAATCGGGAGGGTTTGGGTCGTCTTTCAGGGTGTAAGCAGCGCCGGCGGGCAGCACGTAAGCAGTTGCCTTTACGCCGATCGACGCCAGTTGCGCTATCATCAGGTCGGCGATGCGGCCATAGCTTGGGGCCGCGCTGTACAGACCAATGGTCAAGTTGACCGCGCCATGTCTGGCGATCGCATCTTTCGCTGCCTCGAAGTCGGTCGGAAACCGGATCGGATTCACTGGATCGAGCATCACGTTCGGATAAACCGACCTCGACAAGCTTGCGAACTCTCCAAAGGCGTCCTTGACCCACAGCGCCGGGTTGATCGCTGTCAAAACGGCCTTGCGGACCTCCGCATCGTCGAGTTGCGAGTTCGGCTTAACGAAGAGATAATACGGTATCATGCTCGGGGCGGCGGTGATCTCCAGACCCCCCGGCAGGCTGGTGAGTTGCGCGAACGGATAGTCGATCGGCACGGCATCGATTGTACCAGCCTGCAATTGAAGTATCTGCTGGCTGATATCGGGCACGACCGAAATCTGGATCTGCCGGAAGAACGGTTTGTCGCCCCAGTAGTCGTCGTTGCGCTCGAGCACATAGCGCTGACCGCGTTTGAATTCAGCCAGTTTGAATGGACCCGTTCCGGCCGCATGCTCATTGAGCCAGGTCGTCGCGAAATCGCGGTTGTCATGCTCGGCGAGCGCTACCGGACTGATGATCTTGGGCCCCCACGGGCTGGAAAGGGTATCAAGGAACGACGGCTGAGGATGACCCAACGTGAGCACGACCGTCGAATCGTCGGGCGCCCTCATGTCCTTCACGTTGGCCAGGAAGTAGCTCAGCATAAGTCCACCATCGCGGCGGCGCTCGAACGACCGTATGACCGCCGCCGCATTGAATGGCGTGCCATCATGGAACTTGACACCGTCGACCAGGTGAAAGGTGTAGGTCAGTCCGTCGTCCGAGATCTCCCAACTCTTGGCGAGCAGACCAACAATCCTGGTCGAATCCGGCTCGTAGTCGACGAGCCCTTCATAGACATTGTTGATTGCGCTGATCCCGCCGACCTCGAACCCGTTGTCCGGATCGAAAGTGCCGATATCGGCCACGTAAGGTACGCGCAGCACCTCTTGCGCGTAGACTGGCGCAATCAGGACCAGCAAACCGAGAGCGAATCCCAGCATGCGCAGTCCGAAGCTGGGTTTGTAAGATCGTTCGGTCCGGTATGCGTCGATCTCCATCGAGGATTCCCGTTGGCCTGGTACTTCACTTGGGACTGCGGGAAGGCCACCCGCAGTCAATTCCTGGCCAACGAGGCATTCCACGCTCATGTCCAACTCATCGTCACCCGATGCCATCAAGGTCTTCTTGCGGCGCTTGGCATCGATGCGAATACCCGGACATTTTCGCCAACGCTACCTCAGCCCGCTGATCGCGGTCTATGAGCATCAAGCAGAGGTCACCCTATCCCCAGGGTATAGATCGTCGCGCCCCGGACAGGTATGTGAACGCTTGCAGACGCGCATCCGCTAAGAACGCGCTTGCAACCGACTAAGCCCAGACGGGAACGCTGGCTGCTGCAGGAATTGACCGAGTCCCTGGCAGGCCGCGTGGAGTGCTGACAGGACTGCCTATGTGTCGGTGGTCGAGTCGTAGCCGCGCTCCGGCGTGCCTCAAAAAGTCGCGGCGAACACAAAAATGCGGATGGGCGCCCAGTGCGACGAGAACTTGCCGGACCGGTATGCTCGCAATAGTGCCCGAGCAGGCCGGCAAGCTGCTGGCATTATGAGGCGGGCTGGTGGCGGTCCTCGATATAGCTTTTGACTTGCGCCATCCCATCACAGCGGCGCCGGGCTTAGCTGTCGCACCCGACCGAGCAGAGCGTCCTAGAGGGAGGTCATAGTCTCCCATACTTCGGCATCGTCCAACCGATCCTACCGTTTGATAGGCTGGTGCCGCGGGTTCCACGAACATTGGCTGCATCGGACGACGGCCCTTGCCGGATTGGCAGGGGGTGCGTCCAGCCACCCCCTTGAATCTTCCGACCACCCCGGAGGCGTCGATGAGCACCGTCTCTTTCCTCAACATCGGCATGCACGGCTACATTAACCCGACGCTCGCGGTCGTGGCAGAGCTCGCCCGGCGCGGTCACACGGTGACCTATCACACCTCCCCTGCGTTTGCGGCCCAGATTGAGACCGTTGGTGCGAAGGTCTACCTCTACTCTGGGGGCGACCTGCCCTTGCCGGATCCGCCGATCCCCCTCGCGATGCTGGAAGAACTCGCTCGGACCGCCCTCGGCCTGTTGCCCGGCGTGCTCTCGGACCTCCGCGCCATACGGCCCGACCTGATCGTGCATGGGGCGGCCTGTCCATGGGGCGCGGTGGCCGCGCGTGAGCTCGGTGTGCCGGCGGCCGCCACGTTCACCACGTTCGCCTTCAACGGGCAGGTGCCCAGCCCCACCCGCCTCTCCCGTGACTTGGTGGCCGCCGCAGCCGCCCGTCCTCGCATCGGCTGGAGCTACGTTTGCGCGCGCTGGGCCCTGCACCGCGGCTACGACACCGGCGGGCTGCCCCTGATCGACCTGATGAACGCCCGCGAGCCGCTGAACCTGGTCTTCACATCCAGCGCGTTCCAGCCTGGAGCCGACGCGTTCGACCCCTCGTACCGGTTCGTCGGGGCGAGCGTCGGATCCCGCCTGACCGATCCGGGATTCGACGCCGCCCGGCTGGAGGACCCCGTGCTGTACGCTTCGCTGGGCACGGTGTTCGATGGGGGCCCCGCCCTGCTGCGGACCTTCGCGACTGCGCTGGCACCGCTGGGCGGCACCGTTGTCGTCTCGACCGGGTCCACGGAACCGGCAGACCTGGGTCCGCTGCCAGCCAACGTGCTGGCCCGCCAATCCGTGCCGCAGCTCCAGGTGCTGGACCGGGCGGCGCTCTTCGTGACCCACGGCGGCATGAACAGTGTCAACGAGGCGATGCGGACCGGGGTGCCGACACTCGTCGTGCCACAGGGGGCGGACCAGCCAATGGTGGCGCGGCGGGTTGTAGAGCTCGGTGCCGGCCTCGAGCTCCGCACGGACGACGCCACTGCAGAGACGGTGCAGGCGCTCGCCCGGAGTCTGCTGGACGAGCGGCGCTTCCGCGAGGCGGCAGCCGCACAGGGCGCCGCACAAAAGCAGGCCGGCGGCGCCCGGCGTGCCGCCGACGAGCTCGAGCGGTATCTCGACGACGTGCTCGGAGGCATCGCGACCGATCGAGCACAGGGGCGCTGAACCATGTCGACGACGGTCGCCGTACTACTGGTCCTCGCCGGGCTTTCCGAGAGTGCCGGGCGGGTGCTGCCCCTGGTGGCGCGCAGGCCCAAGCTGTCCCCGCGCCTCGTGGCTGGTCTGATGGTGACCGGCACCGTCGTCGAGGGCACGGTGATCGCGCTGTGGCCCCTTGCCACATGGACCGTCGCCGACCTGGTGCAGCCGGTCGTGGCGCCTGACGCGGCCCCGCTGCCCAGCACGACCGGGCTGGCCTGGACACCCGCCCTGGTCGCCCCGCTGCTCCTGGCCGCCGTCCTCGCGTTCCCGCTCCTCGGGCCGTTCCTGCACATGCTGCTTATGGCCGGTGTCGGAGCAGGGCTGGCCGGCCCGCTCGCCGCGGCGTCGGGACTGGGCTGGTGGACCGCGGTCGGGTGCATCGCCGTCGCGGGGATCGGGCTCGCGGTCACGGTCGAGGTTGTCCGGCGGCTGATCGCCAGGATCATCGCCGGCGCGCGGGAGCGGGAGTCGATCGTGTGAGCGAGCACCTCCTGCTCGTCGCCCTCTTGGCGCTCGGCCCTTTCCTGCTCGCCGAGGGCCTGCTCGCCCGTTACGAACTCATGGTCTATACCATCGGCCGGCGCGCACCGGCCGCCACGCTCCCACCGGAGGTGCCCTATGCCAGGGGGGCCGATCCAGGGCGGCCGCCGGACGCCTACGTGGTCTACCTGGACGGGATCGGCAAGCGCCGCCTCACCGATACGCGCGATGGCGGCCAGCTCGTCAAGGCCATCATCGCCGGAGCACCGGAGTTGCGCGTGCTGGGCCAGGTCCAGCCCTACTCGCCCCTGGCGGACCCGCTCGTAGGGCGCCCGGTGTGGGATTGGCTACGGCGGCACGTCGGCATCACGCTGTTCCTGCACAACGTCATGCAGACCTTTGTGGCCGCCGATCGCCGATACCGCCCGCTGTACAACCGAGCAGTGGGTGCCCAGATCGCCGACCAGCTCCGGCTCGCAGGCTACGAGCCCGCCAGCGGCATACCGGTCGTCCTGCTCTGCTACAGCGGTGGTGCCCAGGTGGCCACCGGCGCGGTCGAAGAGCTGTTCGCCCAGTTCCGCGCTCCGCTGTTGCTGATCACGCTCGGCGGTTTCCACAACGGCGCCAACGACCTCACGCATGCGCGCCACCTGTACCGGCTCACCAGCGCGAACGACTGGATCGAGCGGGTGGGCATCGGACTCTTCCCCCAGCGTTGGCGCCTGTGGCGGCGCAGCCCTTGGAACCGGGCCCTGGACGCCGGGAAGATCACGGTGTGTTCGCTCGACCCGGCAACGCACGTCGGCCCGCAGAGCTACATCAGCCCTACGGCGCGGCTCGTCGACGGGCGCAGCTATCTCGATCGCGCTACCGAGATCGTGATTGAGATCATCCGGCGCGACTGCACAACGAAAATGCTCGGAGGGAGATAAAGCTACGAACCGAGGCTGAAACCTTCCTCGACGAGAGCTTGGTTGGGCCCACCATTTTTCGTTGTTATCAAAAGGTTATAATGGGTGCTGCCAAGCCGATTTGGCAGCATTTGGCAGCGCGCCGGCAGCAACGAAAAAGGGCGGCTCGCGCCGCCCCGGTTTCTTTGCTGACGATCCGCAGCGGCGGCGGCGCTGCCGCCGGCGATCATGGTAAGCCTCAAGCCGCTTTGTGCTCTCGACGGCATGCCCAGCGTCGCGATCGCCTCGACGGTCACTTCGTTGTGATGGCGTCTGGCACGAACCGATCGGTCCCCTAGCTTGGTGCTGATCCGATCACCCAAGTTTTGGTAACCGCTGTAACAAATCCGGAGGTACAGCATGGCAGAATTGAGCCGCAGTCAAGTTCCGGGATCCACGAGATCGGGCATCTCTCGTCGGACGTTCCTGAAGCACGGTGGCACCTCGGCCGTAGGGGCGGCGTTGCTGGAAGCAGGGGCAGCGCAGGCAGCCGTTGATGGTTCTATGCAGGACGATGCCAACGAAGTGCTTGGCCCTGGTCTGATCCCGATCGATCTCACGATAAATGGACGACGGGTCCCGGTGCAGGCGGAACCCGCCACCACGCTGGTCGACGTCGTCCGCAATCACCTCGGCCTGACCGGCACCAAAATCGGCTGCGATCGCGGAGCCTGTTCCGCCTGCACGGTCTGGCTCGACGGTCAGCCTGCCAGCAGTTGCATGACGCTGGCGCTCGACGCCCGGGGCAGGAACATCACCACGATCGAGGGGCTGGCCGAGGGCGGCAAGCTTCATCCGGTGCAGCAGGCGTTCATCGAGCATGACGCCCTTCAATGCGGATTCTGCACGCCCGGAATGGTAATGAGTTGCGCAGCGCTCATAGATCGTAAACCCGACGCCGGCATCGACGAAGTGAAGGCCGCGATAAGCGGTCACCTGTGCCGCTGCGGCACCTATCCGAACATCTTTGCGGCAGTGCTCGCCGTCGCCGGCGAGAATCGGAGGAGGGGCACCTGATGGCTACCGAAAATCAGGCACGGGCCGACCGGCCTTCGTTACGGTCCCAGTCCTTGCTCTACGGTATCGTCGGGCAGGAGATGAGGCAGGTGACTCGGCAGGTGCCGGACGATGAGCCGCCGCAGTTGCCAGTGAACGCCGAACTGCGCTCCATCGGCAAGTCGATCCCGCGGCTCGATGCCGTGCAGAAGGTGACGGGCGCGGCGAAATACACATTCGACGTGCAACTGCCGGGAATGCTCTACGCACGGCAGATCGTCTGCCCATGGCCGCATGCCAGGGTGATCTCGATCGACACCTCAGCGGCTGAGCGTCACCCCGGCGTCCGTGCTGTACATGTGCTCGAGACACTGCTGCAATCCGCCAGGCTTCGCGATCCGGAGGCCGAGGCCCGCAACAAATACCCCACGGTCCGCTTCGCCGGCCAGACCGTTGCCGCGGTCGCCGCCGAGACGCAGCGGATCGCCGACCAGGCGGCGAAGCTCGTCAAGGTCGAATACGAGCGCTTGCCGCATGTCACTGACCTCGATGCGGCAATGGACGATGAGGCACCGATCGTCTTTCCAGGACCGGTCGAGCAGCCATCAACGGCCGGCGGCGGCGGCGCACCGGAAGGCTTGCCGCAGAAGGGCAATGTGCGCGGTCCCAACTTCGGCATGCCGGGTATGACGCCCACGGGCGATATCGACCAGGGCCTGGCGGAGGCGGACGTGATCGTCGAGGCCGAATATCGCACGCAGGTTCAGACTCATGTGCCGATGGAAACACATGGCATCGTCGCGGATTGGCAGGATGACGGGCTGACCATTTATGCCTCCACGCAGCACACGCACAGCGTGCGCGATGAGGCCGCCGAATATTTCGATCTGCCCAAGAGCAAGATCCGGGTAATCAGCGACTTCACCGGCGGCGGGTTCGGCGCCAAATATGGGATCAACAATTTCGGCCTCCTCGCCATTCATTTGTCGCAAAAGGCCGGCGCGCCCGTGCGCATGATGCTGGACCGCCGTGAAGAGCATGTTTCGGCGGGCAATCGACCCAACAGCTTGCAGCGCGTACGGATCGGCGCCAAACAAGATGGCACCCTTACCGCCATCGACGTCATAAGCTGGGGCTCCGGCGGCATCGCTGGGGGCGCCGGCATAGGCTTCTGCTACAATGCGCTATATCCGTGCCCGAACATGCGCACCGAGCAGTATGACGTGTTCACGAATGCCGGCCCGTGCGCGGCTTTCCGCGCACCCGGACAGGTGCAGGGCATCTTCTCGCTCGAGCAGGCGATGGACGAACTCGCGGATCGGCTGCAACTCGACCCGCTGATCCTGCGCGATCGCATCGACACAAAGCCCACCGACGACATGCTTGCACGGGCACATGAACGCAAGGTCGCGGCCGAGCGGTTCGGCTGGAGCCGCCGGCGTCCGCCGAACGCCGACACCGTGCCGATCAAGCGGGGGATCGGCATGGCGCAGGCGCAGTGGGTGTATGTCGTCAGCCCTCCGACGACGGTGGAGGTGCGGGTCGCCGATGACGGGTCGGTCTCCGTCTACAACAGCACGCAGGATGTCGGCACCGGCACGCGGACTGTGCTTGCCCAGGTGGTTGCAGAGGAGTTCGGCCTCAATGCCGAGGACATCGGCGTCTTTATCGGCGACACGCGGTTCCCGTGGGGACCGCCGTCCGGCGGCAGCCGGGTGACTGCGTCGGTGACCGCGCCTGCCCGCAATGCGGCCTATGCGGCGGCACGCGACCTGGCCGCGCGCCTCGCGCCGCTTTTCGACGACGCCGATCCCGATGACATTTTTTTCGCCGACGGCAAGGTGGGCGTCCGCGGCAAGGAAGGGGCCGCAAGGCCTCTCAAGGATGCAGCCAAGGAAGCCAAATTCGGCGAAATCTCGAAACTCGCCAAGCGGCACGACGACTATGAGGGATTTGCGGTGCCGGGAGAGCTCTCCATCAGCCGGCATGGGCTGGGCGGTGTCCAATTCGCCGAGGTGGCGGTCGATGTCGAGACCGGCGTGGTCAAGGTCGAGCGCATCGTCGCTGCCAGCGATTGCGGCAGGCCGATCAACCCCAAACTGGTCGAGAGCCAGGTGATCGGCGGCATCATCCAGGGTGTCAGCTACGCGATCTACGAGGACCGCATCATGGACGCGGCGAGCGGCCATCAACTCAACGCCAATGTCGATCAATACAAGATGGTCGGATCACGCGAGACTCCGGCGATCGAGGTGCTGCTCATGGAGCAGATCGGGGCGCAGTCGTCGACCGACGCGCGAGGCATCGCCGAGGCAAGCAATGTGGCGACCAGCGCCGCGATCGCCAATGCATTCTACAACGCCACCGGAAAGCGGATTCGCACTTTGCCGATGAACCCGGCAAATGTGCTGGCGACACTCAGCGCCTGAGATCGGCCAGAAGGAGTCCATCATGGCCATGAACAGCTTCGAATGGGTGGATGCCACGACGGTCGAGCAGGCAGCAGGTCTGCTTGCCGAAAGCACCGAGCAACGCCCCGTCATCGCGAAGGCGGGCGGGATCGACCTTCTGGACTTGATGAAGGAAGGGATTCTAGCGCCGATGCGACTCGTAAATCTGAAGACCATCCGCGGTCTCGACGAAGTCGACACGGAAAACGGGCTGTCGCTCGGCGCGCTTGTGACGCTGGACCGCATCGACAGCGATCCACAGATCCGCGCGCGCTACTTGGCGCTGTCGGATGCTGCCGGACATGCGGCGACGCCGCAGGTCCGCAACGCCGCAACGATCGGGGGCAATCTGCTGCAGCGGCCGCGCTGCTGGTATTTTCGGCACGATCATTTTCATGGCGAAGGTGCAGATGAGATGGGGAGCAGGGGCGCTGACGAGAACCAGCATCACGCGATCTTCGACAACGACAAAAACGCGATGGTTCAAGCCTCGACGCCGGCGACGGCACTGGTCGCCTATGATGCAAGCGCCGAACTTGCCGGCGGCGCCAACGGCTCACGCGTCGTAAAGCTCTCGGATTTCTTCTTGCCACCCGAAATGCAGCGCGCTCACGATGCGAGGATCGAGACTGGCGAGGTTATGACGCGCGTGATCGTTCCGCCGCTGAACGCCGGGGCGAAGGCCGCCTACCGCAAGCAGACGGAGCGCGACAGCTACGACTGGCCAATCTGCGATGTGGCGGTGGTGCTGACGATGCAGGGCCAGACAGTGCAAAATGCTTCGATCGTCATGGGATGGGTCGCACCAACGCCTCGCCGTGCCGTCGAAAGCGAACGTCTCCTAATCGGCAACAGGCTTACCGACGACTTGGCGCGACAGGCGGCCCGTGCCGCGGTGGCCGGCGCTACCCCGCTGGCGAAGAACGGCTACAAGGTGCCAGTGCTGGAGACGGTTGTTCGCCGCACGATCCTGGCCGCTGCCGCGGGCTAGCGTCCTGGGGGCGTCCAAAATGGGTTCGGCAACTTCGCAGCCACACGCGGCGCCGGCAGTCTGCCGACGGTTGCGCTCCAAGGGCGCACCCGGGACAGGTTACGGGAGCGGCGTCGACTTCAACGCAGGCTACAGTTCGACCGCAACATTCTGGTGTACCGCCACGGCCGGCGTCGTCGGGCCTGATGACTCCTACGTCCATCCGCACGTATGCATAAGCGATCGGATATGCTTCCTGAGTCCTTCAGAGCAGGATCAAGCTTCATGACATTGGTGGAGAAGGCGACAGCCAACTGTTGTGGGTTTGATTGACTCAACTCTGGGTAGCGAGTCGTCTCTCTGTGAGCGCCGTGGCGACGGTTGGCACGCGGCTCACGGCAACCGGCCATTGAGCGTGCATGGTGCCACCGAGACTCAGGAACCCGCTGGTTCGGCTTCAGCCTGAATCCGGCGCCTCATCGGCTCGGCGTCTACTCGGCTGCTCCGCTCTCGGAAGCCAGGGTTGGGCCGGCTTCAGGCCGCCTGCGCCGGAATGTCCTGCGCAGAGCAACGTAGAAGACCGGCGTCAGGAAGAGGCCGAACAACGTCACGCCCAGCATGCCGGAGAACACGGCCGTGCCGAGCGATTGGCGCATTTCCGCGCCAGGCCCGCTGGCGATCACTAGTGGCACCACGCCGAGGATGAAGGCGAACGCCGTCATCAGGATCGGCCGCAGCCGCAGCCGGCAGGCCTCGACGGCCGCCTCGACGGCGTCAAGGCCGCGCTCCTCACCTTGGCGCGCGAATTCGACGATCAGGATCGCGTTCTTCGCCGCCAGGCCGATGAGCACGATCAGCCCGATCTGCACAAGGATGTTGTTGTCGAGACCGCGGAAGGCGACGCCCAAGAGGGCGGCCAGCACGCTGAGCGGGACGATAAGCACGATGGCGAAGGGCGTAATCCAGCTTTCGTATAGCGCAGCGAGCACCAGAAAGACGAACAGAACCGACAGGCCGAAGATGAAGACCGCCGTGTTGCCGGTCTGCCGCTCCTGGAAGGCGAGTTCAGTCCATTCGAAGGAAGTGCCCTGCGGCAGCGATTCGGCTGCGATCCCCTCCATCAGGTCGAGCGCCGTGCCCGTGGCGACACCAGGCGCTGCATTGCCCTGAAGCGGCACGGAGACATACATGTTGTAGCGCTGCACGAGCGAGGGACCGGTGACGTCGCGGATCTCGATCAGTGTGCCGAGCGGCACCAGGTCGCCGGCCGCCGAGCGCACCTTCAGCTTCAATATGTCGTCGCGATCGATGCGGAAAGCCTGGTCGGCTTGCGCCCGCACCTGGTAGACACGACCGAAGGCATTGAAATCGTTGACGTAGGCGGTGCCTAGATTGATCGACAGCGTCTCGAAGATGTTGGGGATCGGCACGTTCAGCATGCGCGCCTTGTCGCGGTCGATCGCCAGGAAGAATTGCGGGCTGGAGGCCGAGAAGGTGGTGAAGACGCCCATCAACCCGGGCGTTTGGTTGGCCTTGCCGGCGATTTCGTTGGCCAGCGCCAGAATCGGCCGCATGTCGGCGCTGTTACGCTCCTGGAGCATCATCTTGAAGCCGCCGGAGTTGCCGATGCCCCGCACTGGCGGCGGCGGCAGCGCGATGATGAAGGCCTCCTGGATGCTTTGCAGGCTGCCAAACAGCGTGCCGATGATCTTGTCGGAAGTATCGCCGCTCTCGAGCCGTTCCTCGAAGCTCTTGAATGGCGCGAAGATCACGCCGGAATTGCTGGCGTTGGTGAATGTCGCGCCGTTGAATCCTGCGAAGGCGACGGCGTTGGCGACACCCGGGGTCCCGCGGATGATATCCGACGCCTTCTGGATGATTGCGTCCGTTCGGGCGAGCGAAGAGCCCTCCGGCAATTGCACGACGACGATCGCATAACCCTGGTCCATGTTCGGGATGAAGCCGCGCGGCACCGTCTGCAGCATGTGATAGGTCGCGTAGAGCAGGCCTGCGAAAACGAGCAACATGGCGGCAAGCGCCAGAGTCGTGCCGACCAGTCTGTGCACCAGCCAGGCATAGCCGTCCGCCATCCTGTCGAACCCGTTGTTGAACCCGTTCGCCAGAGCGCGGCCGAACCTTGCCAGGAAGAAGTTCGAATGTTCCTCGCTGTGCGGCTTGAAAAGCACGCCGGCGAGAGCCGGCGAAAGCGTCAGCGAGTTGAATGCGGAGATCGCGGTGGAGACCGCGATGGTGATGGCGAACTGCAGGTAGAACTGGCCGGAAATCCCGGGAATGAAAGCCGCCGGAACGAAGACGGAGATCAGCACCAGCGAGATCGCGAGGACCGCGTTTCCCACTTCATCCATGGTCTTGTGCGCAGCGGCACGCGGAGCGAGCCCCAGGCGGATGTTCCGCTCGATATTTTCCACAACCACGATGGCGTCGTCGACGACGATGCCGACCGCCAGCACCAGCCCGAACAGAGTGAGCATGTTGAGCGAGAAGCCGAAGGCGAGCAGCACGGCAAGCGTGCCGATCAGCGAGACCGGTATCGCCACGATCGGCACGATCGCCATGCGCCACGACTGCAGGAACACGATGATGACGATCACCACCAGCAGGATCGCCTCGGCGATGGTGACATAGACCTCGTTGATGGATTCGGCGATGAACTCGGTCGGATTGTAGATGATCTCGTAGGCCAGCCCCTTCGGGAAATCCTTCGAAAGCTCCGCGATGGTCGCCTGGATTTCTTCCGCCGAGGCCAAGGCATTGGTGCCCGGCCGCTGGAAGATGCCGAGCGCCACCGCCGCCTTGTTGTTGAGATAGGAATTGGTGACGTAGTCCCTGGCGCCGAGCTCTATGCGCGCCACGTCCTGCAGGGAGATCAAGCGGCCGTCCTCGGCCGACTTGACTATGACGTAGCGGAAGTCGCGCGCGTCTTCAAAGCGCCCTTGCGTGGTGACCGTATACTGGAAGGCCGAGCCGTCGCCAATCGGCGGCGCGCCGATCGAGCCGCCCGACACCTGGACGTTCTGGTCGCGCAGCGCCTCGACTACGTCGCCTGCGGTCATGCCGTAGGCGGACAGTTTTTCCGGGTCGAGCCAGACGCGCAGCGAATATTCGCGCTCGCCGAAGATCTGCACGTCGCCGACGCCGTCCAGTCTCAGCAGGACGTCGCGCACGCGCGAACGCGCATAATTCGAGACGTAGAGCTGATCATATGTGTCGTCGGGCGACAGCATATGGACGACCATCATCAGGTCGGGCGAACTTTTCGCCGTGGTGATGCCGAGCCGGCGCACCTCTTCCGGCAGGCGCGCTTCGGCGATCGAGACGCGGTTCTGGACCAGCACCTGCGCCGCATCGAGATCGGTGCCGGGGCGGAAGGTGATGGTGAGCGACATCGAGCCGTCGCCGGAGGAATAGGACGACATGTAGAGCATGTGCTCGACGCCGTTGATTTCCTGTTCGATCGGCGTCGCCACGGTCGCGGCGACCGTCTCGGCGTCGGCGCCCGGATAGGAGGCGCGCACCACGATGGTCGGGGGCGCGATTTCGGGATATTGCGCGACCGGAAGCTGCGTATAGGCGATGCCGCCGACGAGCACGAGCACGATCGACAGCACCGCCGCGAAGATCGGGCGGTTGACGAAGAAATGGGCGAAGTTCATTGCGTCTGCCCTTCGGCTTCAACCTTGGGCGGCAATTTGGTCATCTCGGACTTGACGGTGACGCCCGGCCGCACTCGCACCAGCCCGTTGACTACCACGGTCTCTTCGCCGGTGAGGCCCTCGCGGATAACGCGATAGCCGTCGATGCGCGGGCCGGTGCGGACCGGCTTGGCCGAGATCAGGCCTGCCTGGTCGACAACGAAGACGATGCGGCGGTTCTGGTCGGCGCCGATCGCCTCGTCAGGCAGAAGCACGCCCGGATGCGGCAACGAGCCGGGCACGTTGATGCGGCCGAACATGCCCGGCTGCAGAACGCCGTCCTTGTTGTCGAAGCGCGCCCTGGCCCGCATCGTGCCGGTAGCTTGGTCCAGACGGTTCTCGGCGAAGTCGAGCTTGCCCTTGAACGTCGCTTCATCACGGTCGGCGACACGGACGACAACATCGACGCCGCCGGCGCCTTCCTGCATGACGCCGCCGCGCTCGCGGGCGTCGCGCGCATAAGAGAAGTAGGTCCGCTCATCGATGTCGAAATAGAAGTTGATCGGGTCGATCGAGACGATGGTGGTCAGCACGGTCTGGTCGGCCTGCACCAGATTGCCAGGCGAGATGAGCCGGCGGTCGACCCGGCCGGAAAACGGTGCCTTGATCTCGGTGAATTCGAGATCGAGACTTGCGTTTTCAAGTGCCGCCTCCGCGCCGTCCAGTTGCGCTTGGGCGGCGAGATATTCGCGGCGGCGGTCGTCCAGTGTCGAAACCGGTATGTTGCCTTCGCGCGACAGGGTCTCGGCGCGCTCGAACTGCATCTTGCTGAATTCAACCAGGGTCTTGGCCGAGTCGACCTGCGCCTGCGCCTGGTTCAGCGCCGCCTTGAACGGCCGCTGGTCGATGGTGAACAGGAGGTCGCCCTGCTTGACCAGCGTACCGTCCTGGAAATGGACCTGGTCGAGATAGCCGCCGACGCGGGAGCGCACCGAAACCTGGTCGACGGCTTCGAAACGGCCGACGAACTCATCGTCCTCGACGATATCGCGCACCAGCGGCTTGGCTACCGTGACGACGGGCGCGGGAGGCGCTTCCTGCGCCTGTGCGGCCGGGGCCGCGAGCAAGCCGAGCGCCGCGAAGGCCGCGGCGGCGAGCCATTTTGCAGGGACGTTTCTGCTGGAGGGGGCGGCCAGAGAATCGTGGCGGAGGCGTGCAGTGTGAACCATGGTTACCCCTCGTAATCGGTCCTTCATGCGAAGTCCTTAACATCTAGGCAGCTTGTGTGCCGCACAAATCAATTTTTTGAAAGCATTGACAGGAAGCGGCTAACCGGGGAGCGCGAACGCACATCTCATCTATTCGTCGAGCGCGATGCTCGCACCACGTATCGTCGATATCTTCAAATGTCACCAGCCAGCAGCTTCTCCTTCGACAGCAGCCCGGCATCTTCAAGCGCCTCGAAATCCGGCAAATCCCGCAGCGTGTCGAGGCCGAACTCCAGCAGGAATTTTTTTGTCGCAACGTAGCTGTATGGCGCGCCTGGTGTCTGGCCATTGAGCAGGCGGTCACCCGGCTCTGTGAGATATTGGGACTAAGCCTTGGGTGGTGCTTCCACTCCGGACATTGCGAGAACCGGCGGAGGGAGCCGAGCGCCTTCGATCTTGACCGCAGCCACGTCAGCATTGAGCTGGTGCAGCTCGTCCTGCGTAAAGGTGATGGCAGCGGCCGCAATGTTCTCGTCGAGGTGGGCGGCCTTCGTCGTACCGGGGATCGGCACGATGAACGGCTTCTGTGCCAGCAGCCAGGCCAGCGCCAGCTGGGCGGGTTTGACCTGCTTGCGTTGCGCCCAGGTCCGCACGACATCGACGAGCGCCATGTTTGCCGCCAAGGCATCCTCAGCCATGCGGGGAACCCAGGCGCGGAAGTCTCGCTCGGGGTCGTCGCCAAAGCGGGTTTCTGCCGTAATCGTGCCGGTCAGGAAACCATAGCCCAGCGGGGCCCAGCTGACGAAGCCGATGCCCAGTTCCTCGCACAGAGGCAGCACGTCGGCCTCGGGGCCACGCCAAACCATCGAATATTCGTTCTGGATGGCGGCGAGCGGCAGGATCGCGTGCGCGCTTCGGATGGTCTCCAGCCCCGGCTCCGAGAGCCCGAAATGCAGGACCTTGCCCTCGGCGACGAGATCCTTGACCGCGCCGGCGACGTCTTCGATTGGCACAAGCGGGTCGACGCGGTGCTGGTAGAGCACGTCGATGCGGTCGGTGCGCAGGCGTCGCAAGCTGCCTTCGACGGCGCGCTTGATATGCTCGGGCCGGCTGTTCAGGCCCTCCCCGATTTTGCCGGTCTCAAGATCGACGTTGAACCCGAACTTGCTCTCGACAACGACGGTCTCGCGCAGCCCCTGCAGCGCATCGCCAACGATCTCCTCGGAAAGGAAGGGTCCATAGACTTCCGCCGTATCGATGAGTGTGACGCCTTGGTCCACCGCGCGCCTGATAAGCGCAACGGCGGCGGCGCGATCTATGCGGCTGCCGAAATAATCCTGGGCGGTGCCGTCGTCAGGGCCAGGTTTCCACTGGCATCCGAGCCCCACCGGAAACACTTCGAGGGCGCCCACCTTGCGGCGCTGGCTCGCGGGTTGCGGGCCGGCCGTTTGCGCCGCCGCTTCGCCAAGCGAAGACAGCAGCCAGGGCGCAACGCCGAGAAAAGCTGCCGACGCCAGAAATTGCCGCCGCTGCGGGTTGTCAATGTTCGAGGGAGACTGGTTGTTGGAGGGAGACTGGTTGGTTCGGTGAGATTTCGTCATGTCACGATCCTTGGCTTGGGACAGGCCATGAGGCCGACGCGCATGCTCGGTGCGGTCGCCGGCCTCAAAGGGTGGTTTGCTGAAGATAGACACGGCCGGCGCCACGGACAGGGTCGATTCTTGCTCACTTCGTGGCTCGCCGGGTTCAGGCGAAGCTGCCGCCCGAAAGCCTATCGGTGCCGGATCGACTGAGCCCGCGCCTGCCTGCCTATGTCCGATGGCGGCACGCCGTACTGCCGCCGGAACAGTTGACGAAAATGATGCAGGTTCGAGAACCCCGCAGCCGCAGCCGCCTGCGGCACGGTTGCCTGGGTCGACCGCAGAGCGTGAAACGCTCGATCCAGCCGACTTGCAGTTACAAAGCGATGCGGCGGCATGCCGAAGGTGTTGGCAAAACTGCGCGCGAAGTGAAACGGGCTGAGTGCGGCGACCTCGGCAAGATCTCCCAAGGTCAGCGGTTTGTCGGCGGTGTCCAGCACCAGTTCCACCACACGCTGACGCCGCCGCGCGTCAAGCGTTCGTCGGATAAGATCGCGTCCACCGAAGTGCCGCCGCAGCACCTGGGCATAGGCGGCGCGAACCAGCGTCTCGGCCTCCATGTCCGACATCGGTATCCACCCGCGCAGGGCGGCGCGCAGTCTGGTCGCGACCGCCTGGATGATCGGGTCCTGCCAGCCATGCACGTCGTCGAGATCGGCGTGGCCTTCGACACGCATGTCCCGCGCCATCTCGCGGCGCAGCGCGGTCGCCCCGGTGATTTCCAGAACGTCGGAGGGAGAGTCCGTCTCCAACCAGGCGATCGGCGTGTCGCCGCCAAGCCCGATTGTCATAGCTGGCACGGGCCGTGGCCTTGCAATGCCATCGGCTACGCGCACAACGGCAGCCGCCTGGCCGGTGAAAGCCATGCCGATCGACCCGGGCGCCGACGTCGACTCGATCTCGCCGTCGCGCCATGCCGGCAAAAGGCAATGCGCCAATCGGAAGGTCTTGCGTTCCCGGCGGATGATCTCGGGTTGCGCGCGGCTCGTCATCCCTTTAGCTCCTCCCGCTGGTGTGGTGGGCGAAAACCGCCGCCTGAGCGGCACCGCGGCTAAAATACGCCGCTGATTTGCGGCATTTTTTCGTCCGCGGCCGATCGCCCTTGCGATGTCGACTGCCATCGGTTTTCCGTTGGCCTCGCGCATGTAGTCGTCAGTCATCTCATCGAGGACAGTGGTGGCTGAATTGCGAGGCGGGCGTCGCAATTCCATGGATCGTTCGGGCACCCTGTGAGTTATGCTGTCACCGAGGCGGGTGATTTTCATCAGGGAAGGAGCAAGGCGATGAAAAAAATGCTTCTCGCAGGGGTCGTTGCCGTGTCGGCGTCGACATCGCTGGCGCAGACGAGCACGGGCCCCCAGCCGACGCCGCCAGCGGTCGTTCCTGCGCCGCCCGCTGCCCAGCAGCCAGACGGGCCTGCCAATCTCTGCCAGGAGCTCCTCGCCTTCATGAAGGCGCCTGCCGAAGCGGCTAGCCCGACCGCGGCTGCCTCGGCTCAGCAGTCTGGCACATCTTCTACCAGCGCAGCCGCGCCCGCCAAGCCCGAGACCGGGACGGGCTCGGCGCAGAAAATTACCGGGCAGGCTGGGGTTGCCAGCGATGCTCCACAACCGAACAAGGAGAAGGTGGCCAGCGGATCGGCGACGAACGCGCCCCAGAAGGAAAGCAGGGCCGCGCCGGTGCCCCCCTCCGATACGTCAAGCACTCCCAAGGATTCCGTGATCAATGCCGCGAAAGCGGAGGAACTGGCCGCCGCCAATGACATTGCACAATGCCAGAAGACCGCGCGGGAAATGCGAGTGGCCGGCGTCGCCATGCCGCCGCCGTTGCTTGCACTGGCGGCGCTCGACCTGCAGTATCAGCAAAAGTCCGGTGCGGCCCCTCAGGGATCTGGCAATCCGCCTGTGACGGGGCAGGATCCGGCGCAGCAGACGCCGCCGCCACAATGAGTGACTGCGGACTTTGAGCACGTGAAAGGGAGAAGGCGGGATGGGTATGATCTTGACCGGAATTGTCGTTTCGATCGCAATTGCGTTCGGGGCCGGCTATTTTCTTCTGAGCGCGCAGCAGCAACAGCCAGCATGGCAGGTCTACAGCAGCGAGAGCACTCGCGTCGGCGATCCGGGGCACAATCTGGTCGGTCAAAACTGGACGGGCGAACCGGGCGACAACTCTACCGCAGCCGCGGAGGGCGAGGAGACACCTTCCTAAGACCTACGGTCGCTGACGTGGATTTCGAGGCCCGCGCAATGAAAGCCTGCGAGCACGCCAAAAAATGTCCGGACCTGGCCCGGGCATTTCGATTCCGCGCAGAAGCCGCTATTCAGCGGGTTCGGCCGCCGAGCGCGGCGGTATCGCACCTTTCGCCTCCTGGCTTTCGACCCAAAGCCTATGGTGCTCCTTCGCCCAGTTGATATCGACGGTGCCCGAACCCATTGCTTCATAAGCGCCTTCCATGCCGAGCGTGCCGATATAGATGTGAGCGATAATCACGGCGATCAGGATGACGCCGACAGTCGCGTGAACATATTGGGCCGTCTGCATGCCGTTTATGTCGGTGAATGCGAACGGGAACAGCATGAATATGCCCGACACCGACAGCGCAATTCCGCCGAGCACGACGGCCCAGAAGATGAGCTTCTGGCCGGTGTTGAAACGTCCGGCCGGCGGATGCGTCCTGTTGGTCTTGTCGAAAAAGCCGCCACCGACCTTGAGCCAATGCGCGTCATGGCGATCGGGAAGGTTATCCCAGACCCATGTCACCAGCATGATCAATATGCCGAGCATGAATGCCCAGGAGACGAAGTCGTGGGCGTATTTCGCCCAGATCGACCAGGTTGAAAATGCATCGGCCCCGATCAGCGGCATCAGCAGACGCTTGCCGAAGATAAAGTTCAAGCCGGTGATGGCCAGGATGATGAACGCCGTGGCAGTCATCCAGTGGGTCAGCCGCTCCAGAGCACCGAAGCGCAAGATTTTTACGCCCGATTCGGGCGCCTGTGTGCGGATGCGGCCCCTGTAGAAATAGAACAGCGCCAGCAGCAGCAAAATGCCTGTTATCGCGATGCCGCCGATCCACGGCAGCCAGCCCTCGTGGAAGCCGCGGTAATCGCGGCCTTGCGGTTGCTCGAGCAAGCCGGCGGCCGTATTGGGCAGGGTGACGCGCCCCTCGATCTTCCGCAGCTCATCAAGAAGCTGCCGTTCGTTCACCGCCTGAGCGGTCGGGTTGCTCCCGGATGGGGCTTGCGCGTACACGGGCGCCGCGACCAGCAGCGTGAGCGTCATGAACGCCGCGATAGCCTGCGGAATCAGTCGACCAAGCCTGTTGACCGGCATTTCTCCGTCCTCCCTGCTAGCTCCGTTGCGCGCGAGACGAGCCCAACTGCCTCCTACACGTCGATTGTTTCCCGATAGGCCGTTTGCCAGCCCCAGGCTCCCGAACCATAGCCACGCTGCGTCACACGCTCCTTGTAGATCGCCGCGATGATCTCCCCGTCGCCGGCCAGGAGCGACTTGGTTGAACACATTTCGGCGCAAAGCGGCAGCTTGCCTTCAGCCAGCCGGTTGGCTCCGTACTTGGCATATTCAATTTCGGTGGAATCACCTTCCGGGCCCGCGGCGCAGAAGGTGCATTTGTCCATCTTGCCGCGCGAACCGAAGTTGCCGACACGCGGATATTGCGGGGCGCCGAACGGGCAGGCGTAGAAGCAATAGCCGCACCCGATGCACAGGTCCTTGGAGTGGAGCACCACCGCGTCGGCCGTGGTGTAGAAGCAGTCGACCGGACAGACCGCCGCGCAAGGCGCGTCGGTGCAATGCATGCACGCCATCGAGACGGAGCGTTCGCCGGGCTTGCCGTCATTGATGGTGACGACGCGGCGCCGGTTGATGCCCCATGGCACGTCGTGCTCGTTCTTGCAGGCGGTGACGCAGGCATTGCACTCGATGCAACGATCAGCGTCGCAAAGGAATTTCATCCTGGCCATTTCTGTTCCTCCCGTTCACGCCGCAACGATTTGGCAGAGCGTGCACTTCGGCTCCTGCATGCCCGTCACTGGGTCGTAGCCGTAGGTGGTGATGCTGTTGACGCTCTCTCCCAGAACATATGGATCGGTGCCCTGTGGATAGTGGGCCCTGAGATCCTTGCCCTGGAACCAGCCGCCGAAGTGGAAGGGCATGAACGCGACGCCGCGGCCGACGCGCTCCGTGACCAGCGCCTTCACCCGCGCCTTCGCGTTGTTCTCCGCACCATTGACCCAAACCCAGGTCCCATCGCCGATGCCGCGTTCGGACGCGTCGGCCGGGTTGATCTCGACGAACATCTCCTGCTGCAGCTCGGCCAGCCATCTGTTCGACCGCGTTTCCTCGCCGCCACCCTCATATTCGACGAGCCGGCCGCTGGTCAGGATCAGCGGGAACGTCTTGGCGATGCCCTTTTCCACCGCCGCCTGCTGCACGCTGAAGCCTATGTTCGGCAACCGGAACTGCGTGGCGTCGGGATAGGTCGGATATTTTGCGACCAGATCCACCCTCGGCGAATAGATCGGCTCGCGATGGGTGGGTACCGGGTCGGGCAGGTTCCACGCTACTGCGCGCGCTTTGCCGTTGCCGTAGGGATGGCAGCCATGGCTGAGCACGACGCGCTGGATCCCGCCTGACAGATCCGTCGACCACGAGACCTTGTTGATGTCGTCGCCGATCTTTTCGATCACGGCGCGTTCTTGCGCCGTCAGATCCTTGTCCCAGCCGAGTTTCTTGAGCACGGCCATGGTGAACTCCGGATAGCCGTCGGTGAGTTCCGAGCCTTGCGTGTAGGAGCCTTCCGCCAATAGGGTCTGGCCGTTTCGTTCGACGCCGAAGCGGGCGCGGAACGGGCTGCCGCCGTCCATGACATGCAGGCCGGTGCTGTAAAGATTGGCCGTACCCGGGTGGCGGATCTCAGGCTTGCCCCAACATGGCCACGGCAGGCCGTAATAGTCGCCGCCGACCTCGGGATCATCCTTCGGAGCCCGCATCGTCACCAGGTCGAACTTGTGCTGGTTCTTCATATGCGCCTTGAGCCGCTCCGGCGACTGACCGCAATAGCCCGTCGACCAGCTCCCGCGGTTCATCTCGCGCAGCACGTCCTCCGGCACCGGACGGTCGCCCTCGACGGCTATCTTCTTGAACATCTTGTCGGCAAGCCCGAGCTTCTTCGACAACAGATAGATGACTTGGTAGTCGTCCTTCTGCTCGAAGCTCGGCTTTACGATCTGCTCGCCCCACTGGATGGCCCGATTCGAGGCGACCCGCGAGCCTGACGTCTCGAACTGCGTGCAGACCGGCAAGAGATAAGTGTTGTCCTTTCGCCCCGCCTCCACCGCCAGCGATGCCCAGGTGGTGGGATGGGGATCGGCGACGACAAGCAGCTCCAGGCCTGTCAGGCCTTTCATCGAATCCGGGATACGGGTGATACTGTTGCTGGCGTGGCCCTGAATGAACATGGCGCGCATGCTGTCGCGCTGCGCTATCTTGTCCTTGGGCAGCGAGACGGAATCGAACCATCTAGTCAGTGGGATGCCCGGGGTTTCCATGGCGTCCTTCGAGTCGAACTGGCTCAGCAGGTCCTCATAGGGGATCTCCCAGACGCGCGACCAGTGCTTCCAGGCGCTTTCCGTCAACCCGTAATAGAAGGGCAGGGTGACCACATCGAGCCCGATATCCGTCGCGCCCTGGACGTTGTCATGGCCGCGGAAGATGTTCGCGCCCGTCCCCGGCTTGCCGACATTGCCGGTGGCGAGACACAGTATGCAACTTGCGCGTGTATTGGCCGTGCCAACCGTGTGGTGTGTCTGGCCCATGCACCAGATCATCGTCGACGGCTTCTGCGTGGCGAACATCTCGGCGACACGCTTCACCTGATCGCCAGGCACGCCGGTGATCTGTTCAACCTCCTCCGGCGTGTATTTCGCGACTTCCTTGCGGACCTCATCCATCCCGTAGACGCGCTGCGCGATGAATTCCTTGTCCTCCCAGCCGTTCTCGAAGATGTGCCATAGCATGCCCCACAACAGCGCTATGTCAGTGCCGGACCGGAATCGGACGTACTCCGTCGCATGGGCGGCGGTGCGCGTGAAACGGGGATCGATGACGATCAGATTGGCCTGGTTGAGTTCCTTGCCTTCCAGCAGATGCTGCATCGCTATCGGATGCGCTTCAGCCGGGTTGCCGCCCATGATGATCATGGTCTTCGAATTGCGAATATCGTTGAAGGAGTTCGTCATCGCGCCGTAGCCCCAGGTGTTGGCTACGCCGGCGACGGTGGTCGAATGACAGATGCGGGCCTGGTGGTCCTGATTGTTTGTTCCCCACAGCGCCGCGAGCTTGCGGAAGAGATAGGTTCCTTCGTTGGAAAACTTGGCCGACCCCATCCAGTAGACGGATTCCGGGCCGGACTTTTCACGGATCTCGAGCAGTTTGTCGCCAATCCCATTGATTGCGTCGTCCCAGGAGACACGCTCCCACTGCCCTGCGGTGAGCTTCATCGGGTATTTCAGCCGGCGGTCGCTGTGCACGAGTTCGCGCACGCTTGCGCCCTTGGCGCAATGGGAGCCGCGGTTGATCGGGCTGTCCCACGAAGGCTCCTGACCGGTCCAAACTCCGTTCTGGACTTCGGCGGTAACGGTGCAGCCGACCGCGCAATGGGTGCAGACGCTTTTCTTCAGTTCTATAGGCACGCCTGGCTGCGGCGGACTTATGGCCGCCGCCTTCTGAACGGTGCCGAGATGGAACGACCCGAGTCCAGCCATTCCGCCGGCCGCGAGACCGGAGCGGCGAAGGAAGGTTCGCCGGTCGATGGGAGCGGAGGCGACCGTGCCCATCAATGTGTGCAATCTTGTGCGGCTCGCCTGACCGCTCTTGCGCTTGGTCAGCATGGCGCCCTCATTTCTTCAACGTCTCATAACCGTTCACACGGTAAAATGCCTTGACGTGCTCGGTCTCGCGGTAGCGAGCCCTGGTCTCCTCCTCACCGGGATCGTAAGCTTGCGCTTCTCCTGGAGTGAGCGTCACGGCGGCGGCGGCCACGGCGGTGGTGGATGCGCCGCCGAAGGCGCGAAGGAAATTGCGGCGGTTCATTGCCGTCTGTTGCTTTTCCTGCATCTGCCTTCCTCCCTATGTGTCGACGCGATCAGGTCACGAGCTTGGTCGCGCCTCCATGGCAAAGCCTTCGGCTTCGATGTCGATGAAAATCCGCCCCAACGCGCCGACTGCCCGGTAAAACCTGGCCGAGGCCGCGTTTTCCAGATCGGCCAAGAAACGGCTCGCCCACGGCGCGATGTGACGTTCAAAGAAGTCCCGCTCCTCGCCGGCGGGAACCACGAAATGGGTGGCGGCAAAGCCGCTCATGATCTCGAACAGCGTGCCGAGATGATCTTCCGGGTCAAAATGACCGTCCGCGCGTTCAAGGCCGAGGCGCCTCATGTCCCCGCGCAGGCGGGCAAGCGGCCGTTCGTTGAGAAAGCCGGTCAGGTAGTAGGAGGCGTAGGGAACGAGTTCGCCGCGCCCGACCCCGATGAAGAGCTCGAAATACTCGCGACTGACGGCAACCGGAGAGGCTGAAGAAGCGGCCTGGCCGAGTGCGGCATGAGCCTTGCCGAGCGCGGTCTCGGCGTCGCCTCGCAACCCGGAAAGCCGCGCCATGAGGTTTGCATCCGGAGCGGCTAGGAGAAGCGTGGCGAGCAGCGCGTACTCATCCGCGCGTGCGCTGTTCACGTCGTTGACGTCAGCATCTTCTACGCCGGGAACCAGAGCGTCAGCTCCGAACGACGTGCCGATTGCCTCCTCCAGGCGCAAGTCTGGGTTCATCTACTGACCTCGACCGTGCCCCTCAACGAGTGGGTAAAGTGAATACTAGTGCCCCGCCCGGCAATTGCAACAGCGACTGTGCCAAAATGGCAACAAATCCAGATCAGCGCGGCATGGCGCCGCCTTGGCGTCGCTGGCGATCGATCGGCGATGATTCCGCGGCGCCGGCGCCGGCGCCTTCGTCGCGGTCGATGGCGGTCCCGGCGCCGTCGGCCGAAGGAGATTCGGGGTTTGCCGGTTCGATCGAACTGTCCGGCGTGACAGAATCCGACCCATCGGCTGAGGCGTTCACGCCCTCGTCCGCCAAAACGGCGCTGGTCGCTGGCGCCTTCTCCGGCGCCTGCGAAGCCATGGCGGCGGGTGCCGGATCGGTCGGGTTGCCGCCGTTCGACAGGAAATCCACGACAGCTTCGCTGGATGCTTTCAAGGGGCCGAATCCCGCCATGGATCCAGGGCTGTTGAAGTCCCAGGCATATTCGGAAGGCCCGATATGATCACGAATTGCCGGATCGAGCGACCACATCTTGCGCAATGCGGCGCGCTTCAACATTTTGGGCACGCCTTTGCGCAGGAAGGCTGAAAGATCGCTTTGAGCGGTCAGATCCTCGAGGCGAGGGAGGGGCTCGGCGGGCTCGGCGGCCTCCGGCTCGACAATTGCTGGTGCAAGCTGCTCACCAGTATCGGCTGGCGCCGCAACTTCGTCAGGCGAAAGCTGATCGTTCTGCGGCCCCGCAGTCGAACTGTAACGCGCCGCCTGTTTCAGGCGCGACCAGCGGGCGAAGACATTGTCGCGTCCCGCGCTCATTCGGCATCATCCGTCGTTCCGGAACGAGGACCGCGCCTCGCCAGGGCATCAGGGTCCGCCCGATCGCGCTTGCGCTTGATGAAAGGACGCTCGACGTGATGCGTCTCGACAAAGGCGGCCAGCCATTGCTGAAGCTCGATCGGCATCGGCACGGCCTCGATGATGTCGGGGCCAGCCTCGGTCAGCGACTCGCCCTCGAAAGGGTCTGCGGTCACCAGGTGCAGCACAACTCCGGGTGGAGCATCGCTCGACCGGAGCGCGATCCACAGGCTAGGCCGCCCCGAACGGAGGTTGTCCCGGTACATGCCCGTGTCGCACCCGAAGAGCTCAAGCTTGAAAGTTCCGGCATAGAAGCGCGTCACGCCGTCTGATTCGTGCAGCACCGACCATGGCGCCGCGCTCGGCGCGCCCGCCAGCACGGCCACGGGAACCCAGACATGGTCGATCCACGGGTTGTCCAGAGTCCGTCGCTCGACGATCACCCCGACTTCCGCCGTCTCCTGCACCATGGCACCAATCCTCCTAGTTCACCGTCCCTGGGGCGCGAAACGGCAGGCCTGCGACAAGGTTCTGCGGCTTCATGCGGATCGTTCGGTCAGGGGTCATGGCCATTATGAGCCAGACGGGCCTGGCGCCCACCTGCGGCAGTACTTCGCCTGTGTCGGAGAAGGTGAGCCGGAACAGTGCAATCACGCGCTGTGCAGCCTCCGGGTCAAGTTCATCGCCGGCCCAGAGCGTGTTGCCGATGCGGGTCGCTTCGGCGTCGAGGCCGACGAACCAGGCCCAGTCCTCATCCTCGATCCGCTCCACCGGCTCGATCTCCACGTCCACCGCAAGTAGATGGCGAACCCAGATCTCCATTGCTGTAGCAAGGCCGCGCCGGGTCGGACTGCGCGCGCTGCCCAGCTTGAGCACCATATCGAAAGCGTCGCTCCTGGCGAAGTAACGCTCGGCATTGTTCTCGTCGAGTATCTCCAGTTCGGTGACGGCTGGGCCACCAAGCATGTTCAGGAGTGGCGAGGCATGGCGGTTCTGTTCATGCAGCTCTATGGTTTCGGCATCGGCGAGAAGCACGGCGCCCTCGTTAGACGTCACCCGTTGCGGCCGATAAAACAGCTCCGCGGCTCGCACGACGCAGGCGTCGTGCTGACCATCCAGCGCATTGCGCAGGACGACCTGCGCAAGCTGGTACATGAACAGCGGCGGGATAGTTTCGGCCGAGCCGCGCGCCAGCGCGAGATATGCGGCCTCGAGTGAGGGAGCGGCCAGCACATGGTCGCGAAAGGCGATCATGAACTCCCAGTTCTCGCGCGCATCCGGGTCCTCCAGGGCGGCGATCTCCTGCTTCGCGACCGGCCGGCGCGGATGATGCATCAAAAGCTCGTGATGCAGGCGCAGCTCCGCCGGGCAGGCCGTTTCGGGAGGGAGAAGCTCTGGCCGCGCAAAATATGCCTTCAGAAAGGAGTCGGTCACCAGCAGGCGCCCGGCCTCATCCCTGTCGAGAAGGTGATGACCTGAGGAAACCCAGAAATCCTTCACTTCTGCCTCCCGGCCAATGCTAGGAGATCGAACTTTTCCGTCGACTCCTCCTCGCCGTCGATTTCGACAAAGCGGAATGCCGTTGCCGGCTCCAGCCGGCTCGCCTTGCGATGCAGGGTTCGGAAACACTCGCGGGTGCCGGCCTGTTCGCTGGTGCGGTTGACCGCAATCAGCGTGTTTGGCGGGTGGTCGCACAGCGATTGCGCGAATTCTATCTCCTCTTCGGCGGCGGCGCGCGCCGTTTCGGTGTCCGGCGCACCGCATCGCACCACAAGCTGCTCGGCCAGCCGATCGACGGCTGCCGCGCGATCATGCGCGGACGCGTCGGTGACCACGACGAGGGTGGACCAGCCGAAACTGTCAATGCCGAGGAACCCGGCGCGGAACGCCTGCCGTTGCTTGCCGGAAAGCCTGGCCACATCGGCGCCGAAGAACAGGAAGGTGCCGGTCACCGCCCATTCGCCCGGTTCTGCAGCGCGCGAATAGACAAACTTATCCGATGGATCGAGGCGGATCGTTCGCGGCAGCTTCACAGCCATGGCGTGCCCGTCATCGGATCGAGCCAGGAGGGCCTGGCAAGCGCCTCGGGCAGGCTTCTTCGCTCGCGAAGCCCGTGAGAGGCCGTGTGGGAAATCAGCAGATCGCCGTTGCCGGCAAGCTCTGCATGCTCATCGCCCTTTCGGGGCAGCCGGTCGAGCCAGCGGCTGGCGATCGAACCGAAGCCGGTATCGCTCCATTCGTGGAATGCGGCCATCAGATGGCGGGAGAAGCTCGCAATGATCTCACCGGCATCGAGCGCCACGAAGCCGAGTTCGTCAAGCGCGCCAAGCAGCGGCCGCAGACCGGGCTCGCCGGCGCGGATGACGGCGGTGCGGATCATGCCGGAGAAGACGATCCAGTCGGGGATTTCGTTCTCCCGTGCCTCTTCCGGCCAGCCCAGGCGGGCGCCGCCGACGAGAACCCCGTCGACGCGAACAGTGTCGGGCCAGTCGAAGGTGATGGGCCGCGACGGCGGAGCATGGACCGCAAGCGCATCGGCAAGTGCGTTCATGCCGGCATAAATCGCGCGACGCGCATCCTCCAGCGGCTCTTCAGGCTCGAGCACCACTGCGAATTCGGCCAGATCGTAGCGGCGCACCCAGGCAAGCGTGCCTGCCCCTTCGTCTGCCGCAATCGCGCAGGCGTGCGCAAAGGCGTCACCGGCCTCTCTCAGCGGCACGAGGCTGTAAGGCGGTGGCAGTTGGAGGTCGCTGACAGAGGGCCGCATAGGCCGATCCATATTTTGATGACGGCGACTGTAATGTCTTTATAATACTTCCAGGCAAGAGGCGCTACCGCGTGGACAAGGAAGATGCCACGGGAGTCGGAATGAGCCTGGACAAACCACGCACGGTCCTGGTCTGCTCGTGCGAGCGGAGCATGCCACGCTTCGGCGCCAGCGTCGCCCGCGGATGCAAGGGCGCACGGGTCGAGGCGGGGGACCAGTTCTGCGGCGCGGAACTCGACCGGGTGCGCAGCGCCCTGAGCGGCGGCGAAGCAGTCACCATCAGCTGCACGCAGCAGGCGCCGCTTTTCGGCGACCTCGCCGAGGAACTCGGTTTCGCAGGCGATCTGGTTTTCGCAAACATTCGCGAGACGGGCGGCTGGTCGCAGGATGCTGCTGCTGCCGGCCCGAAAGCGGCGGCTCTGCTCGCCATGGCGGCCGAACCCGCTTCGCCACCCGCGCTGGTTACGCTTTCGAGCAATGGTGTCGTCCTGGTCTATGGCTGCGACGCCACGGCGATCGATGCGGGCCGGCAACTCGCCGAAAAGCTGGACGTCACTGTGTTGCTTAGCCGTCCGCGCGAAATCGCGCCGCACCGGGTCTGGGATTTTCCCGTCTTGCAGGGAACGATCCGGCAAGCGCGCGGCCATCTTGGCGCCTTCGAGCTGACAGTCGACGATTTCGCGGCGCCCAATCCATCTTCGCGCGATCGGCTTGGCTTTGGGATATCGCGGGATGGAGCGGTCTCGAACGCCGACATCATCCTTGATCTCTCCGGCGGAGCTCCGCTTTTCCCTGCTCATGAATTGCGCGACGGCTACGTGAAGGCCGATCCCGGCGATCGCGCCTCCGTCGCCGTTGCGATCGCAACGGCAGCCGATTTGGTTGGCGAGTTCGACAAGCCGCGCTTCATCGATTTCTCCGCCGATCTGTGCGCCCATTCGAGATCGCGCATCACCGGCTGCACCCGGTGCCTCGACCTGTGCCCGACTGGGGCGATAACGCCCGCCGGGAACCACGTCGCGATCGATGCGGAAGTATGCGCCGGCTGCGGCAGCTGCGCGGCGGCATGTCCCACGGGCGCTGCCGCCTACGCCGTGCCGGATGCCGCAACGCTGCTTCGGCGGCTGCGGACGCTTCTTGTCACCTATCGTGAGGCGGGCGGCCTGGATGCGATTGTGCTTTTCCATGATCTCGGCCATGGCGAGCCGCTGATCGACGCACTTGCCCGCTTCGGCGCGGGTCTGCCCGCAAATGTCCTGCCGGTCGCGGTGAACGAGATAACCCAGTTAGGAATCGAGGCGTGGACCGCGCCGGTCGCCTGGGGCGCTTGCGCCGTAAGGGCGCTGTCGTCGGCCAAGCCAAGGCATGAGCTTACCGGAATTGCCGCAAACATCGCAATCGCCAATCTTTTGAGCCGGTCTCTCGGTTATGGCGCGGAGGTCTGCGGATTGATCGAAGTGGACGATCCCGACATACTCGCCTCGGCGCTCGACCTGATTACTCCAGATGTTGCGTCGCGGCGCCCGGCGGCATTCCTGCCGCTCGGCAAGAAGCGCAGCCTGCTGACGAGCACCATGCTCGAGCTCCATCGAGCCGCGCCGACGCCGGTCGACCGGGTGGCGTTGCCTGCTGCAGCTCCGTTCGGCGGCCTGGGCGTCAATGTCGACGGCTGCACGCTCTGCCTCTCTTGTGTCTCGGCCTGTCCAACGGGGGCGCTTTCCGACAGCGAACAGCAGCCGGCTCTGTATTTTTCCGAGAGCGCCTGCGTGCAGTGCGGCCTTTGCGCCGCGACCTGCCCGGAGAAGGTCATCACCTTGACGCCGCAGGTGGATTTCCAGGCATGGGGTGCTCGCAGCCGGGTCGTGAAGCAAGAGGAGCCGTACAACTGCATCCGCTGCGCAAAGCCGTTCGGCACAAGGAGCACCGTCGAGCGGATCGTCGCCAAGCTCGAAGGCAAACACTGGATGTTTGCAGGCGAGAACGCACGGCGGCTCGACCTTGTACGGATGTGCGACAATTGCCGCGTCGATGCGGCGATGAATGAGGGCTTCGATCCTTATGCAGGCCCTGGTCGCTCGCCGCCGCGAACCACTGAAGACTATCTGCGGGAGCGCAAGGCCTCGAGCGACAAGGCGGTCTGAGCCCTCGGTCTGAGCCCTCGCTTTGGACTGCCCCTCGACATAGGTCGGGAGCACCGCCTTGCCGGCGTCAAGCGGAGAGCCGGTTTCGAGGGTTGCAATCAACACGCAAATAAACGGTTTTAGCAATCAAATCTTAGGCATAGCGTGACATGCTTGCCGCTCGGCTGACCACCGGGTGGCTCGAATGGATGTATGGGAAAGGGGGGCCTCAGGGCCCGTCGATTGGTAGATCGAACGCACCTCGACAGGCAGGACGATCCTGCCGTCACGGCGGAAGTTGAGCGACTTCTGGCGCAGCGCACGCGCGACATCCGGCTCAAAGGCGAGATCAAGCGCCTGTTTCAGGCACGTGTCTGGTCGCAAACGGCCAAGATCATCCGCGCCTGGATGACATGGGTTGCGTTCCTGGATGTCCTGACGCTGGCGCTCAACCTGGTGATGCTTCCAAGGTCGATCGCGCTATCCATGCTCTTGCCTGGCGCCATCATCCCTCCCGTCGCTGCAGCCGTGGTCCTTGTCTGGCGAAAACGGCGCCCGTCCTGGGTCCAGGGGGTTTCCCTGATCACAGGCATGTTCCTCATCCTGTTGTCGATCGTATTGGTCGGCGCAAGCGCCGGCGGCGAGTTCTACGAACGGCACTTGAACATCATGCTGTTCGTAGCGATTACCGCCATCATCATCTTCGGCGTCCCTCAGGCATGGACCGTGACGGTCGCGGCTTTGGCTCTCGGTCTCTATCTCGTCTTCCAGGTGCAGAACCCGGGCCTTGAGATTGGCAATGCGGTGGCTGCCACGTTGTTTTTTGCCAGCGGCATTCTCGCTACGGTCGCCGCGCGGCGTACGATGACAATTCTGGCTCAGAAGACTTTTCTGTTCGAGCTTCGAGACCGACACAGGGTTGCCGAACTGGCAGAAGCGAACGATCGGCTGGAGCTTCTGGCGAGAACCGATCCGCTGACTGGCGTCGACAATCGGCGCCGGATGACGGAAACGCTCGACCACGTCTGGGGCGGTGGCGGCAAATGCCCCGGCGGCGCCGCCATGCTGATGTGCGACATCGACGACTTCAAGAAGCTCAACGATCGTCTCGGTCATGCCGAGGGCGATCGTTGCCTCATCGAGGTCGCCCGCTTGATCCGGGAGAACGTGAGGCGCGATCGCGATCATGTTGCGCGCTACGGCGGTGAGGAATTTCTCGTGCTGCTTCCAAGTGTGAACGAGCAGGAGGCCGCCATTGTAGCCGAGCGAATTCGCGAGTGTGTGGAAGCTGCTCGTCTTCCTAATCCTGGATCCCGCGTGTCCCGCTATATCACCCTCAGCATCGGCGTGGCGGTCCAGGCGCCGGACCAGGCCATTTCGCCGGAGCAGCTCCAGCGCCAGGCCGATGAAGCACTCTATGTTGCCAAGCAGACCGGCCGCAATCGGGCGGTGTTCCACAGGCTGGAGTCATCGAGCCTTTTGGGCGCTCGGTCGATGCGGTGATGTCGAAGTTCAGTCGGTGCGTGTCTCGGCCTGAAGAAAGCGGATCAGGGCTGCCCGATCCTCGGCATTGCTGATCGTCTGTTCAGGCATCTTGGTGCCGGGGGTGTAGGCGTTCGGACCCAGCTCGAACAGCTCTGACACGGTTTCCGGTGTCCAGACGATGTCCATTTTCCGGAAAGCGGGCGAATAGTGGTAACCCGGCACGGACGCTATCTTGCGCCCGAAAATGCCATGCAGCGTCGGCCCGGCTCGATTGCCGTCGTTCGGGTCGAGCGTATGGCAGGCAACGCAGGCGCGAAATACTTCTGCGTCCGGATTGCCTGCGTATCTGGCCATCGGATCGGTCCTGCCTGCTGTAGCGGCTCCAAGACGCTCGCCCGTCTCGATGTTCCATTCCCGCACCAGATGGTCGGCGCCGCCAGCCAGAAGCGTCTTGCCGCCAGCCGCGAACGCAAGCGACCATACCGCCACGCCGGACGTGTCGAACGTGCGGATGGTGGAGAGGCTGATAGCGTCCAGCAACAGGATTCCATCACCGATGCCGGCGATGGCGAGATAGTTCGCGTCTGGCGTGGCGGCGAGAGCAGTCACCGGTTTGCCCAAGACCGGAACTTCCAGCTGCACTTTGCCGCGCCGGTCGAGCAGCCGCAGCTGCCCGTCAGCACCTGCGACGAACAGGCGGTCGCCGGACGCTCTTGCTAGCGCGTTGAGCGGCGTCGGCATGATGGCCCGAAGCGGAGCCGCCCCAGCCTGGCTCGGCCAAAAGATGACTGTCGCGTCATAGCCGGCGCTGACGAGGGTTGCGTCCGCCAGGAAGGCGAGCGCATTGACGTTTGCACGATGGCCTTCCAGGACGCGCGCTGGCCCACCGGCAAGCGGCCAGAGCCGGACGGTGGTGTCCCAGGACGCCGAAGCCAGCATCGATCCGTCGGGTGACAGTTCGAGGTCGGCGACAGGCCCGGTGTGACCCTCCAGGATGCGGGCCGGCTCGCCTCGACCGATTTGCCAGATCGCGATGCGACCATCCGCACCGGCGCTGACAAAGCGCCCGTTCGGCAATGCAGCGACGGCAGTTACCTCACCTTCATGAAAGAGCAGCACGTCGCGTGCTTCGCCGGTCTCAAGCGACCAGATGATTGCCTTGGTATCAAAACTGCCGGTTGCCACCGTTTTTCCGTCCGGTGCCACTGAAATCGCCCGCACCGGACCGCCATGCCCGCGCAGTTCCGCACCATGTGCCGTCGCGCCGGCGAGGAAAACCGCAGCGAGCAAAGCTGTTGCGAGCGTCTTATGCATTGCGCATCATACGTTTCCGTGTTCCGCTGGCGGGCAGCGTCTTTGCCGGGGAACAGCATGCGATCGCGACCCGACCAGCCGCACAGTCCAAGCTATTAGAGGCAATCCTATGACTCAAAACATGGAAACCGATGCCTTCAACGTGTCGATGCGCAAGTTCCTGAAGCAAGTCGGCGTCACCTCGCAGCAGGCGATCGAAAAGGCCGTGGCGGATGCGGGACTGAAAGGGCAGGGGCGCCTGACCGTGAGGGCCGTGATCACGGCCGAACGCGCCGGTCTGCACCACGTCGTCGAAGGCGACATCGACCTTGGCTGAACAGGTTCGGCGGTGCGCCCGGCGCTCCATCGACACCCCACATCAATGGAAGAATCGGACCTGCCCGGCCGGGTCGGTGTCATAGCCCGTGAGTTCTGCGGCGCGCTGAGTGAAGCTGTCCTCGGCCATGAGGCGGATCAGCGCCTGGATCGAAGGCTGGAAATAGGTTCGCTGCCGCATCAGCAGATCGAAATTCTCCCACGCCAATGACACGAATTTGAGGCCGGCGGCGCGCGCGGCGGCGCGTGTGGCAATGCCGCAATCGGCCCTGCCGGTCCGGATCGCGGCAGCGAGTTCCGGCCCTGTCAGGCATGGCGGCTCGAGCCGGTTCAACCGCCTCTGGCTGGCGCCGGCGCGGGCGACCAGGACATCCAGCAGCATTTGGGCTCCGGCCCCGACCTGGCGCATCGCGATCTTGGCGCCGCTTTCTAGGACATCGGCCAGGCTGTTGAGCGATCGGGGGTTGCCCGGCGGCAGCAGCAGCCCTTGTTCGCGCCGCGTGAAACCGATCAGCACCGCATCGTGCAGCCGCGGCATGGCGCGCGCGGCCTCCACATTCGGGTCGGCGGCATCACCGTGGAAATGGATCGCCGCAGCGGCAATCTCGCCACGCAAAAGACGCGCAACGCCGCCTGCCGTCCCCTCGGTCAGCGAGGCGAGGCCGGAGCCCGCCTGACGAAGGCTCCATTCAAGCAGGTCGTCCTGGCTGCCGCCGACTATGGGCGGCGGCTCGGGCGCAATCATTCCGTCGGGACGCGCCAATCCCGACAGAACCCACCGGTCGAGCTCGTTACGCGGAAACAGCCATTTGCCCGTCACTTTGCTGCACGGGATGCCGTTTTTGGCGACCAGCTCGTAAAGCTTGCGTTCGCCAAGGCGCAAATAGTCTGCGGCTTCTGCAGTCGTCAGCAAATCCATTCTGCAATCTTATGCATATTCCTGCGCAGGTTCAATTGTTTGACGAATGCGGAGTAAATGCAGCAGAAATAGCAGGACGACGCAGCGCAGGTGAAAGGGTATGTCAGAAGGCCTAAATGCATGGCAGCTTATCGCGAGTGGCGACGCGACGCTGATCTCGATAGTGCGGCTTTCGCTGACCATTACCCTGGCCGCCGTTGCAGTTGCGGCCGTCGTGGGGCTGCCGCTCGGGGCGTTGCTGGCACTGACCCGTTTTCCGGGACGTTCCGCGCTCGTCGTGCTTGTCAACGGCTTCATGGGCCTGCCGCCCGTAGTCGTCGGCCTGACCGTTTACCTGCTGTTGTCGCGATCAGGGCCGCTCGGCGCGTTCGGCCTGCTGTTCACACCGGCCGCCATGGTCATCGCGCAGGCGCTTCTCGTCCTGCCGATTATCGCGGCTCTGACGCGCCAGACCATCGAGGATTTGTGGCGCGAATATCGCGACGAACTGACGGCGATGGGCGTCGGCCCGACAGGCCGGGTGGCGACGCTCTTGTGGGACAGCCGTTTCAGCCTGATCACCGCAATGCTCGCCGGCTTCGGCCGGGCGGCCGCCGAAGTCGGCACGGTCATGATCGTCGGCGGCAATATCGAGGGCTTTACCCGAACCATGACCACCACGATCGCGCTCGAAACATCAAAGGGAGACCTGCCGCTCGCGATCGGGCTCGGCGTCATCCTGATCGGCCTCATTCTTGCCATCAATGCCGCTGCCTGGGGCCTGCGATTGTGGTCGGAGCAACGGGTGGCTTGATGATGCGGGCCGCGCTGACCGACCTTCCTCTCGTTCTGGACCGGGTCTCGCTCAGCGCCGGCGCCACGACCATGCTCGACCGCCTGAACCTGGCGATTGCTCCCGGTGCGCCGACACTGGTGCTCGGTCCCAATGGCGCGGGCAAGACGTCACTGCTTCGGGTTTGCATGGGACTTGCCGCGCCTTCCGCAGGAACTGTGAGCTGGGGTGGGCGCACCGATCGCGGCCTCGGCCGCCGGGCAATGCTGCTCCAGAAACCGGTGATGCTGCGCCGCTCCGTCGCCGCCAACGTGGCTTACGGACTGGCGCAAGCTGGCTGTCCGCGCCATCGTCGCGCGACACGCACCGAGGAACTTCTCGATCGTGTGGGCCTTCTGGGCCTGGCGGCGCGACCTGCGCGGCGCTTGTCCGGCGGCGAGCAACAGCGCGTGGCGCTTGCCCGCGCACTGGCGCGCGAACCCGAGGTCCTGCTGCTTGATGAGCCCACCGCCAGCCTTGATCCCGCTGCAACCCGCCATGTCGAGGAGATCATCCTCATGGCCTCCCAATCGGGCACCAAGATCGTCATGGCTTCGCACGATCTCGGTCAGGTGCGACGGCTCGCGGGAGATGTCGTCTTCCTCGTTCGCGGCCGACTGTGCGAGCACGCCAGCGCCGGTGATTTTTTCGATCGCCCCGCATCCGCAGAAGCTGCAGCCTTTATCCATGGGGAACTCGTTCTTTGACTGCGGAAATGGAGCTTCCAGTGCTGAACCGTCGGCAGTTTACCGCAATTGCGGTAATTTTGACCTTCCTCGCCTCCAGCGGCGCATCGGCCAGCGCACAGGAACAGTCGATCGTGGTGGCCTCGACGACGTCGACGCGGGATGCCGGCCTTTTCGACCACATACTGCCGTTGTTCACCACAAGGACCGGTATCGAGGTGAGGGTGGTCGCGCAGGGAACCGGCCAGGCGCTCGACGCCGGCCGCCGGGGAGACGCAGACGTCGTCTTCGTCCATGCCAGGGCGCAGGAGGAGAAATTCGTCCAGCAAGGTTTTGGCGTGAGACGCTTCGATGTGATGTACAATGATTTCGTCCTGATTGGGCCCAGAAGCGACCCGGCCGGCATCAAGGGTTCGCCGGATATCGCAGTCGCCTTGACATCGATCCAGAGCAAAAAAGCTGTTTTTGTTTCCCGCGGCGACAAATCCGGAACCCACTTTGCTGAACTCGGACTCTGGAAGGCGGCAGGTGTCGATATCGCGGCGGTGGGGGACCCCTGGTACAAGGAGATAGGGCAGGGCATGGGCGCTGCGCTCAACACAGCCAGCGCTATGGACGCCTATGTGCTTTCCGATCGCGCCACATGGCTGGCGTTCAAGAACCGCGGCGAACTGGAGATCGTGGTCGAAGGCGACAAAAGGCTGTTCAACCAGTACGGCGTCATCCTGGTGAACCCCGCGAGGCATCCGAACGTCAAGGCCGAACCCGGCCAACGCTTCATAGATTGGCTGATCTCGCCGGAAGGACAGCAGGCGATCGGCGAGTACACCATTGACGGCCAGCAACTCTTCTTCCCGAACGCTGAGCAGCAGCGCTCCTGAAGTCGGTTGCAAAGCGGTTCGCATCTGCCCCATCATCGGACATGATGAGAATGCAGCCTTCCGTCGGCGCGCTGACCGGTCTCGAAGCGGCTCTCGCCGCACTCCTCGACGGAGTGGAGCCGGTTGCGCCCACTCTTTTGCCGCTTGACCAGACGCTTGGGAAGATCGGCGCCGCCATGCCGCCCCGGGCACGCGCGCAGCCCATCCGCGACACGGCAAGGACAGACGGCTGGGCGTGCCGCGCGCTCGATCTTGCTGGTGCGTCGGCCTATTCGCCGCTGCCGCTGATGGCATTTCCGGTCTGGATAGAAGCAGGCGGCGCCATGCCGGAGGGATGCGATTGCGTTCTCGATGCCGATCTCATCGATTGCAGCGGCCCGATGCCCCAGGCGCTCGATGAAGCAGCTCCGGGCCAGGGCGTGCGACGCGCTGGCGAGGACATGGCGGCGGGCCGACCGCTGATCATTGCTGGGCACAGGCTGTCGGCCGCGGATCTCCTGACCGTGCGAAGTGCAGGGATTGGTGAAATTGCGGTGCGGATGCCGCAGGTGCGCCTGATCGATGTCGCCGCCCCAACGAGCGATACTTTCACGGGCCATCTTGTCGCCGACCTCGCAAGAGCTTCTGGCGCGACGGTGTTCGATATCGAAACGGTTTCGCGCGACGCCAAATCCGTCGCCCAGGCGCTTGGCAATGCAGCCGGCGATCTGATCATCCTGATTGGAGGCACTGGTGCGGGGCGCGCCGACGCTACAGCCGACGCGCTTGCCGCGCGTGGGGCGCTCATCGCCCACAACATAGCGCTACAGCCCGGCCGAACCGCGGCGATCGGACGGCGCGATGCGGTCCCGATCATTGCTCTCCCCGGCGCGCCCGATCAGGCTCTTGCCGCCTTTCTGGCGCTGGTTCAACCGGCTATCGATCGCCTGACGGACAGGAGCGCCCGGCGACAGACGGTCCTGGCGCTGGAGCGGAAAATCTCGTCCACGGTCGGACTGGCCGAGATCGTCCTGCTGAACCAGCAACAAGACAGATGGCGGCCGCTTGCGATAGGAGATTTTTCGCTGGAGGCGATCCGCCTGGCGGATGCATGGCTTGCCATTCCAGGCGGCAGTGAGGGTTGGGCCGCGGGAACACCTGTCGGCGCCTTTGTGTTCGACGATCCCAGATGAGTCGGTGATGACCAGATCCACCCGCCCAGATACCGGCCAGGAGCATACCGGCCAGGAGCAGTTCCTGACGGTCCTGTCGCGCGACGAGGCGCTCGCCCGTTTCGAGGCGGTGCTATTTCCCAGGACGACCCCGACCGAAGAACTGATGCTGGCGGATGCGCTTGGGCTGCCGCTTGCCGATGATGTCACGGCTCCGATCGACGTGCCGCCCTTCGACCGTTCGAACGTCGATGGTTTTGCCGTGCGCGCCGCCGACATGGCCACCGCGTCGGAGGCGCTTCCTGCCAGGCTCCTGCTCAACCGCGAAACCATCGCCTGCGGTGTCGCCCCGCAAATCCCTGTGCTCGCAGGCACCGCTACCTCGATCGCGACGGGCGGGCCGGTGCCGCGCGGCGCTGATGCCATCGTCATGGTGGAGCACACACACCCAGCCGAAGGCGATGCCATCGAGGTCAGGCGCGGAGCCTCGCCCGGCCAGTTCATCTCG
>NZ_JBVVQR010000016.1:120131-138559 GCF_055811535.1 Mesorhizobium sp. WSM4816 | reverse complement strand
CAGCGCCGAGCCCTTGGAACAGAGCCGGCCGAAATTCGCCGGATGGTCAGGGTCGGGGGGGGCGGGGGGGGGGGGGGGGGGGGGGGGCCGGGGCCCCCCCCCCCCCCCCCCCCCCCCCCGGGGGGGGGGGGGGGGGGCCCCCCCCCCCCCGGCATCAAAAAGGTTCTGCACCGACGCGACGCGCGCAGCCGAAAAGCCTCCGACCTGTCAGAGGCACCCCTGCCGGAGACTAAAGATACCGCGCGACCTTCTTGCCGACCCTCAGGAAGCGCAGCGGGTCGATGGCCTCGCCATGGTGGCGGATTTCGTAATGCAGATGCGGGCCGGTCGAGCGGCCGCTGCTGCCGGTCTTGCCGATGACGTCGCCGGCGTTGAGCCGCTTGCCGACGGTCACGTCGATTTTGCTGAGATGCCCATAGCGCGTCGCAAAGCCATTGCCATGGTCGATCTCGACCATGCGGCCGTAGCCGCCGTTCCAGCCGGCCTTGACGACAACGCCGGGCGCCGTGACCTTGGCAGGCATCCCGGTCGGCGCCCTGAAATCCATCCCCGAATGCAGCGCGGCGGTGCCGAGCAGCGGATCGGTGCGCACGCCGAACGGGCTGGTGACCGAGCGACCGGGCGCGGGGTTGGCGAGCGGCAGCCGTCGCGCCTCCGTCTTCAGCCGGTCAAGCGCGTCCAGCGCCTCGTCGAGTTCCCTTACCTTGCTGTCGAACGTCATCGAACTGTCGAGTGGTATCAGCGGACCGCCGGCATCGCTCTTGCCGAAATCGCCGTCGACCGGCAGGCCAGCCGCCTCGAGCGCCTGAGAAATCGCATCGGCGTTTTTGTAGGCGTTGTCGGCAAGCGTGGCGATGCGGGTGAGCTGCTGGCTCTCTATGGCCTTGAGCGCGGCGTTGATCGACACGAACAGCCTGTCGGCACGATCGGCCGCCGTGTCGCTCGGCAGCGGATCGGAGCGGGTCGACCACAGCGAGAACGGCCTGGAGTCGCCAGCGCCAAGGTTGGCGCCGAGGCTGGCAACCGCATAGGCCTGTAGCGGGGCGTCGGTCACCTCGGCGCGTTTATCCGACTTTGCGGACACAGCCGTGCCTGCGGCGGGCGGCGTTCCGACGTCGCTCTCGGCGCGTTCGAGGAGCGGGCCGATGCGGCCGTGGCGCAGGCTGAGCTGGGTCTGTCGTTCCAGCAACTCGCCAACTTTGGTTTCCATGAGCTGCTGGTCGAGCAGCTGACGGCTGGTGATCCGGTCGACCTGGGCGCGCAGTGCGGAGATGCGGTCCTCATAGGCCTGCTGCATGCGCGCCTGCCGTGCCGTGGTCGCGCCGATCAGGTCGTCGCGCAGCACGAGATAGGAGGTCGCCAGCAGATAGCCTATCGCCATCGCCGCCAGCGCCGAGCCGCAAAATGCGGCAAGCCATGGCCGTATGGTGAAATGCCTGATCTCGTTGCCCCGGGCGATAATGACCGTGTGGGGCTCATTGCGCCTGCCAAAGACCGTTGACTGACTGGCTACGTTCACAGGACCAAGCTTTCGTTACGACACCAACGACAAGCCCGATTACACATCATTAAGGTTAACGGTCGGTTGCTGGCGCCCAGCTTGCAGCCCATGGGTTGCAAGCCGGATTGCTTCGGCCCCGTGCTTCAGACGGGTTCAGGCCACAGCCGAAATTGATGTCCCAGAAATTGACGTCAAAGCGCGCGCACGGCCTCCAGCACCGCCTCGGCATGGCCTTTGACGCGAACGTTTCGCCAGATCCGGGCGATCCGTCCGTCGCTGCCGATCAGGAACGTTGCGCGCTCGACGCCCATATAGCGGCGGCCATAGAGCTGCTTCTCGACCCACAGATGATAGGCTTCGATCACCTTGCGCTCCTCGTCGGCGACGAGGTCGACGGTCAGATCGTATTTCGACTTGAATTTGTCGTGTTTTCGGACGCTGTCCGGCGACAGGCCGATCACGACAGCGCGGAGCTTTTCGAATTCCGGCTTCAACTGCGAAAAGCCGATCGCCTCGTTGGTGCAGCCGGTGGTGTCGTCCTGCGGATAGAAGTAAAGCACGACCGGCTTTCCCCGCAATGTCGCGAGGCTGAGCGATCCGCCGCCGTCGCGGGGAAGGTCGAACTGCGGCGCAACGTCGCCGACGTCGAGATCAGCCATATCGGTGCCCTTGTTTGTGGTTACGCGCGAGGCCTCATCGATATATTGTCGCACCGGGAGTCGTCCACGGTCGAGTTCGTTCAACGGAAAATTGTGTGGATCAGGAGCAGCCGCAGCACGAGAAGATCAGATTCAGGCGTGATGAAATCACCGACCTGGGGGCCTTCCCGTCCGCGTGCCGCATACCGCCGCTCGGCCAGGGCCGCGGCGTTGGTATTCTTGCGCGGCTGTTTGCCGGCCTTTTGGCCCTTGTGCTGCTGGCCACCGCCGCTGTCTATGCGATCGGCATGTCCGGCTTCGGCACCGAGCGGCTGCGGGCCGAGGCGGAAACGGCCATCGAGAAATTGGCCGGCGTCGACCTCGACGTTGCGGTCGGGCCGGCCCGTCTCACGCTCGACGGATCGAGCTTCATTGCGCTGCAGGTCAGCGACGTCAGCCTCAAGACCGCCGACGGCAAGCCGATGGCCGATGCCGGGCGTGTCCGGTTCGGCGTAAGGCTGATACCGCTGCTTTCGGGCGAGGTGCGGCTTACCAGCGCCAGGATTTCCGACGCGCGCATCGTGATGGCGGCGCTGCCGTCGGGTGGCGACTGGACGGCGGCACTGCGCAATGACGACGGCCTCATCGATCCGGAAAGGCTGGCCGGCACGGTCTTTGCCAGCATCGGTCACGCGCTCGATGCGGTGCGCGAGGAGCAGATGCGCCGGATCGAGCTGCGCAATGTCGACCTCGTTCCGCCCGAGGCCGGGTTGGTCAAACTGGTCAGGATCGCGGATGCTACCGTTGCGCAGTCGGGGCCGGGCGGTTTGGAGTTTTCATCCGATGCGGCTGTCGACGGCAGGACACTCACAATCGCCGCCTCAGCCAGCCGTGATGCGACGACGCGGCGCGTGACGGCGTTGGATGCCAGCGTCGAGATAGCGCAGCTTGACCAGACCGCGACAGCGCCGGGCGGGACGCTTGGCGCGATTGCCTTGAAGCTGGCGGGATCGGAAGGATCCGGCGACAACGCGTCGCGGCTGGCGGCCTCGCTGTCGTTCGCCGGTGCCGTGCTCGATCTTGGCACGCGTGGCTCGCTTCCAGCCGACGTCGATCTCGCTGCGACGCTTGTCGCCGGCGCCAACAAGGTCCAGGTGGACCGGCTGCAAGTGAGGACCGGTCGCTCGACATTCGAGTTCGCCGGTTCGATCGGGCCGAAGCCGGCGACCGGAACAGCAGGCGAGGAGCCGTCCTATCGCTACGACCTGACCAGCGACGGCTCGACGCTGGCGCCTTCGGAATCCTCCGAACCTGCGCTCGATTTCATCGCCCGGGTGGCCGGCGTCTACCAGACCCGCAGCCGCAAGCTGGTGGCCGAGCAAATCGGGATCCGGTCCGGGTCCGACAGCGAGGCGCTGGGCACGGCTTCGGTCGAATTCCCCGAGGGAAAGGTGCCGGGCATATCTGTAGCCTTCAACGTCCACGACATGCCGGTCTCGCATGTCAAGCAGTTGTGGCCCTGGTTTGCGGCGCGAAACGCTCGCCTGTGGGTGTTGAAAAATCTGTTCGGCGGCCGTGTCGTCGACGCCAGCCTGCAGTTCCAGGTCGTGCCCGGGCGCCTTGGCAACGGCATCCCGCTTTCATCTGATGAGGTATTCGGCCGTTTCCAGGTCGAGGGATCGCGCTTCGATACAGCCGGTCACATTCCGCCGATACGCGATGCCGTCGGCGTCGTCGAATTCCACGGCAATGACGTCGACATCGCCTTGTCCTCGGGCAACGTCTATATGGCCAGCGGCCGCACGGTCGCGGCAAGCAACGGCACGATGACGGTCAAGGCGGCGAACCGCCCGCCGGTGATCGGCGCGCTCGATATCGATGTTGCCGGGGAGGCGTCCGCGATCGCCGAGCTCGCTTCCTACGAGCCGATCAACGGCATGCGCCGTGTCGGGCTGCTGCCGGAAGACCTGTCCGGCACGGTGACCGGCCACGTCAAGGCGGACATTCCGCTGCAGCGCGGCGTCGACAGCTCGAAACTCGATTGGCTGGTGACGCTCGATTACAAAGACCTGTCGCTGGGCAAGCCGTTCGAAGACCAGACGGTGACGGACGCGGACGGTTCGATCACGGTCGAACCCGAGAAGGCGGTGATATCAGCCAAGGCGCTGCTCAATGGCATTCCAGCCGAACTCGACCTGATCGAACCGCTCAGGGATGGCGGACCGCCACGCAGCCGGAAAGTGGCGCTGACGCTCGACGACAAGATACGTGCCGCCGCCATGCCTGGCCTGTCGGAGCTGCTTTCTGGAACCGTCAAGGTTGAGATCGACAAGAGCGGCACGGGCAACACGGGCAACCAGACTGTCTCGGCGGACCTGACCAATGCCAGGCTGGACATTCCCTGGGCAGGCTGGAGCAAGGGCCCCGGCATTCCAGCCAATGTCACATTTGCCATGGCCAAATCCGGCGACACCACGACGCTGTCCGACTTCGACCTGAATGGAAAGACCTTTTCGATCGATGGCGGCGTGGTGCTGGTCAAAGGCGCCCTGTCATCGGCGCGGTTCAGCAACGTCAAGTTGAACCGGGGAGACAACGTTGCCGTTTCGGTGAAACGATCGGGCAAAGGCTACGCGATCGACATCAGCGGCAGCGCGCTGGACGCGCGCTCGCTGATCAAGCAATTCACGTCGGATGTCGACACCGCCACCAAGGCCACGGGTTCCGACGCGATTTCGGTCAGCGCCGACGTCAATTCGCTGACCGGCTTCCACAACGAGACGCTGTCGAACCTGAAGCTCGACTACAGCGCCGCCGGCTCAAGGGTGAATGGGCTCAAGGTGAGCGCCACGGCAAGTTCGGGTGCTGCCATCAGCATCAGCAATACGACCGGCGCCGGCAAGCGCGCCCTCAACGTGCGGTCGGCCGACGCCGGCGCCATCCTGCGGTTCCTCAACATCTACGAGCATATGGAGGGCGGCTCGATCACCCTGGCGCTCGCCGGGGCAAGCGATGGGCCGATGAAGGGCCAGGTCGACTCGCATGATTTCTTCGTGGTCAACGAGCCGAAACTCGCCTCGCTCGTATCGACGACGCCGGCCGGTGACAGCCGCAGCCTCAACGAAGCCGTCAAAGCCAATATCGACACGTCGAGAGTGAAGTTCGAGCGCGGCTTTTCCGAGATCGAAAAGGGCGCCGGCTATCTGAAGTTGGCCAATGGCGTGCTGCGCGGCCCGCGCATCGGCACCACCTTCCAGGGCACGCTCTATGACAAGAACAACAACATGGACATGACCGGCACCTTCATGCCGGTCTACGGCATCAACCGCATCTTTGGCGAACTGCCGCTGTTCGGGGCGCTGCTCGGCAATGGCCGCGATCGCGGCCTGATCGGCGTGACTTACCGGCTCAGGGGCAATGCCAACAAGCCCAAACTGGACGTCAATCCGCTGTCGGTGATCGCGCCCGGAATTTTCAGGTCGATCTTCGAGTATCGGTAAGGTGAAAGCTCAATCACTTCGAGCCCCAATTGGATCTGGTTCGTACTTACAGGTGGGCAATACCGGCTTTCAGCAGTCCCTCGCGGACGTGCTGCACATCAGACTCTTGGGCATAGTGCAGGGTGGCGATAAATGAATCGAGGTCGAATTGGGGATCGAGCGTTTTGACCTTGCGTAGATGCGCCGCGGCGGCGATTTCGTCGCCGAGCCAGCCGTAGCAGGCAGCGGCGAAAGCATGCTGAACCGAGTCCATGGTTGACAGATGCATGAAAGCTTCGATCGCCTCGCCATACTGGCGCGCGGCGAAACGCGCCTTTCCCAGATGGCTCCAGAACCTCTCCGGGTGGTGCGGATTCAACTGCATTGCCTTGCGGATCCATTCAATTCCCTCTTCCGGCCTCCCCAGCCACGTCAACAACTCGCCTTGCTGCACCACCACGAGGTCGTAATTGGGATTGAGGGTGAGGGCGCGCTCTTGATGGTAGCGCGCTGTGGTCAGCTCATTGTTGTTCACGTTCACTGCGGCGAGGATGCGGTGGACATCGGCATCGTTGTCGTCCAGCGCCAGCGCCCTGTCCAGCGCTGCCATGATGTCGTTCCAGACGGCATCCCGGTCTTTGCACCAGTTATAGACCCAGGCCTGACCAAGAATGCAGGCCCGCCAGGCATGGGCATGGGCATAATCGGGGTCGAGCGCGACGGCCCTGCCTATCAAGGTTTGCGCGCGTTCATTATCCGCAATCGTGCTTTTGTGATGCAGCACCTTGGCGGCAAGCACACATTCATACGCGGCCATGTTTGCGGGTTTCGCCCGCGCGAGCTGGTCCCGCTGAGCCGCCTCGACACGACCGGGCAGCGTGGCTGCGATCGCCGCGGTCACCTCATCCTGAATCGCGAATATGTCGTCCAGCTTCCGGTCATATTTGTCTGCCCAGATATGAGCGTCATTCGCCGTGTCGATGAGCTGAACCGTCACGCGCACCCTGTCGCCGATCTTGCGGACGCTTCCCTCCACCAGGTATTGGACGTCGAGTTTCTCGGCCACCTCGCGCACATTCACGGCGCGGTTCTTGTAGACGAAGCTGGAATTGCGCGAGATGACGAACAGCTCATGGTGGCGGGACAGTTCGGTGATGATGTCCTCGGTCAGTCCGTCCGCGAAAAATTCCTGCTCGGGGTCGCCGCTCATGTTGGTGAATGGCAGCACCACTATCGAAGGTTTCGAGATGGATCGCTTTGCCTCGACTTCTGGCAGGACAGGACTGTCAAGCCCAATGCGATAGAGGCGAACCGGGCGGCTGATGTTCTTTAACGTCTTCTCGCCCAAATCCTCCATGGCAATTTCGAGACGGTCGGCAATTTGGGTCGCCACCGCTGCGGTCACGCAGATACCGCCGACGTCGGCGAGTTGCTCGATGCGCGAGGCAATATTGACGCCGTCGCCGAAAATGTCGTCATCGTCGAAAATGATGTCGCCGAGATTTATGCCGATCCTGAATTCGATACGCCGTTCTTGCGGCACATCCGAATTGCGCCGTTTCATGCGCTGTTGGATTTCCACGGCGCATTTCACGGCATCGGTCACGCTCTGGAACTCAACGAGCATGCCGTCTCCGGTGGTCTTGATGATCCGGCCCTTGTTCTTCGCGATGGCGGGATCGACCAGTTCTATGCGATGGGTCCGAAGGCGTGCGAGCGTGCCGGATTCGTCGGCCTCCATTAGCCGACTGTAGCCCGCCATATCGGCAGCCAGAATTGCGGCTAGTCTCTGTTCCATCGCCTGAACCAAAAACCAAGCCTATCCTCCTGGGCTGCCAAATCCAGCAATTTGGGCATGTGGCTGATCAAGAAGTTGTCCTACCGCAGCAGCAAGAAAGGGTGGATCAGAACCTTCCGCCTTCCGTCAGGTGGCTGCGAACTCGATCGCATCGATGGCGGGAGACGCCCCGATCCGCGCGGCGTCAGACCGGAAACGTCCGATATGAACACGACTTGGGACCATAGACAGACTTCTGAGCGGTCACGGACAAAGGTCCGATTCCTGATACTAACCTGCCGTTTTCGCCGCAGTGCAGCTCTCGAACTTCCGCAAAAGCATTTTAGGATTTGGCGACGGCGTTTCTTTGTTCCTGCCGTTCAGCAGAAGCCATCGGCAGAATTGGGTCGAGGGTACAGTCCATGAATTCAGGATCGACGTCGCGTTCGATGACATCGAACATGCTGTCTACGAAATCGATCAAGGAGTCAGAGGATCGAATGGCCTGCTCGATGTCCCGTTTGACCACTGCATCCAGGACCGACAGATGCGTGTCGACGGTCTTTTTAATATTGGAGTGTCCGCTGGTGCGATTGTGATAGATCCAGCCAACACGTCTGAAGATGGTATGAAGCGGGCGCAGCGTGTGTTCCAGAAACGGCTCGCCCGCTGCGGCCAAGATCAGTTGGTCAATCCGCCGGTCAAAAGCATTGAACTCACCAATTGCAATCGCTTCCCGCCGTTCCCGCAACTGACGGGCCAAGTGCAGCATCTGGTTGCGATGCGACGAGCCCGATCGCTCCGCCGCGAGGCGAATGACGAAACGCTCGAGATCGCGACGGAGTTTGAGCAGCAGTCGCTCTCGCGCCAGATCAATGGGGGCCACCTGCAGGCCATGCCGGGGCCTGACGATCATCAGGGTGTCGGCCGCTAGCCGCGTGACGGCCTGATGGACGGGCGTGCGGCTGAACCCCGACATTTCCTGCAGGTCTTGTATCGTGAGAAAAGCTCCAGGTTTTAACTCGCACGTGACGATCAGGTGCTCGAATTTCTCGTAGGCCAGGTCCAGCAGGTTGACAGCATTCCGGCGAGTCGGTGAGGGGGTGTCGATAGGCATCCCTTTTGCCGCCTTGGGCTTCACGCGCCTATTGGGGGGTTGTTTGCTCATGCCTCTCCGATCTCGCTTTGTGCGTAATACACAACATATTGTGATATTTCATCGCGTGCAAAGCGCTTTCTGTAGCTGCCCTCCATTCCCCACCTTTTGCGCTGGCCCCGCATTCGTTGCCTGCTGCATCGCGCGGGCGCATCCTAAATTGGCGTTGCGTATGGTGCAAAACTCGGATATGTGATCTTTAGTGAAATTTTACAATATGTCACTGACATCGTGGAGGCGATGTGATCTTGCTCAGGAGGAGTTCAGCATGACCAGCTTTCGATCACGCATAGCAGGGGCCGCGTTGTTCGGTCTGCTTGCGATTGTGCCCGCCGCTTCATTGGCAGATGAGGCCGCGACGCTGCGTTTCCAGACGCATCACAGCCCGACATCGCTGCAAGGCAAGGCGCTCATTCGCTTTGCTGAACTTGCAAACCAGGGGTCAGGTGGAACACTTCAGGTAGAGATGCTGACCAGTTCGTCGGTCGTGAAGTCATCCGAAGCCTTCGAAGCGGCCGCTACCGGCATTATCGACGGCGACGCGACAGGCGCGGGCTATGTCACCGGCAAGAACCCAGCCTTCCAATTCTATGGCGACATCATGGGCGGTTACTCCAAGCCCGGCGAGATCCTCGGGTGGTACAGGGATGCCGGAGGCCTCGACCTCGCCAACCAACTCTATGAACAATTCAACATGCATCTGGTCGGCGTGTTCGTCGCCACGCCGGAATCGCTTGGATCTACGACCACACTGGCCGGAATCGGGGATTTGAAGGGGTGGAAATTCCGCTCGCCGCCGGGGATGGAATCGGAAATTTTCCAAAAACTTGGCTCAGCTCCGGTCGTGATGCCGTTCGGCGAAGTGTTCACGGCAATGTCCACGGGCACGGTTTCCGGCGCCGACGCTTCGACCTTGGCTGTCAACAAAGGGCTCGGCCTCTATGACGTTGGAAAGCATGCCACCTATCCCGGCTTCCATTCGATGCCGATCGAGCATGTCACGGTCAACCTCGACAGGTGGAACGCACTGTCAGACGCCCAGAAGCAAGCGCTTCGCGATGCGGTCGACACGATCGCCAAGGAGGTTGCATCTCAATCGGCGGTCGACGACGAGAAGGCAGCGGCCGAACTGACGGCTGCCGGCGTCACCCTTCACAACTGGAGCGAGGAGGACCGGCTCGCTTTCCGCAAGGTTGCCCAAGAGGTTTGGGGCGATTGGGCGCAGCGCAGCCCGGAGGCAAAGGCGGCCTACGAGTCGCATGTCGCCTACATGGCCAAGCTCGGCATCCTGAAATAGCCCTCCGCATTTCAACCGGGCGGGCGGCTTGGATGCCGCCGCCCGAAACCGAGAGGCAGCATCATGTCAGCCGAACCGGATACCCACCACGAAGCAGGCAAGTCGCCACTGGCTTGGTTTTCCCTGCTGCTGCTCGTGATCGTCGTGATCACGCTTTATGAGGTCGCTGCGCGCTACATTTTCGGAAGCCCCACGGTGTGGGCCAACGAACTGTCGCTTTTCCTGTCCGCGATCGTCTTCCTGGTGTCTGGCGTCTACGCCATGCAACGTGACGAACATCTGCGGATTTCCGTGATCTACGACATGGTGCCCCGGCCGGTGCGGCGTGTTTTCGACGCGATTGCACTCCTTTGCACCCTGGTTTTCTGCGGCGGGCTGGCGTGGTTCGGATTTCCGACGGCATGGCGCGCGCTTGTCACCTGGGAGCGTTTCGGCACCGCCTGGAACCCACCCATTCCGGCTGTGATCAAACCGCTCATCGTCGTGGCCGCAGCTGCCATGGCGCTCATTGCAATCGTCAATTTCGTTCGCAACGGTCGCCGCCACCCGCCGGTCGAAGACGAACGCATTACCTGACGGGCGGCCGGACATGACGATCGAACTCATCTCCATAATTCTGCTTTTCGGTGTCTTTGGGCTTATGGCCGTCGGCGTGCCGCTCGCCTTCGCCGCCGGCTCACTCGCCATTCTTGTAGCCTACGCCAAGTTCGGAACGCCGGTCATCGCGCTTGCTCACAAGACGGTCTACGGCCTGGCCACCGAATACACGCTGCTTTCGGTGCCGATGTTTATCCTGATGGCGTCGCTGCTCGAACGCTCACGCCTGGCCCGTGACCTGTACGACGCACTCCACAGCGTGGTCGGAAGGGTGCGCGGCGGCATCGGCATCGTCACCCTCGTGATTTCGGTGCTGCTCGCCGCGATCAGCGGGATCATCGGCGGCGAGATCGTGCTGCTTGGCCTCGTCGCCCTGCCGCAGATGCTGCGTCTCGGATATGACCGCAATCTCGCCATCGGGATCGTCTGCGCCGGTGGTTCGCTGGGCACGATGATCCCGCCTTCGATCGTGCTCATCATTTACGGCCTGACGGCCGACGTCTCCGTGCACAAGCTGTTTCTGGCCTCGTTCATTCCCGGCTTTCTGCTCGCCGGCGTCTATCTTGCGTACATTGTCGTGCGCTGCTGGCTGAACCCATCCATCGCACCGATGCCTTCGGCAAAAGATCTTGCCGAGTTCTCTTGGGGCAAGTTTACGCGCGGCGCGCTCCCGACCGCTGCGCTTATCGTAACCGTATTCGGCTGCATCTATGGCGGCATCACCTCTATCACCGAAGCGGCGAGCATCGCGGTGGGGATGACGATTGCGATCATCGCGCTGCGCGGAGAACTGAGTTGGAAGATCGTTCGCCAGGCGCTGACGCAGACCTTGCGCGCCTGCGGCATCATCCTGTGGGTGACGTTTGGTGCGGCCGTCCTGATTGGCGTCTATAATCTGTCAGGCGGACAGCGCTACGTCACGGACCTCATCACCGGCCTCGACATCTCGCCCTTCATCACCATCCTGGTCATGATGGCCGTGTTTGTTGTGCTCGGCATGTTCATGGACTGGATCGGCATCCTTTTGCTCTGCATGCCGATCTTCGTGCCCATCGTGCTGGCTCTCGGCTACGACCCGGTCTGGTTCGGCGTACTCTTTTCGGTGACGATGCAGGTTGCGTTCCTTTCGCCGCCGTTCGGACCGGCAGCGTTCTACCTCAAGAGCGTGGCCCCACCGGAGATCACCCTTCAGAAAATATTCGCGTCTCTCTGGCCCTTCATACTGTTGCAGCTTGCTGTTCTGGCATTGCTTCTGAGCTTCCCGGAAATCTCGCTCTGGCTCCCGCGATTCTTCGGCTAGGAAAAACTCCCAAAGGCACAACAATGAAAATTACGTCGATCAAGACCTTCCGGCTGGAAGAGTTCTCAAACGTCTTGTGGGTCCACGTCGAGACCGATGCAGGTGTGACCGGACTTGGCGAAACTTTCTATGGGGCTGGGGCGGTGGAGGCGCACATCCACGACACGCTCGCAGCCAGACTGTTGGGCCGCAATCCGCTGCACATAGAGGCGCTCAACAAGGAAATGGTCTCGCTTCCGATGGCGCAGTCGTCAACCGGGGCCGAATACCGGGCCGCCTCGGCGATCGACATCGCGCTTTGGGATATCTTCGGAAAGGTCTGCGGCCAACCGGTGCACCAGATGCTGGGCGGCCTGTGCTGGGACAAGATCCGCATCTACAACACCTGCGCCGGATACCGCTATGTCCGCACCAACAACATCAGGCCGGTGTCGAACTGGAACCTCGGCGGGCGCGAAGGACCGTACGAAGATCTCGACGGCTTCATGAACCGGCCGGACGAACTCGCCGAGAACCTGCTCGAGTCCGGCATCACAGCCATGAAGATCTGGCCCTTCGATCCGGCCGCGCAGGAAACGCGTGGCCAGTACATCACCGCGGAGCAGATGAAGAAGGCGGTCGCGCCGTTCGAAAAGATCCGCAAGGCCGTCGACGACAAGATCGAGATCATGGTCGAGTTCCACTCGCTGTGGAACCTGCCGACGGCGAGGAAGATCGCCAAGGCGCTCGAACCGTACAGCCCGACTTGGTACGAGGACCCAATCCGGATGAACTCGGCGCAGGCGCTCGCCGAATATGCCGCGTCGACCGACGTCTGGGTCTGCGCCAGCGAGACGCTCGGCTCGCGCTGGCCCTACAAGGACATGCTGGAGCGCGACGCAATGCACGTCGTCATGGTCGATCTGTGCTGGACCGGGGGGCTGACCGAGGGGCGCAAGATCGCGGCACTTGCCGAAACCTATCACCGTCCCTTTGCGCCGCATGACTGCATCGGACCGGTGGGGTTCGCCGCTGCGGTTCATATGTCCTTTAGCCAACCCAACACACTGATCCAGGAATCGGTGCGCGCCTTCTATCGCGGCTGGTACAACGAGCTTGTCACGACAGTGCCGAAAATAGAAAACGGCTACGTCTATCCGATGGAGGGACCGGGCCTCGGTCTCGAACTCCTGCCGTCCGTCTTCGAGAGGGCTGACCTCTCGGTGCGAGCCTCGTCTTTATGATCTAGGGAAGACTAGAATGTCGATCAGCCTGTTCAGCCTGAAGAACAAGACGGCCCTGGTGACTGGCTCTTCGCGCGGTCTCGGCCATGCTATCGCCGTCGGACTGGCGCAGGCGGGCGCGTCGATTGTCCTGAACGGCGTCAACCGCGATCGCCTCCTCGCGGCTTCCTCGAATATGCGCGAAGAGGGGATGAGCGTGCGCGAATCCTGCTTCGACGTTACGGATGAGGCCTCTGTCGTCGCCGCCTTCGAAGGCTTCGATCGGGAGGGTGTGGCGATAGACATCCTCGTCAACAATGCGGGCATCCAGCTGCGCAAGCCGATGGTGGAACTTTCGACTGCGGAATGGCAGAGGGTGATCGACACGAACCTCACCAGCGCCTTCATTGTGGGCCGCGAGGCCGCGAAGCGGATGATCTCCCGAGGCAGCGGCAAGATCGTCAATATTGGCTCGCTGACCAGCGAACTGGCCCGCGCCACGGTAGCCCCCTACACCGTCGCCAAGGGCGGCATCAAAATGCTGACCAAAGCCATGACGGCCGAGTGGGCCGAACATGGCATCCAGGTCAATGCCATCGGCCCGGGCTATATGGTGACGGACATGAACGAGGCGCTGATCGCCAATCCTCAATTCGATGCTTGGGTCAAAGGCCGGACGCCGGCCCGGCGCTGGGGAAAGCCTGAAGAGCTCGTCGGCGCCGCGATCTTCCTTGCCTCCGCCGCGTCCGACTATGTCAGCGGCCAGATTATCTATGTCGACGGCGGAATGATTTCCGTCCTCTGACCTCCCGCAGGAGCTGTTTCATGCGCGCGCTGGTTGCTTATAAGCCGCACGACATCAGGATCGAAGACAACGAACCGGCACAGTCGCCCGGTCCCGGCGAAGTGCGCGTGCGCATCGAGCGCGGCGGCATCTGTGGTTCCGACCTTCATTACTATCACCACGGCGGTTTCGGCGCCGTGCAGCTGAAGGAGCCGATGATCCTCGGCCACGAAGTTGCGGGATGCGTTGTTGAGACAGGGCTGGCCGTCGCAAAGGTCAAAGTGGGCGATCGTGTGGCGATTAATCCGAGCATGCCGTGTGGGCAATGTCGGTATTGCCGGATGAATATGAGCAATCAGTGCCTCGACATGAGGTTCTTCGGCAGCGCGATGCGCTTTCCCCACATGCAGGGCCTGTTCCGCGAGGAGGTGACCCTGCCCGAGGTGCAAGTCTTCGCGGTTCCCGCCGATCTCGACCTCGGCCTGGCGGCCTGTGCCGAGCCCCTCGCCGTCTGCCTGCATGCGGCTTCCTCGGCAGGCTCGTTGGTCGGAAAGCGCGTGCTGGTGTCGGGCTGCGGACCGATCGGTTGCCTCACGATCGTCGCCGCACGGCATGCCGGCGCGCAAGAGATCGCCTGCACCGATATTGCCGCCGCGCCGCTTCGGATCGCAAGCAAGCTCGGGGCCGACCGAACACTCGATCTTAGCGAGGCGCCCGACGCATTCCGGCCTTTCGCGGAAGAGAAGGGCGCTTTCGACACCGTCTTTGAGTGCTCCGGCAATGGGAAGGCACTTGCGGCTGTGTTCGAGGTTGTGCGCCCGCGTGGCACTATTGTCGCCGTCGGCCTTGGTGGTGACGTTTCCATGCCGCTGAACACAGCCGTCGCCAAGGAAGTGTCGCTTCGCGGGAGCTTCCGCTTTGATGCAGAGTTCGCGTGGGCCGTGGAACTGATCGCAAAGGGAGCGGTCGATCTTTCACCGCTGGTGACCGCGACCGTGCCGCTGGACAGCGCGGACGAGGCTTTTCGGCTGGCTTCCGATCGGGCGCAGTCAATGAAGGTTCAGCTTGCGTTCGATCGATAAGGAGCCTTCAAGGATGCACATCGTTTTCCACGGCGCGAACGCTTTGACCTTCCGGAGGGGCCTCGAAGCCTTGCTGGAGGAGTCGCACGACATCGCCGAAGTGCCCGACGATCTGTTTGGGGAGACGCCGTGCGCGCTCTATTCAGCGGCGGACGTCATCGTCGGTATCCGGCTCACCTCCACCATGCCGATACCCTCGAGCCTGAAGCTCTATCAGGTTCCAGGTGCCGGGTATGACGGGATCGATCCCGCCGTCCTGCCTGCCGGCGCGGCGCTGTGCAACTGCTTCGGCCATGAGAACGCGATCGCCGAATATGTGATGGCGGCGCTGCTCGCGCGCCACGTGCCGCTCGCCGACGCTAACCGGCGTCTACGGAAGGGTGATTGGAAATATTGGGCGGGAGGGTCTGACGGCTTGCGCACCGAGCTCGGCGAAACCACCATCGGCATCCTCGGCTATGGCCATATCGGCAAGACTCTTGCCCATCGCGCCAAAGCTTTTGGCATGCGGGTGTCGATCGCCAACCGCAGCCCAGTCTCCATTTCGGAAGTGGTAGACGAGACTTATGCGCTGTCAAACCTGCCGGCCTTCATGGGGTCAGCCGATGCGATCGCTAACACGCTTCCACTTACGGAACAGACGCAGGGACTGATCGGCGCTGGGGAACTTGCCGCCATGCGGCCAAGCGCGGTGATCCTCAATGTCGGCCGCGGCGCCGTGATCGACGAAACAGCTCTCTACGAGGCGCTGAAGGCGAGACGGATCGGCGGGGCCGTCATCGACACTTGGTACGTTTATCCGAACGCAGAGAAGCCGAACCCGCTGCCCTCACGCCTGCCGTTTCATGAACTCGACAACGTGATGATGACTCCGCACATGTCGGGATGGACCAACGGCACGATCAGCCGCCGCCAGGAAACGATTGCGGACAATATCAATAGGCTTGCATCGGGAAAAGACCTGAAGAACCGCATCCGTTAGCGGGGGTGCGAGCTGCATGCCGCCATCGGGATGGGTCAGGCGGCCGGTCAGACCGGCCGCACCAGAACGTGTTTTTTCTTGCCGAGCGACAGCTTTACGACCTGTTCCGGACCTAGATCCTCAAGCGTCACCAACCGGCGATCGTCGGACACGGACTGGTCGTTGAGGCGCACCGCGCCGCCCTGGATGTGTCGCCGCGCCTCGCCGTTGGACGCGGCAAGCCCGGCGGCAACGAACAGCGACAATATGCCGACGCCGCTTTCCAGATCGGCCTTGCCGACCTCGACGGTCGGCAGCGTTTCGGCCAGCGCGCCTTCTTCAAACGTCTTGCGCGCGGTTTCCTCGGCTTGCTCGGCCGCCTCGCGGCCATGCACGATAGCCGTCGTTTCAGTGGCCAGGACCTTCTTGGCCTCGTTGATCTCTGAGCCGCCAAGCGCGGCGAGCCGCGCGATCTCGCCGAGCGGCAGGCGGGTGAAAATCTTGAGGAAGCGCGTGACGTCGGCGTCCTCGGTGTTGCGCCAGTACTGCCAGAAATCATAGGGCGAGTAGAGGTCGCCGTTCAGCCAGACCGCGCCCTTGGCCGATTTGCCCATCTTGGCGCCTGACGACGTCGTCAGCAGCGGTGTGGTCAGGGCATAAAGCTGCGGCGTGCCCATGCGGTGTCCGAGATCGACGCCGTTGATGATATTGCCCCACTGGTCCGATCCGCCCATCTGCAGGCGGCAGCCATAGCGCCGGCTGAGCTCGACGAAATCATAGCCCTGCAGGATCATGTAGTTGAATTCGAGGAAGGAGAGCGATTGCTCGCGCTCGAGTCTCAGCTTGACGCTGTCGAAGGTCAGCATGCGGTTGACCGAAAAATGCCGGCCGACATCGCGCAGGAATTCGACATAGTTGAGCTTCATCAGCCAGTCGGCATTGTTGACCATGATCGCGTCGTTTGGACCGTCGCCGAAACGCAGGATGCGGCCGAAGATGCGCTTGATGCCCTCGATGTTGGTGGCGATGGCCTCAGGCGTCAAAAGCTTGCGCTGGTCGTCGCGGAAGGAAGGATCGCCGATCATCGAAGTGCCGCCGCCCATCAGCGCGATCGGCCGGTGGCCGGTCTCCTGCAGCCAGTAGAGCATGGTCGCGGAAATCAGATTGCCGATGTGCAGGCTGGTCGCGGTGGCATCGTAGCCGACATAGGCGGTCACCGTTTCCCTGGCGAAAAGCTGGTCGAGGCCGGCATCATCCGAAATCTGGTGGATGAAACCACGCTCGCTCATTACGCGCAGGAAATCGGATTTGAAGGCGGACATTTTTTCTTTCCCGAAAGCGCCCAACCGAAGCGGATCGGGCGTGGCATGCGTGAACGCGGGCGTTTAGCATCCAAGCGCGGTCAGCAAAAGGGGAATCCGGTTTTTCCACCTGACCGCTGTAACGGCGCCGCACGGCTCCGAATCGAATGCCATATCCTGCGACAAAGCCCGACGCGAGATGCCGGAGATATCTTCGCTGTTCGGCCTATCTCAACCGTTTCGGCCGCGGGTCGGACAACTCGCCTGCCAGACGGCGATCGAGATAGTCCGCGCATTCCTGGAGCAGGAGGTCCGCATCGTTGGAGAAGAAATGGTTGGCGCCGGGCAAGGTCTTCTGGGTGATGGTGATGCCCTTTTGCGTGTGCAGCTTGTCGACCAGCCCCTGCACGTCCTTGGGCGGCGCGACCTTGTCGGCGTCGCCATGGATGATGAGGCCGGACGACGGGCAGGGCGCCAGGAACGAGAAATCATAGGTGTTGGGCTGCGGCGCGATCGAGATGAAGCCTTCGATCTCCGGCCGGCGCATCAGAAGCTGCATGCCGATCCACGAGCCGAACGAATAGCCGGCGACCCAGCAGCTCTTGGAATCCGGATGCAGCGACTGCACCCAGTCAAGTGCCGCGGCCGCATCCGACAATTCGCCGGTGCCGTGGTCGAATTCGCCCTGGCTGCGGCCGATGCCGCGGAAATTGAAGCGAAGCGTGGTGAAATCCCGCTTCTGGAACATGTAGAAGAGGTCATAGACGATCTTGTTGTTCATCGTGCCGCCGAACTGGGGGTGCGGGTGCAGGATGATGGCGATCGGCGCGCTCTTTTCCTTGGAAGGCTGGTAGCGACCCTCCAGGCGGCCGGCCGGACCGGTGAATATGACCTCAGGCATAAAATACTCCACATGGCATAAGTGCGCGGCGCCCGGAACAACTCTTCCTATGGCCCCAGTCTTCCGCAGGCCTTGACGCAGGGCGAGCGTCTTCTTAGAAGCTAGTTTAGAATTGTTCAAAACTGGGTGGCCAAAACGTCGTGGTTCGGCCATCCACGCCGCAAGTCGCGTAAATAGGACGGCTTGCCTTGCAATTTCAAGGAAATAACGCGCTATCCTCGCGGAATGGCTCTTGAAGGGACCGATCGAAACGAAAATGGCCGGAAGACGCGCCTATCTCGACTACAATGCTAGCGCGCCGCTGCTTGCCGCGGCGCGGGGGGGGGGGGGTTGGGGGGGGGGGGGGGGGGCCCCCCCCCCCGGGGGGCGGGGGGGGGGGGGGGGGGGGGGGGGGGAGGAAGGGGCGCGGGGGGGGGGGGTGGGGCGGGGGGGGGGGGGGGGGGGGGGGGGGT
>NZ_JBVVQR010000016.1:0-120121 GCF_055811535.1 Mesorhizobium sp. WSM4816 | reverse complement strand
CCCGTTAATTGGTTCTTCACGCCCCCCCCCAAAAAAAAATGGCCCCCACCCCGCCAATTCCACAAAACAACGGCCCCGCCGCGGCGGCGGGCCGCGGCCCCCGCGGCAATGATTGCCGCGCTCGGTACTGCCGCCAACCCGTCGTCGGTCCATGCCGAAGGTCGTGCCGCACGGCGGCTGATCGAGAATGCAAGGCGCGATGTGGCGCTGCTGGTCAACGCCGGCGCCGAGCATGTCGTGTTCACCTCCGGTGCGACGGAAGCCGCCTCGACGCTGCTGACGCCGGATTGGCAGATGGGGCGCGGCACTGTCCGCATGAGCCGGCTCTATGTCTGCGAAGCCGATCATCCTTGTGTGCTGAACGGCGGGCGCTTTCCGGCAGCCCGGGTAACACGCATCGGCGTCGACGCCGACGGCATTGTCAGGCTGGACGCGCTGGCGACGGCACTTGACCGGCATGACAAGGCGGACGGCCTGCCGCTGGTGGTGATCCATGCCGCCAACAACGAGACCGGCGTCATCCAGCCGGTCGGGCGCATCGCCGAAATCGTCAAGGCGGCAGGCGGCATCCTGGTCGTCGACGCCGTGCAGGCAGCCGGTCGCATTCCGCTCGACATGTCAGCGGGTTATGCCGATTACTTGATTCTGTCTTCGCACAAGATCGGCGGTCCCAAGGGCGTTGGCGCCATTATCGCCGCCTCGGACCTGATGATGCCCAGGCCCTTGATATCAGGCGGTGGCCAGGAAAAGGGTCATCGCGGCGGCACTGAAAACCTGGCCGCGATCGCCGGTTTTGGCGCAGCGGCGCGCGAAGCCCTGATTGGATTGAAGCGCATCGACGACGTCGGCAGCCGCCGCGACGAGATCGAGGCGATCGTGAAAACGCTGGTGCCGGATGCGGAAATCTTCGGAACCGGCGCACCTAGGCTTGCCAACACGACATTCTTCGCTATTGCCGGCATCAAGGCCGAGACGGCGCAGATCGCCTTCGACCTCGCCGGCGTGGCTCTGTCGGCCGGTTCCGCCTGTTCGTCGGGCAAGGTCGGCCCGAGCCATGTGCTGAAAGCCATGGGATACAATGACAGCCTTGGCGCTTTGCGCGTGTCCATCGGCCACGCAACGAGCGCGCAGGACATCGAACTGTTCCGCACTGCGCTGGCCGGCATTGCCTCACGCCGCGCAGGCAGGGAAGAAGCCGCCTGAGCGCGGCAAACAAACGCAGGCTTTTTGGCCTGGTAGAGCCGTGCGTTTCATGGTGGCCGGGTGAATTCCCGGCAGGGACGCACTATATGGAACTTACGCCGCCTCGGGTGCCTCGCGGGTACTGGTTTCGCGGTGCCATAGTTTGAAAACTGCCGGGCCTTGACCCCGGCGTGGATGGAGAACGCTGATGCCTGCTGTGCAGGACACGATCGATCGGGTTCGAAAGATCGACGTCGACCAATACAAATACGGATTCCAGACCGAAATCGCGATGGACAAGGCCCCAAAGGGCCTGAGCGAAGACATTATCCGCTTCATTTCGGCGAAGAAGGACGAGCCGTCCTGGATGCTGGAATGGCGTCTGGAAGCCTATCGGCGCTGGGTGACGCTGGACGAGCCGAAATGGGCGCGCGTCCATTATCCGAAGATCGATTTCCAGGACCTCTACTATTATGCGGCGCCCAAGAGCACGCCGGGACCGACATCGCTGAGCGACGTCGATCCCGAACTGTTGAGGGTCTATGAAAAGCTCGGTATCCCGCTGAAGGAACAGGAGATCCTCGCCGGCGTACAGAAGACCGATGCGTCGGAACTCGAGGAAGCCAGCGACAATGTCTACAAGTCGGGCCGCGTCGCCGTCGACGCCGTGTTCGATTCCGTGTCCGTCGTCACCACCTTCAAGAAGGAGCTGGCGCAGGCCGGCGTCATCTTCTGCTCGATCTCGGAAGCCATCCGCGAGCACCCGGATCTGGTGAAGAAGTATCTCGGCTCGGTCGTGCCGACCTCGGACAATTTCTACGCCACGCTGAATTCGGCGGTGTTCACCGACGGTTCTTTCGTCTTCGTGCCCAAGGGCGTGCGCTGCCCGATGGAGCTGTCGACCTATTTCCGCATGAACGAAAAGAACACCGGCCAGTTCGAGCGCACGCTGATCATCGCCGAGGAAGGGGCCTACGTCTCCTATCTCGAAGGCTGCACGGCGCCGCAGCGCGACGAAAACCAGCTTCACGCCGCGGTGGTCGAGCTGATCGCGCTCGATGATGCCGAGATCAAATACTCGACGGTGCAGAACTGGTACCCCGGCGACGCCGAAGGCAAGGGCGGCATTTACAATTTCGTCACCAAGCGCGGCGACTGCCGCGGCCACCGTTCGAAGATTTCATGGACGCAGGTCGAGACCGGCTCGGCGATCACCTGGAAATATCCGAGCTGCATCCTGCGCGGTGACGATTCCAGCGGCGAGTTCTATTCGATCGCCGTGTCGAACGGTTTTCAGCAGGTCGATAGCGGCACCAAGATGATCCATCTCGGCAAGAACACGTCGAGCCGCATCATCTCCAAGGGCATCGCCGCCGGCTTCTCGCAGAACACCTATCGCGGCCAGGTCTCGGCGCACCGCAAGGCGACCAACGCCCGCAACTTCACCAACTGCGACTCGCTGCTGATCGGCGACCAGTGCGGCGCGCACACCGTGCCCTACATGGAAGCCAAGAACGCAACGGCGCAGTTCGAGCATGAGGCGACGACGTCGAAGATTTCCGAGGACCAGAAATTCTACGTCATGCAGCGCGGCATTCCCGAAGAAGAGGCGATCGCGCTGATCGTCAACGGCTTCGTCAAGGACGTCATCCAGCAACTGCCGATGGAATTCGCGGTCGAGGCGCAGAAGCTGATTGGGATCAGCCTCGAGGGCTCGGTCGGCTGACCGGACCGAAAATTTTCAGGAAAAGAAAAAATGCTTGAAATCAGAAATTTGCATGCTCGCATCGTCGATGACGGCACCGAGATCATCCGCGGCCTGAACCTGACGGTGAAAGCCGGCGAGGTCGCCGCCATCATGGGGCCGAACGGCTCGGGAAAATCGACGCTGTCCTACATCCTCGCCGGGCGCGAGGATTATGAGGTGACCGAAGGCGACATCCTTTACAACGGCCAGTCGATCCTCGAGATGGACCCGGCCGAGCGCGCCACATCAGGCATTTTTCTCGCCTTCCAGTATCCGATGGAGATACCGGGTGTGGCGACGATGGAATTCCTGAAAGTGGCGATGAACGAACAGCGCAAGGCGCGCGGCGAGGAGCCGCTGAAGATCCCGGAATTCCTGAAGCGCGTGAAGGACGCCGCTGCCTTGCTGGACATGGACATGGCGATGCTGAAGCGGCCGCTCAATGTCGGCTTTTCCGGCGGCGAGAAGAAGCGCGCCGAGATCCTGCAGATGAAGCTTCTGGAGCCAAAACTCTGTGTGCTCGACGAGACCGATTCCGGCCTCGACATCGATGCGCTGAAGATCGTTTCGGAAGGCGTCAACGCGTTGCGCGCGCCGGACCGCGCCATTGTCATCATCACCCACTACCAGCGCCTGCTTCAGTACATCGTGCCGGATAGTGTGCACGTGCTGTACAGGGGCCAGGTGGTCAAGTCGGGCGACAAGTCGCTGGCGCTCGATCTCGAGGCCAACGGCTATGCCGGCGTGATCGGCCAAGCTGCGTGAGATGCCAGAAGGCCAAGAAGGCAAGCCAAACAAGGCGAGACCGATGAATATACATACGACACCCCAGCGAACGCCGGCCGAAACGGCGCTGATCGACGCCTTCAGCGACCGGCTGTCGTTGCTGCCCGGCGACGGCACGGTGATGCTGAAGCGCGACGACGCCATCGAGGCGATCAAGAGCGGCCTGCCGACGCGGCGCATCGAATCCTGGCACTACACCGACCTGCGCCGCCTGTTGACTTCGGTTCCGGATTTCGATCCCGCAGCCGCCCCAAAAGCCATTGCGCCTGTCGTCGAAGGATCCGCTGTCCTGCCGGTGCTGAACGGCGTGTCGAGCGCGAAACTGCCTGAAATCGAGGGCATCGCCGTGCAGCGCCTGTCGGAGAAGCTGACCGACGGCAGCATCGCACCGGGCCTTGATCCCTATGGCGCTGACGACGCCATCGGCGCGCTCAATATGGCTTTCGTGGCCGACGGCTATTTTGTCGACATCGCCGACGGTACCGAACTGGACAAGCCGATCGAATTGCAGAACCTGCAGGCCGGCGGCCAGACGCATGTCCGCCTCAGCGTCCGCGTCGGCGCCGGCGCCAAGGCCGTGATCGTCGAGCGCCAGGCGGGCGAGGGCGCCGCGCTCGTCAGTTCGGTCAGCCAGCTTCTGCTTGACGAGGGCGCCGAGGTGACCTGGCTGATCGTGCAGGAGCAGCCGGATACGGCGACGCATCTTGCCCAGTTCAAGGCGCATCTCGGCAAGAATGCGAAGCTGACGCTGTTCGTGATGAATGCCGGCGGCAAGCTGGTGCGCCAGGAGATCGTGGTCAGGACGACCGGCGAAGGTGCCGATTTCACGCTGCGCGGCATCAACCTGCTTGCCGGTGACACCCATACCGACGTGACCATGGTGCTCGACCATGCGGTGCCGCACACGGCTTCGACGGAAGTGATCCGCAACGTGGTGACGGGAAGAGCGCGCGGCGTCTTCCAGGGGCGCATCAACGTCCACCAATACGCGCAGAAGACCAACGCCAAGATGGCCTGCAACACGCTGCTCTTGTCGGATGACGGCGAGTTCTCGACCAAGCCTGAGCTCGAAATCTTCGCCGACGACGTCGTCTGCGGCCACGGCGCCACCGTCACCGAGATCGACCATAGCCATTTGTTCTACCTGATAGCGCGCGGCATCGACGAGAAGTCGGCCCGTGGCCTGCTGGTCAAGGCGTTCGTCGCCGAGGTGATCGAGGAACTGGACGACGAGGCGATCGTCGAGGCGCTGGAAACGAGGCTCGACGGCTGGTTCGCGGCGCACGGGTGAGGCGATTGGGTTCGCTTCGGCGAACACCCCTCATCCGTCTTGGCGCTGCGCGCCAATCCACCTTCTCCCACAAGGGGAGAAGGTTAGGCGATCTTCCTTCTCCCCTTGTGGGAGAAGGTGGCCGAGCGAAGCTCGGTCGGATGAGGGGTGGGCGACAGAATGAGGCGATGAATTGGTGATGGACCAGAAAGTCGAAAACATCCCCTACGACGTCGAGGCGATCCGCCGCGACTTTCCGATCCTGTCGCGGGAAGTCTACGGCAAACCGCTGGTCTATCTCGACAATGGCGCCTCGGCGCAGAAGCCGCAGGCCGTGCTCGACGCCATCCAGCACGCCTACGCCCAGGAATACGCCAACGTCCATCGCGGGCTGCATTTCCTGTCGAACGCCTCGACAGATGCCTTTGAGAACGCGCGCAAGATAGTGCAGAGATTTCTCAACGCGCCAAGCACCGACAACATCGTCTTCACCTCGAACACGACCGCGGCGATCAACACCGTTGCTTATGGTTATGGCATGCCCAATATCGGCGAGGGCGATGAAATAGTCCTGTCGATCATGGAGCACCATTCGAACATCGTGCCGTGGCATTTCATCCGTGAGCGCCAGGGCGCGAAGCTGGTCTGGGTGCCGGTCGACGATCTCGGCGTCTTCCACATCGACGAGTTCGAGAAGCGGCTGAGCGACCGCACAAAACTGGTCGCCATCACGCACATGTCGAATGCGCTGGGCACGGTGACGCCGATCAAGGAGATCGTCCGCATCGCGCATGCGCGCGGCATTCCGGTGCTGGTCGACGGCAGCCAGAGCGCCGTGCACATGCCGATCGACGTGCAGGACCTCGACTGCGATTTCTTCGTCTTCACCGGCCACAAGGTTTATGGGCCCTCGGGCATCGGCGTGCTCTATGGCAAGAAGGACATGCTGGAGCGCATGCGCCCGTTCATGGGCGGCGGCGAGATGATTGAGGAGGTGACGCAAGACATCGTCACCTACAACGATCCGCCGCACCGTTTCGAGGCAGGCACGCCGCCGATCGTCCAGGCGATCGGGCTGGGCGCGGCGCTCGAATATATGGAAAAGATCGGCCGCGAGCGCATCGCCGCCCACGAGGCCGATCTCAGGGATTATGCCCATCAGCGGCTGCGCGCCATCAATTCGCTGCGCATCTTCGGCGACGCGCCGGACAAGGGCGCCATCATCTCCTTCGAGCTGCAGGGCATTCATGCCCACGACGTGTCGATGGTGATCGACAGGCAGGGCGTCGCCGTCCGTGCCGGCACCCATTGCGCTCAGCCGCTGTTGAAACGTTTCGGCGTAACCTCCACATGCAGGGCATCGTTCGGCATGTATAATACCAGGGCCGAAGTCGACGCTTTGGCCGATGCGCTCGAAAAAGCGCGAAAGTTTTTTGGGTGACGATCATGGATGATGCAGGCCGCACCGCTGAGACCTCTTCGGAGACGACTGCCAACGGTCTGGTTTCCGCCTCGGCCATTCCCGTCGACGAACTGGCGCGGCTGACCGACGACATCGTTTCGGCGCTGAAGACGGTCTACGACCCGGAAATCCCGGCCGACATCTATGAGCTCGGCCTGATCTACAAGATCGACATCGAGGACAACCGCTCGGTCAAGATCGACATGACCCTGACCGCGCCGGGCTGCCCGGTGGCCGGCGAAATGCCGGGCTGGGTGGAAAATGCCGTCGGCGCCGTCGAAGGCGTTTCCGGCGTCGAGGTCAACATGACCTTCGATCCGCCCTGGTCGCCCGACCGCATGTCGGAAGAGGCGCAGGTCGCGGTGGGCTGGTATTGAGGCGCACTTGCGCCAGGCAGAAAACTTCACCATTTTAGAAGACTCATTCCGCAGGCCTTGAACCTGCGTGAACGCGGAGAAAAAGAATGGGACGCTTCGCCGTCATCACGATGACCGAAAAGGCTGCCGACCGAGTGCGCGAGATCGTCGCGACCCGTGAGAATGCGCATGGCATTCGCCTTGGCATCAAGAAGGGCGGCTGCGCCGGCATGGAATATACGGTCGATCTGGTGACCGAGCCCAACACCAAGGACGATCATATCGAGCGCGACGGCGCCCATGTCTATGTCGCGCCTGAGGCGGCGCTTTTCCTGTTCGGCACCGAGATGGATTTCGAGCAGACGACGCTGCGCACCGGCTTCACCTTCCGCAACCCGAACCAGAGCTCGGCCTGCGGCTGCGGCGAATCGGTGGAGCTCAAGCCGGCCGATTTGAAGGCCTTGGCCGAGGCGCGCGCGTCGGCCTGATCCGACTCCGCTAGTTCATCGACCCGCAAACGTTCGAGATTATCCGGAACTCTCAACTTCGTCATCCCTGGGCGAAGCAGGAGCGAAGCTCCGTCGCGAAGACCCTGGGATCCATGCCGTGACGTTAACTGAAGAGTGCAGCGGAGCAGAATTCTGCACCGCAGCAGCGCTCTGAAATCGCGGCATGGATCCTGGGGTCTGCGCCGCGTCGCTTCGCTCCTTGCTCCGCCCCAGGATGACGACGGAACAGGCTTTCCGGCCGTCAGGACCCGCACCATTCGATTCAAACTTCAACGCTAGGCAATAGCTAATCCACCCACATTCCCGTCCGCTTGTGCCAGTCTGCGATCGATTCCTCGGGATAGACGTCGAAGACCTTGTCGCCCTTGCCGATCACGGGCTCGACCCAGTTCGCCTTGTATTTCAGCATGAGGTGCACCTTTTCAGGTGGTTTTGGCAGGTCTGTGTCGATCGCCGAGGCGAAGGGGTGGACCAGTTCCGGCCAGGTCCGGTCATAGAGCCACAGTGCCGAACCACATTTTTTGCAGAAATTTCGCTCGCCTGACGAGATCTCGCATTGCGGATGCTCGTCGTCGTCGATCTCGGCCTGGTAGACGCCAAGATGGCGCTTGCCCTTGATTTTCAGCGTCTCGAAATCGGCACCGAGATTGATGGCAAAGCCACCGCCGCCCTGCTGCTTGCGGCAGATCGAGCAGTAGCACAGCATGAACGGCACCGGCGTGTGGCTTTCCACCTCGAAGCGGACGGCATTGCACCGGCAGGACCCTTTGAGCAGAAGCGGCATGAAAAACTCCGACGAAATTGGCTTTCAACTTGTCAGGATGGTGCCGGCTGCGGCGATGACAAGGGGAAATCCGGGTGACATGATCGCGGCATGGACAATGAACGCATTGCCGAACTTTTCGAACGCCTCGGACCGGTCAGCATTCGCAAGATGTTCGGCGGCAAGGGCATCTATTTCGACGGCGTGATCGTCGCCATCGTCATTCGTGACGAATTGATGCTGAAAGCCGATGCGGAAAGCGCGCCCGAATTCGAGGCGGCCGGCTGCCGGCAATGGACCTATACGGGGTCGCGGCACGGCAAGCTGGTGTCGATGCCGTATTGGAGCGTTCCCGACAGCGCCTTCGACGATCCGGATGAGATGGCGGTCTGGGCACGCCTGGCCTATGAGGCGGGGCTGCGTGCCGGCAAATAGGTGTGTCCGCTAGCCACTCAGCTAAAGACAATCGCTCCAGGTTGGCGCCGCCCCTCCCCGTGAAGGACGGGGAGAGGGGTCGCCGGCGTCGCGGCCAAGCCCCTTCTCCCCGTCCTTGACGGGGAGAAGGTCCCGGCAGGGGGTTGAGGGGCGGCGCCAACATCCGGGGTTTCAAGCCAGGTCGCGCGCCTCGGGCACGAATGCCAGCGCCTCGGCAAAGATAGCGCTCGTGAAGGTGGCGCTCTCGACGGCGAGCATTGCTGCGGCAACGCCTTCGCGCAGCGCTGCGCCCAGCGTTAGGCCGCGCAGCAGGGCGGCCATCGTCGCGCCCGCCAGCGCATCGGCGGCGCCGGTCGCATCCGCCGGCTTTTGTGACGTAGGCGGAGAGATCGAAAACGCGTCGGTTTTGTCGAAACCGAGCACTGGACCGTCGCCAGCGGTGACCACGCCGCCTCTGAGGCCCGCACGCCTCAGGCCGTCGATGATATCTTGCTCCGCAGCGTCGATACCGACAGCGGCGAGCGCGCCGGCCTCGCGCCGGTCCATGAAGGCCAGCGCCAGACTGCCCAGCACCGGCGCGAGCCGCGCCGCCTTGTCTGGTGAAGCGGCGAGGGCGAAGACAGGCTTGCCGGCGGCAAGCTCCACCAGCCGCTCGAGCGCCGCCGACGGCAGGTTTGCGTCGCAAAGGACTGCATCGGCGGTGCTGATTGCCTCGCGCACCTTGGCACGGCGGATCTGCTTGGCAAGCGCCAGGTCGCAGAGCGCCATGTCGGCAAGACCGACGATCAGCGCGCCGTCGCCGTCGAATATCGTCGTGTTGCTCGGCGTCGTGCGATCTAGGAACACCACCGACAGATCGGCAATCCCCGCCACAGCAATGGCGCGTGAAACCGTATCGGCCAGAACATCGCCGCCGCGAACCGAAAGCAGCGAGCCGGAGACGCCGCGGCGCACGGCGCAGCGCAGCGCATTGAAGACGGCGCCGCCGACTTCCTCGCGCATCGTGCCGGGGTTCGACGCCGCCGGCACGAAGGCGCCCGAAACCTGGCCGCGCCGCTCGATATAGACGCCGCCTACTGCCAGGATCGTCGGCGACTTCATCATGCCGATGAGATGACCTTTGCTGTTCCCGGTGAGACTAGGTTGCCAGGCGGAACCCGGCAACCCGAAGCGCGATTCGGAAGATGCCCAGCAGAATCCTGCGGGGGAAACGGGATACATCCTGGGGTGAAAGCGCGAAACAAAAAAAGAACAAATCCGGATATTGTTGGTTTTTCAATCGGTTGTATCCCCTTGCCAATCGAGAACAAAAAAGGTACAAATTGATAGGGATTACGGATTGTCCGGCCTTCATTGACGACCAAGGGGTGATGTATCATGGCTCAGAATTCTTTGCGGCTTGTAGAGGACAAAACGGTGGACAAATCAAAGGCTCTGGATGCGGCGCTGTCGCAAATCGAGCGTGCCTTCGGCAAGGGCTCGATCATGCGGCTCGGCGCAAACGAGCAGGTCGTCGAGATCGAAACGGTGCCGACCGGTTCGCTTGGCCTCGACATCGCGCTCGGCGTCGGCGGCCTGCCGCGCGGCCGCATCATCGAGATCTACGGGCCGGAAAGCTCGGGCAAGACGACGCTGGCGCTGCACACTGTGGCGGAGGCCCAGAAGAAGGGCGGCATCTGCGCCTTCGTCGATGCCGAGCACGCGCTCGACCCGGTCTATGCCCGCAAGCTCGGCGTCGACCTCGAAAACCTCTTGATCTCGCAGCCCGATACCGGCGAGCAGGCGCTGGAGATCTGCGACACGCTGGTGCGTTCCGGCGCCATCGACGTGCTGGTGGTCGATTCGGTCGCGGCGCTGACGCCGCGCGCCGAAATCGAAGGCGAGATGGGCGATTCGCTGCCCGGCCTGCAGGCCCGCCTGATGAGCCAGGCGCTGCGCAAGCTGACCGCCTCGATCTCGCGCTCCAACACCATGGTCATCTTCATCAACCAGATCCGCATGAAGATCGGCGTCATGTTCGGTTCGCCCGAGACCACGACCGGCGGCAACGCGCTGAAATTCTACGCTTCGGTGCGCCTCGACATTCGCCGCATCGGCTCGGTCAAGGACCGCGACGAGGTCGTCGGCAACCAGACCCGCGTCAAGGTGGTCAAGAACAAGCTGGCGCCGCCCTTCAAGGTGGTCGAGTTCGATATCATGTATGGCGAGGGCGTGTCCAAGACCGGCGAGCTGGTCGACCTTGGCGTCAAGGCTGGCGTGGTCGAAAAGTCGGGCGCCTGGTTCTCCTACAATTCGCAGCGTCTCGGCCAGGGCCGCGAGAATGCAAAACTGTTCCTGCGCGACAATCCCGATACGGCGCGCGAAATCGAATTGGCACTACGGCAGAATGCCGGGCTGATTGCGGAAAAGTTCCTCGAGAATGGTGGTTCCGAAGGCGGAGATGATGGTTTCGAGGACGAAGCCGGCGCCATGTAGGCTTCGGCAGTGGCCGGAGTTTGGCCATGATTCCCGCGCATCAGCTCCAGCCTGTGTAATCGAGTCCTGTATTGTTGCGTTCGAACCGCCGGCCTAGCGCCGGCGGTTTGCGTTTCAGCGGTGGGCGCCGAGATGACCGGCAAGCCGGCAACGAGATGACCGGCAAGCCCCGCAAATTGGCCCAATTCCGTGTTTCTGGACAGGGTGCAACGCGGCGGCTAAAAGGCCATGTCCATTTGCCGTCGGCCGCGCCGGCGGCTCTCTCTAAAAGCTAAAAGGCAGTATTCATGAGTGGCGTGAACGAGATCCGGTCGACATTCCTCGACTATTTCCGCAAGGAGGGTCACGAGGTCGTCGCGTCGAGCCCGCTGGTGCCGCGCAATGACCCGACACTGATGTTCACCAATGCCGGCATGGTGCAGTTCAAGAACGTTTTCACCGGCCTGGAAAAGCGACCCTATTCGCGTGCCACGACGGCTCAGAAGAGTGTTCGCGCCGGCGGCAAGCACAACGACCTCGACAATGTCGGCTACACCGCGCGCCACCTGACCTTCTTCGAGATGCTCGGTAATTTCTCGTTCGGCGACTATTTCAAGGAGCGCGCCATCGAGCTTGCCTGGAACCTGATCACCAGGGAGTTCGGGCTGAAGAAGGACAAGCTGCTGGTCACGGTCTATCACACCGACGACGAGGCTGCCGGCTACTGGAAGAAGATCGCCGGCTTTTCCGACGATCGCATCATCCGCATTCCGACCTCGGACAATTTCTGGGCGATGGGCGACACCGGACCTTGCGGTCCGTGCTCGGAGATCTTCATCGACCGTGGCGAGCACATCTGGGGCGGCCCTCCCGGCAGCCCCGAGGAGGATGGCGACCGTTTCCTCGAATTCTGGAACCTGGTGTTCATGCAGTATGAACAGGTGACGAAGGATGAGCGCATCGACCTGCCGCGCCCGTCGATCGACACCGGCATGGGCCTGGAGCGCATGGCCTCCATTCTGCAAGGGGTCGAGAGCGTCTTCGAGACCGACCTGTTCCGTCACCTGATCGAGGCCGCGTCATCCGCGCTCGGCCGCGGTCCGGATGCCGACACCGTCGGATCGTTCCGCGTCATCGCCGACCATCTGCGTTCGTCCTGCTTTCTGGTGGCTGACGGCGTGCTGCCGTCCAATGAGGGCCGCGGCTACGTGCTGCGTCGCATCATGCGCCGCGCCATGCGCCACGCGCAGCTTTTGGGCGCCGGTGATCCGCTGATGTGGCAGTTGGTGCCGGCGCTGGTGCGCGAGATGGGCCAGGCCTATCCGGAACTGGTGCGCGGCGAACAGATGATCACCGAGACGCTTAAGCTTGAAGAAACCCGTTTCCGCAAGACGCTGGTGCGCGGCTTGGGCCTGCTTTCGGAGGCGACGGAAAAGCTGGGTGCCGGCGACATGCTGGATGGCGAGACCGCCTTCAAGCTCTACGACACCTATGGCTTTCCGCTCGATCTGACGCAGGACGCGTTGCGTCAGCGCAACATCTCGGTCGATCTTGCCGGCTTCACCAATGCGATGGAGCAGCAGAAGGCCGAGGCGCGCAAGAGCTGGGCTGGTTCCGGCGAGGCGGCGACCGAAACAGTGTGGTTCCCGGTGCGCGAGAAGCATGGCGCCACCGAGTTCCTCGGCTACGAGACCGAGCAGGCGGAAGGCCTCATCCAGGCGCTGGTCAGGGACGGCAAGATCGTCGACAGCGCCGCCAACGGCGAGGCGGTTGCCGTGGTCGTCAACCAGACGCCGTTCTATGGCGAATCCGGCGGCCAGGTGGGTGATACCGGCGTCATTTCAGGCGAAGGGTTCTCAATCGAGATCTCCGATACGCAGAAGAAGGCCGACGGGCTTTTCGTGCATCTCGGCAAGGTGGCCGACGGCACGGTCGACACGGGCGCGACCGTCGAACTGAAGGTCGACCATGCGCGCCGCTCCAGGCTGCGCGCGAACCATTCCGCGACGCATCTGATCCACGAAGCGCTGCGCGAGGTGCTAGGCACCCATGTCGCGCAGAAGGGCTCACTGGTCGCGCCCGAGCGTCTGCGCTTCGACATTTCGCACAACAAGCCGATCTCGCCTGACGAGATCGAAGAGGTCGAGCGGATGGCGAACGAGATCGTCGTCCAGAACAGTCCGGTCACCACGCGGCTGATGTCGGTTGACGATGCCATCGCCGAAGGCGCCATGGCGCTGTTCGGCGAAAAGTATGGCGACGAGGTGCGCGTCGTTTCGATGGGCACGGGCTTGCATGGCGCCAGGGCCAACCGGCCTTATTCGGTCGAGCTATGCGGCGGCACGCATGTCAGGGCGACCGGCGACATCGGTCTGGTGCGCATCGTGTCGGACAGTGCAGTCGCCGCCGGCGTGCGCCGCATCGAGGCCTTGACCGGAGAGGCGGCCAGAAAGCATCTCGACGAGCAGGACAAACGGCTGAAGGCCACTGCGGCGGCGTTGAAGATCTCGCCGGCCGACGTGCCGGCGCGCGTCGAAGCGCTGTTGGACGAGCGCAAGAAGCTCGAGAAAGAACTGACCGAAGCGCGCAAGAAACTGGCGCTGGGCGACCGCTCGCCAGCCGGCGTGCCTGCCGAGAACGAGACCATTGCCGGTGTCGGCTTCCTCGGCAAGGCGGTATCGGGCGTCGCGCCGAAGGATTTGAAGCCGTTGGCCGATGCCGGCAAGAAGTCGCTCGGCTCCGGCGTCGTCGTCTTCGTCGGCGCCGGCGAGGACAACAAGGCCAGCGTCGTGGTCGGCGTCACCGACGACCTGACCGGCCGCTTCAGCGCTGTCGATCTGGTCCGCGTAGCGTCCGCGGCATTGGGCGGGCAGGGCGGCGGCGGTCGGCCTGACATGGCCCAGGCCGGCGGCCCGGACGCCTCGAGGGCCGAAGACGCGATCGCTGCGGTGAAGGCGGCTCTGGAGGCGGCCTGATCGGTTGCTGGGAGGCACCCCCCTCTGTCCTGCCGGACAGAGGGGGGTGCTGTCCCTCGGCCTTTCGGACTTTGTCACCCGGCCTTTTCAGTACGGGCAAAACTCTCCCGTCCGGCGATGCGAGCCCACCAGTCCCGAATATCGGCGAACTCGGCCAGCAGGTTTTGCCCCTCAGTGACCTTGACGAAATAGCCGATGATGGGTGCTGCATGCAGGTCGGCCAGCGTCAGTTGCTCGCCCAGCAGCCACGGCCCGGCGGCTTTCAGTGAGGTGAGTGCGCGAAGCACTGTCGCCGCCTGCAGAAGCCCATTGGCGATCAAAGCCTCGTCGGGCGCTGTTTTCTCCAGTCGCTCGACGGCGACATCCCAGACCATGGCCCGATAGGCATAGGCGTCGAGCATGCCGATGATCTGGTTCATACGTGCGCGAGATCGGGCTTCGGCCGGTTGCAACGTGGGGCCTTCGAAGGCTTCGTCGACATAGCGGGCGATCGCGCCGGTCTCGTGGAGGCGGAACCCGTCATGCTCGAAGGCCGGGATGCGGCCGAACGGCTGATGGTCGAGATACCAGCCCGGAATGCCGTCCGCCGCAAAGATGTCGACCGGCACGAGTTCGTAGCCGATGCCTTTTTCCTCGAGTGCGAGGCGGACGATGCGCACATAGACGCTGTAGTCCGCCCCGTAGACGACGGGCCTGCTCACAACGCTGGTCAGGCCATCGCCTTCTGCAGATTCTCGTCGATCTTGTCGAGGAAGCCGGTGGTCGAAAGCCATGGCTGGTCGGGACCGATCAGCAGCGACAGGTCCTTGGTCATGAAGCCGGCTTCGACGGTCTGGATGCAGACTTTTTCCAGCGTCTCGGCAAAACGCATCAGCTCGGCATTGTCGTCGAGTTTGGCGCGGTGCGCCAGGCCGCGTGTCCAGGCGAAGATCGAGGCGATCGAATTGGTCGAGGTTTCCTCGCCCTTCTGGTGCTGCCGATAATGACGGGTGACGGTGCCGTGCGCGGCCTCCGCCTCCACCGTCTTGCCGTCCGGCGTCATCAACACCGAGGTCATCAGGCCGAGCGACCCAAAACCTTGCGCCACCGTGTCCGACTGCACGTCGCCATCATAGTTCTTGCAGGCCCAGATATAGCCGCCCGACCATTTCAGGCTGGAGGCAACCATGTCGTCGATCAACCGGTGCTCGTACCAGAGCTTCTTGGCTTTGAACTCGGCTTCGAACTCTGCCTCGTAGACTTCCTGGAAAATGTCCTTGAAGCGGCCGTCATAGGCCTTGAGGATGGTGTTCTTGGTCGAGAGGTAGACCGGGTAGTTGCGCAGCAGGCCGTAATTGAGCGAGGCGCGGGCGAATTCGCGGATCGAGTCGTCGAGATTGTACATGGCCATGGCGACGCCGGCGGCCGGCGCCTCGAACACGTCATGCTCGATCACCTGGCCGTCCTCGCCGACGAACTTGATCGTCAGCTTGCCCTTGCCGGGGAAGCGGAAGTCGGTGGCGCGGTACTGGTCGCCGAAGGCATGACGGCCGACGATGATCGGCTTGGTCCAGCCGGGCACCAGCCGCGGCACGTTCTTCATGATGATCGGCTCGCGAAAGATGGTGCCGCCGAGGATGTTGCGGATGGTGCCGTTCGGCGACTTCCACATCTTCTTCAGCCCGAATTCCTCGACACGCTGCTCGTCGGGCGTGATCGTCGCGCATTTCACGCCGACGCCATGCTTCTTGATCGCATTGGCCGAATCGATGGTCACCTGGTCGTTGGTGGCGTCGCGGTGCTCAACGCTGAGGTCGTAATATTCAAGCTTGAGGTCGAGATAGGGGTGGATCAGCTTGTCCTTGATGAACTGCCAGATGATGCGGGTCATCTCGTCGCCGTCGAGTTCGACGACCGGGTTCGCCACCTTGATCTTCGCCATGGAAAGAATGCCTCATTGTTGGGGATCGGAACGGCCTTGCCCGCATGGCTTTGGCCGGGGATGCGGCCCGTATATCAAAGCATTTTTGGCCGCGCAAACGGCGATCCGCGCCAGCGGGCTCGCCCCTGGCATCGGGCGTTGCCTGCCAAAGCTTCATTTTCGCGGCCGGATATGGCAGGGGACGCTGAAATGCCGCAAACAGCAGTTCATTGAGACAATGCAAGCCAGCAACGACATCCTTCCTGCCACCGGCCCGGCGATCATCCTGGTCGAGCCGCAGCTCGGCGAGAATATCGGCATGGTCGCGCGCGCCATGGCGAATTTCGGTCTGTCCGAACTGCGCCTCGTCAATCCGCGCGACGGCTGGCCGAGCGAAAAGGCGCGCGCTGCCGCGAGCCGCGCCGACCACGTCATCGATGCCGCTGGAGTGTATGACGATCTGGCCTCGGCGGTCGCCGACCTGAACTTCGTCTTCGCCACCACGGCGCGCGCGCGCGATAATTTCAAACCGGTGCGCGGACCGGTCGAGGCGGGCAGGGCGCTGAGAGCGCGGCAGCGATCCGGACAGCGCACCGGCATTCTGTTCGGCCGCGAGCGGTTCGGGCTCTACAATGACGAGGTCGGCCTCGCCGACGAGATCGTCACCTTCCCGGTCGATCCCGCCTTCTCCTCGCTCAACATCGCCCAGGCCGCCTTGCTGATGTCCTATGAGTGGATGAAGTCGGGCCTGGAAGACGAGACCAAAACCAATTTCTCCAGTCCCGACATGATGCCGGCGACCAAGGAACAGTTGCACGGCCTGTTCGCCTATCTGGAAGGCGCGCTCGAAGCGCGCGGCTATTTCCGCCCGGCGGCGAAGAAGCCGAAAATGGTCGACAACCTGCGCGCGGTGCTGACGCGCGCCGGCTTCGCCGAACCGGAGCTCAAGGTGCTGCGCGGCATAATATCATCGCTGGACAGGTTTTCGCCGGCCATGCCGCGCGGCGACGGATCGCCGGGCGATGATCCAAGGCGGCTTCCGGCAGCGGCCCGCGCCGCCAAAGCGACAGACAAGGACCAGGCCTGAGAGACAGGCTCTAGCCGTAACCGAATGTTATTTGCTGTGGTCCATCATCCCAAAAATGATGGATCAGGCCTAAAATGATGAATAGAGATTTGTGATCATCTTCCCGGGGCCCGCAGCCTTCTCCGCCTTCTCCTGTAGACGATGACAATGACCGATCCTTCAAGCACCCGCCCGATCCTGATGTTCGATTCCGGCATCGGCGGCCTGACGGTGCTGCGCGAAGCGCGGGTGCTGATGCCCGACCGCCGCTTCGTCTATGTCGCCGACGATGCGGCTTTCCCCTACGGGGCATGGGAGGAAGCGGCACTGAGGGCACATGTGCTGGAGCTGTTCGGCAAGCTGCTCGATCGTTTTTCGCCGGCCATTTCGGTCATCGCCTGCAATACCGCCTCGACTCTGGTCATCGATGCGCTGCGCGAAAGATTTCCCGGTCATCCTTTCGTCGGCACGGTGCCGGCGATCAAGCCGGCGGCGGAACGCACGCGCTCGGGGCTGGTGTCGGTGCTGGCGACGCCCGGCACCGTCAAACGCCAGTATACCCGCGACCTGATCGGCAAATGGGCGCAGAAATGCCATGTCCGCCTGGTTGGCAGCGACAGTCTGGCGGGACTGGCCGAGGTCTATATGCGCGATGGCTTTGTCGATGAAGAGGCGGTGCGTACCGAGATCGCGCCGTGCTTCGTCGAACGTGACGAATTGCGGACCGACATCGTCGTGCTTGCCTGCACCCACTATCCCTTTCTGGCCAATCGCATGCGCAAGACGGCACCCTGGCCGGTCGATTGGCTCGATCCCGCCGAGGCGATCGCGCGACGGGCGCTCTCGCTGCTCGCGCATGCCGAGGCCAGCCACCGCGGCGAGACGTTGCCGGAAGGCGCCGACCTTGCTGTCTTCACCTCGAAGCGGGTCGATTTCCCGACCCGCCGCCTGATGCAGGGGTTCGGGCTGGCGATTTCCTGATATCTGGGAACATCACCCCGACCGGTGCGTTTTTCCCGCATCGCAAGACGGGAGAAACGATCATGCCAGCCACTTCAAAAGCCCAGCAGAAAGCCGCCGGCGCGGCATTGTCCGCCAAGCGTGGCGAGACCAAGAAGAGCGAGCTGAAAGGCGCTTCGAAGGGAATGTACAAGTCGATGAGCGAAAAGCAGCTCGAGGAGTTCGCCGAGACCAAGCGCAAGGGCCTGCCGGAGAAGAAATCGAAACACTAGCCGCTCGTCCGCAGCCGAGGTCCGGTCCCATGGTTGGATAGCCGCGATCAGCACGTCCGCGCGGGGGAACTGCGGCTGTTATCACTGACGCCAGTGGCGAGCTTGACACCAGTTGAATCTCCGTCTAATCAGCCCACCAACACCGGGCCGCAATGTCCGGTGGTCCTTTATGTGTGCAAGACATTTGGGAAGCCGCTATATTCTTCCGGAGTCTTGTCTAGAATGACGTGTCCCGTGGGTTTTCCGCCGCGTTGCGTGGGAGAACCCTGTCAGGTCTCGAAAACGGGGGCCAGAGGAGGGCGCGTTTCCTTCACCCGGACCATGAGGTGCCGGGTGTGTCTTTTTGAAAGGGAATGCGATGAGCAAGCGCGAATCCGCGAAATACAAGATCGACCGCCGTCTCGGCGAAAACATCTGGGGCCGCCCAAAATCCCCGGTCAACAAGCGCGAATACGGTCCCGGCCAGCACGGCCAGCGCCGCAAGGGCAAGCTTTCCGATTTCGGGCTGCAGCTGCGTGCCAAGCAGAAGCTGAAGGGTCACTACGGCGACGTGTCGGAAAAGCAGTTCCGCAAGGTCTATGAAGAGGCGAACCGCCGCAAGGGCGACACCTCGGAGAACCTGATCGGCCTGCTCGAGTCGCGTCTCGACGCGGTCGTCTACCGCGCCAAGTTCGTGCCGACCATTTTTGCCGCTCGCCAGTTCGTCAATCACGGCCACATCAATGTCAACGGCAAGCGCGTCAACATCGGCTCGTACCGCTGCAAGCCGGGCGATGTCATCGAAGTGCGCGAAAAGTCGAAGCAGCTGGTGATCGTCCTGGAATCGGTAGGCCTGGCTGAGCGCGACGTGCCTGATTACATCGAGGTCGATCATAACAAGATGACGGCGTCCTTCGGGCGCATCCCCGGCCTATCGGATGTTCCCTTCGCCGTGCAGATGGAACCGAACCTGGTCGTCGAATTCTATTCGCGCTGATCGATTTTTTCATCTGTGACATCATCGAAGGCCGCCCTCGAGGCGGCCTTTTCTTTGCGGTTCCGAAAATCGATTTCGATTTTCGGGCCGATGCGCTACTCCGGGCAGCAACAAGGATTTTGGGGCCGCCGCGCCATGAACATGCTGCCAGAAACAATCGAACCGATCACTGACGCCGCACGCGGCTTTCATCCGCTGTTTGCCAATGTGCCGTCCTCCGTCGAATTCAACAAGCTGCGCAAGCGGCTGCTGCGTCTCGCCCGTCAGGCGATCGACGATTTTTCGATGGTCAGGCCCGGCGATCGCTGGCTGGTCGCGTTGTCCGGCGGCAAGGATTCCTATGGCCTGCTTGCGTTGCTGCTCGACCTCAAATGGCGCGGGCTGCTGCCGGTCGACCTGCTGGCCTGCAATCTCGACCAAGGCCAGCCGAACTTTCCAAAGCACATTCTGCCCGATTATCTCAACACATACGCCATTGCGCACCGCATCGAATATCAGGACACCTATTCGGTGGTGACGGACAAGCTTCCCCAGGGCAGCACCTATTGTTCGCTGTGCTCGCGGCTCAGGCGCGGCCATCTCTACCGCATCGCGCGCGAGGAGGGCTGCTCGGCTTTGGTGCTCGGTCACCACCGCGAAGACATTCTCGAAACCTTTTTCATGAACTTGTTGCATGGCGGGCGCCTCGCCGCCATGCCGCCAAAGCTGCTCAACGACGACGGCGACGTCATGGTGCTGCGGCCGCTCGCCTATTGCGCCGAGGCCGATCTCGAAAAATTCGCCAGCGCCATGAAGTTCCCGATCATCCCGTGCGATCTGTGCGGCAGCCAGGACGGCTTGCAGCGCAATGCGATGAAGGCGATGCTCGACGACCTGGAAAAGCGCATGCCCGGCCGCAAGGAGACGATGATCCACGCCATGACCAATGTGCGGCCCTCGCATCTGCTCGACAGAAAGCTGTTCGATTTCGCCGCACTCAACGAAACCCTGACCGCAAGGCAAGACAATTCCCGATGACATTTGACGATACCGCGATCGACTGGCTCGCCACGCTTCTGTCCGACGCTGCCATTGCCGAGATCATGCCGCGCTTTCGCCGGCTGGATGAGGGCGACGTCCGCCAGAAGACCTCGGCAGCCGACCTGGTGACGGAGGCCGATGTGAGTGCCGAGCGGCTCATCACCGTCAGGCTGCGTGAGCGCTACCCGCAGGCGATGATCGTCGGCGAGGAAGCCTGCTCCGACGACCCGGCGCTGCTCCAGGGCCTCGGCGAAGCCGATCTCGCCTTCGTCATCGATCCCGTCGACGGCACTTTCAATTTCGCCTCGGGCGTGCCGCTGTTCGGCGTCATGCTCGGCGTCGTCGTGAAGGGCGAGACCGTCGCCGGCATCATTCACGATCCCATCGGCAAGGACTGGCTGATTGGCGCCCGGGGTGCTGGCAGCCACATACGGCATGCGCATGGCACTTTGGAGAAGGTGCATGTCGCCGAGCCTGCGCCGATCTCGCAAATGACCGGCGCGGTTTCCTGGCAATACATGCCCGAGCCGGAACGGTCACGGCTGGCGCGCAACCAGACGAAATGCCTGTCGCAATTCGGCTATCGCTGCGCGGCCCACGAATACCGCCTGCTGGCGAGCGGCCACGCCCACTTCGTCGTCTACAACAAGCTGATGCCGTGGGATCATCTGGCCGGTGTGCTGATCCATGCCGAGGCAGGTGGCTACGCGGCGCGTTTCGACGGCAGCACCTATCGGCCGTCGCATGTCGGCGGTGGCCTTCTTGTCGCACCGGACGAAGCAAGCTGGCGCGAACTGCGCCGGGAACTGTGGGCGGAATAGGCCGTTTGGCATCGGTCCGATTCGGCCATGCCCGGCCGATCCGATTTTTGGGATCATGCGCTAATGCGGCGGTCAAACACGACGCGCTTTAGGCGGAGCTGACGCCCAGGTTTCCGCGATGGCGACTACCGCGGCATTGATCGGTCCGCTCGGGATCGTCGGCATCACCGACGCGTCGACGATGAAGACGTTGTCGAAGCCGTTCAGCCGCAACTCCGGGTCGACGACTGCGTCGGCATCCCCGCCCATCCTGCACGTGCCGGCAGGATGATGATGTGTGGAGGCAGCGCTGGCGATGAAAGCATCAAGCTCGTCGTCCGACTGCACCTGTGATCCCGGCAGGACTTCCACATCGCGCCACTCGTCGAGCGCTCGATGATGGCCAATCGCGCGCGCCGTCTTCAGCGCTATCCGGAAAACCGCCCGGTCATGTTCGGTTTCGAGATAATGCGGATCGATGATCGGTGCATCGTTCCGGCCCGGCCCGCCCGGTGCGATGCACCCACGACTGGTCGGCTTGGTGACGCCGCATAGTATCGTGAAAGCCGAGCCGTAGGGCGGCGCATTCAAGCCCACTGCGGCCGATGGAGCAACGACGCAGGCGAGTACGATATCGGGGCTTCCCGTCGAACGGGTCGGGTCGCTGCCGTGCAGGTACATCAGCGATTCCGAGTGTTGCAGGCGCGACGGCGGCAGCGGCTTTTTCGTGCTGTAGACGTTGCCAAGGGCCAGCAGATGGTCCTGCAGATTGCGGCCGACATTGCGCCGGTCGGCACGACAGCGGATCCCCGCCCGCTTCAGCGTATCCGGATCGCCGATGCCCGATCGCATGAGGATGAGCGGCGACGACACCGCGCCGGCACAAAGAATGATCCTGTCGGCGGAGATCGTCATGCTCTCCCCATCGCACACGACAGCCACACCCGTGGCCCGCTGGCCTTCCAGCACGAGGTGCTCGACTTCGTGAGCGGTGAGCAGAGCAAGGTTCGGTCGCACCATGACCTCCGGCGGCAGGTAGGCGTCGGCGACGCTCAGGCGCTTGCCGGCGCGGATGTTCAGCGAATTAGGGCTCGTGCCAGCGAGCTCGCCGCTGTTGTGGTCGGTCAGGACGGGGATCCCCATGGCCTGTCCAGCGGTTATATAGGCGCGGACGACGGGGCTGACCTCCGCTTCCGGCAGATAGACGTCCAACGGTCCGCAGCGGCCGCGCGACGGCGCGTCGAAGGCAGTGAAAGCTTCGCTGCGGACGAAGCCGGGCAACAAGCCCGAAAACGACCAGCGCTCGCCGCCTGCTACTGCCCAGGGCTGGAAATCATCGGGATGGCCACGCACATAGGCCATGGCATGCAGGCAGCTAGAACCGCCGACGATCTTCCCGCGCGGCCATTCGTGGACGCGGTTTGCGGTAAAGGGTTGCGGCACCGTCCGATAAGCCCAGTCATAGGCGCGGCCCTGCAGCATCGTCCATTTCAACGGGTCGGCGATATCGGGATCGGACGGCATGACCCCGGCTTCGATCAGGCCGACCTGGCACGCGCTGTCCTCGCTTAACCGGCTAGCCACCACCGAGCCGGCAGATCCGGCGCCGACGACCAGCACGTCGAAATGACGCATCAATTTGAAAGTTCCCGCGCGCAGGCTGTCTGGCTAGAATGCGAGACGCTCATGCCGCAAAAGCGCCGGCATTCGACCGCTCCGTGATTCGTCTTTGCACGGATAGCAAATGCGCGCGCATGGCCGCTTCGGCTGCTTCGGGGTCGCGTTTCGAGATCGCTTCGGCGATCAGACGATGTTCGCCGTCGCGCTCGGCGATCCGCTTAGGGCAGGTGGGTGCTGCGGTCCGTGCGACCTTGACCCGCGCATCGACCCCGACCTGGCGCAGCATCTTGTAGAATTCGGCGGCAAGATGGTTGCGGGCGGCAGCGACGATGGCGGAATGAAAAGCGAAATCGACCGCGCCAGACGAGGCATTCTCTGGCGTGGTTGCCGCATCGATGATCCGGGCCGTCTCGAACGAGGAGGCGCGCAGCGATGCCAGCCGGGCGAGGCCCGGTTCCATGAGCAGGCGCAACTCCAGAACCTCGATGGGGTTGGTTACCCTGACAAGTTCTTCGCCATATCGGGGCAGGGCGGTCGGCGCACGCCTGGCGCGCGTCGGTTTCAAATCACCTGATTGGCGCAGCATCTCAAGCGCCTTGCGAAGCTGATGACGTTTCACGTTGAATTGTTCGGCAAGGTCACGCTCGGAAGGAAGCTTGCCGCCGCCCTGCTGCAACTGGCGGACCGCCGCGATGATGTCGTCGAGGTCCGAAGATACGACCTGCGGCTCGAATGCGCTCAAAACCAAATCTCCTGTCTGATCGGCAGCGGTCGACTCGACGTCCCGATATCAAGTTGTGACACGGAATCGATGAGAACGGCACTCAACCAACTCAACCAATCTACATCTGCGTCCGGTGGTTGACAACACCAGTTGCGCGATGGTTGAGTACCGCAGTTGTTTCTTTGACGGCTCATATCTCGGCGGGGCCGTCTTCTCCCGAGGACAGTGCATGCCGTTTGGGGAAACTTTCGACTATGTCATTGTCGGAGCCGGGTCGGCCGGCTGCGTCCTTGCAAACCGCCTGAGCGAAGATCCTGATGTTTCCGTGCTGCTCCTGGAAGCTGGCGACTGGGATCGCGATCCGATGATCCACATCCCGCTCGGGTGGGGTAAGATCCTGACCGAACGCCGTCACGACTGGATGTATTTCTGCGAGCCCGAGGCCAATGTCGGCGGACGCAAGGTCGAATGTGCGCGCGGCAAGGTCATCGGCGGCTCCTCCTCCACCAACGCCATGGCCTATGTGCGCGGCAATCGCGGCGATTACGATCGCTGGGCGGCCAGCGGTCTCACCGATTGGTCATTCGACAAGGTGCTGCCCTATTTCAAGAAGCAGGAGCGCTGGGAAAAGGGCGAGAGCGACTATCGCGGCGGCAGCGGGCCGTTGAACACGCAGTTCTGCCGCTACAAGGACGAACTGATCGATGCCTTCGCTACGGCGAGCCGGGATGCCGGATATCCCCAGACCGACGATTACAATGGCCCGGTGCAGGAAGGCTTTGGCCGCCTGCAGATGACGATCGCAAACGGTCGCCGCTGCTCGACCGCGTCGGCTTATCTGCGTCCCGCCATGCGCCGCAGCAATGTCAAGGTGCTGACCGGCGCGATGGCGACGCGGATCGTGCTGAAGGATGGGCGAGCGACCGGCATCGCCTATACCAGGGGCGGCGCGACCCACCAGGTGCTGGCGCGGCTTGAGGTCGTGCTTGCCGGCGGCGTCATCAACACGCCGCAGTTGCTGATGCTGTCGGGGATCGGCGATAGCGGCGAGCTCGCCGCGCATGGCATCGAGACGAAAGTAGATCGTCCGCAGGTCGGCAAGAACCTGCAGGACCATGTCTCGGTCATTCTGATGTATCGGCGCAAGCAGCCGGGGCCATTCCACAAGATGATGCGGGCCGATCGTATCGGGCTGGATTTCGTCAAGACCTATTTTACCGGAAAGGGCTTTTCGGGAGATGTGCCCGGCGGGGTCGTGGCGTTTCTGAAAAGCGATGCAAGCCGGCCGTTGCCGGATGTTCAGCTGCTTTTCACGGCTGCGCCGCTTGCCGCATGGCCTTACATGCCGCCATTCAAAGCTTCCTTCGCCGATGGCTTTGCGACCCGCATCGTCGCCGTCCAGCCGAAGAGCAGGGGGAGCGTGGAACTGGCGTCGAACGACCCGTTGGCCGCGCCGCTGATCCACCAGAATTTCCTGTCATCGCCGCACGACTGGCAGTCGCTTCGCGCCGGCTTCCGCGTCGCGCGCAACCTCGCTGCACAACCGTCGATGACGCCGTTCATCGCCTCGGAATTCTTTCCGGGCTCGCAATGCCAGAGCGACGACGAGATCGATGAGCATATTCGCAAAACCTCGATTACTGTGCATCATCCGGCCGGCACCTGCCGCATGGGTGTCGACGCGGGCTCGGTGGTCGACCCGCAACTACGGGTGCGCGGCGTTGCCGGCCTTCGCGCGGTGGATGCTTCCGTGATGCCGGATCTCGTTTGCGGCAACATCAATGCGGCGGTCATCATGATCGCCGAAAAGGCCTCGGACCTGATCCGCGGCCGTGCTGAACAAAGCATGGCCGCCTGATTGCTGTCACCCGGGTTCAACCAAGTTCCTTTGGTTGAAAACAAAATTCGAGTTGGTTGGGCTGCCGAGCGATTGCCACGGCCGCAATGGTACGATCCGCCGGCCATTTTCTCGCATCTTTTCGACTTTCTTGCCCCCTTTTGGGGCCATTCGGCCTCCATAGGAGCGCTCAACCAAAAATTCTTAAAATTCTCAGTTTTGGGATTGTCCAGAAAAACCAATCCGAATACGGTTGAGTTGGTTAAACGCATTTTCCTCGTGAAGAGAGGTGTCAGAGATGTCCTTGGCGCAACCGGCAGACCTTACCGTCACCAACAAAAAGGCAGCGCTGAAGGGCCTTTATGACGCCCTCTACGAAAAGAATATGTTCCCGTTCTGGGCGACGTCGGAAGGCGTCGATCACGACGAGATCAAGCAGCTCATGGCGACCTCGAAGGCGATCCCCTTCGTCTGGTCCTATGCCGATATCGAGCCGCTGCTGCAGCGCGCCGCCGAACTGGTGACCATGGACGACAGCGAGCGCCGGTCGCTGATCCTGGTCAATCCGGGGCTCGCGCCCAAGCGCGCCTCGGTCAGCACCATGTACACCGCCTATCGCCTGAATGATCCGGACGAGATCATGCCGCCGCACAAGCATTCGCCGAGCGCCATACGTTTTGGCCTGACCGGCAAGGGCAATTTTACCGGCGTCGAGGGCGAGGACGTGGTTTTCGGCCCCGGCGACATGGTGCTGACGCCGAACGACGCCTGGCACAATCACGGCACGGTCGGCGGCGAACAGGCGGTCAACCTTTCGGTCCTCGACCTGCCGCTGGTCGAGACGCTGCACGCCGTGCATTTCGATCACAAATACACCGAGATGGTCGACGGCAAGGAAGTCGAGAAGAAGGTGCAGACCGCACGTTTTCCGAGCGATTATTCGCAGCGAATCTATGGCGAGGGCGGCCTGATGCCGCGCTTCGTCGACCACAAGCGCGGCGGCGGCCTGTCGTCGCCGATGTATGTCTATCGCTGGGAAAAGATGGAAGCGATCCTCGACGCGCACAAGGATTGGGACGGCGATCCGCATGAAGGCATCGTCATCGACTATGTCGACCCCACCACCGGCGGCCCGGTCTTCCGCACGATCAACTTCTACGTGCAGATGTTGCGGCCGGGCGAAAAGACGCTGCCGCAGCGCGAGACCGCCAGCCTGCTGTTGGCGCCGTTCCGCGGCAATGGTCATTCGATGATCGACGGCAAGCGCTACGACTGGAACCAATTCGACACGATCGCCATACCGGGCGGTTGCTGGGTCGAGCATGTCAATGGCTCCTCAACCGAGCCGGTCATCTTCTTCGGCGCGACCGATGCGCCGACACAGAAGGCGCTGCTGCTCTACAAGCGCTGGGGCCGCAACCAGGCCGGCGATCTGCTCCGCATCGTCTAGTTTGCAGCGGAAACCGTCCGCGCCGCCATAATGGCGCGGACATCGAACGAGACGGTTCAGCAGCAAGGGCGGATGCATTTGGTTTCGGCGTTCAACACAAAGCAGATCGGCCATGTCGACTGCCCGGGTGGTGGTCAGGTCTGGGTCGACGGCAACATTCTCTATATCGGCCACATGCGCCCGCCGAGCGGCACGACGCTTGTCGACATTTCCGATCCGCGCAATCCCAGGAAGGTCGCGACGATCGACGTTCCGCCCGGCTGGCACTCGCACAAGGTGCGCGCCCAGGACGGTCTGATGATCATCAACCACGAGCGTTTCGGCAATGCGGGCCCGGCCGATTTCGGCGGTGGCCTGGCGCTCTATGACACGACCCGACCGGCGGAGCCGAGGCTGATCTCGAAGTGGATAACCGGCGGCCATGGCGTGCATCGCTACGACTATGACGGCCGCTACGCCTATATCTCGCCAACTGCCGACGGCTATGTCGGCAACATCGTGATGATCCTCGACCTGATCGATCCGGTAAATCCGGTCGAAATCGGGCGCTGGTGGATACCGGGGCAATGGACCGGCGGCGGCGAAGAGTACCCGTGGCATGATTACGTCACGCCGCGCTGCCACCATCCGTTACGCATGGGCGACCGGCTCTATGTCAGCTACTGGCATCACGGCCTGTTCATCCTCGACATTTCCGACATTTCGAAGCCGAAGCTTGTCTCGCATGTCAATTCGAGCCCGAGCTTCCCGCATCCCACGCACACATGCCTGCCGATCCCGCAGCCGCTCAAGGGCCGCAACATCATGGTGGTGGCGGACGAGGATGTCGCCAAGCTCCGACCTTCGCCGCCGGCCTTCACCTGGATCTACGACATCACCGACGAAACGAACCCGCTGCCGATCTCGACCTTCCAGGTGCCTGGCCTCGACCCGGATGGCGAACCACAACCGCCAATGACCGGCTGCCATCAGCCTTCCGAGCGGTTCAAGGGCACCATCATTCCGTTTGCATGGTTCGCCCAGGGGCTGCGGCTGGTCGACATCGCCGACCCGTTCGCACCCAAGGAGGTCGGCCATTTCGTGCCCGATGCGCCTGAGGGCGCCGAGCGATCGTCTTCCAACGACGTCACCATCGACGATCGCGGCATCGTCTACCTTATCGACCGCGTCCGTGGCGTCGATATCATCGAAACCAGCGTTCTCTAGGGGGATAGGTTGAGCGACAGCACGCGAAAATCCGCCAGCCACTACGCCATTGGCAAGAAGAATCCGAACCTGCCGTTTCATCCGGCGGTGCGTGCCGGCGATTTCATTTTCGTCTCCGGCCAGGTGCCGAAGGACGAGAACAATAACATGATCAGCGGCACGATCGAGGAAGAGACGCTGGCGACGCTGAGGACCATCGCGCGCGTCATTGCCGATGAGGGCGCAACGCTCTCCGATGTCGTGCGGATCACCACCTATCTCGAGGATACGCGCGACTTCGGCCGCTACAACAAGGCGTTTCTCGAAGGGATCGGCGACGCGGTGCTGGCGCGCACAACGGTGGAGGCAAAGGCCGTCATCAACACCAAGATCGAAATGGACGCTATCGTCTACAAGCCGCTGCCGGCCGGCAAGTAGGCAACGACACAATCGAGGAGATGATATGTACAAGCTCTTAGGCCGCCAGACATCGGGCAACGTTCAAAAGGTGCTCTTCATGCTCGAAGAGCTTGGCACGCCATACAAGCGCGAAGATTACGGCCGCCAGTTCGAAAACACCCAGACGGCCGAATACAAGGCGCTTAATCCGACGTCGAAAGTCCCGACGCTGGTCGACGGCGACACCGTGATCTGGGAGTCCAACACCATCCTGCGCTATCTCGCGGCATCCGGCGGTGAGCGGCTGAATGGCGCCACCCCTGCGGAAAAGACCGAGGTCGAGCGCTGGATGGATTTTCTGCTGGCGGCGGTCAATCCTGGCTATATGGCTGCCTTCAAGGGCGCCAAGCTGACGCCAGAGGAACAGACCGCCGAATACAAGGAACAGGTCAAGGACCTGGTGGCGCAGCTCAAGATCGTCGACGGGCATCTGGCCGGCAAGGAATTCCTGGCGCTGGGAAAGCTGACCATTGCCGACATCGCCTGCGCACCGATCCTGAAACGCTGCATCGACTTCAAGATTGACCGGCCGTCGCTGCCCAATCTCGAGCGCTGGGTCGCCGCAATCGCCGCGCGCCCGGCCTTCAAAACGGCAACCGCTGCGGCTCCCGCAAAGGCCGCATGATGATCAAGCGCGCCGCTCTCATCGGACTGGGAACGATGGGTCCGGGCATCGCCGCGCGGCTTTCGCGCGGCGGGCTCGACGTGGCGGCGTACGATGTTTCCGATGTCGCGGTCGAACGCGCCCGTGGCACGCTCGACATCGCCGGCGGGGTTCTGGACCGTCTCGACATCAAGGTGCCGGCAAAGGGCGCCGGCACGGTGCGCTTCGTCCCCACCATCGACGAGGCCGTCGATGGGGCGGAACTGGTCATCGAAAATGTGCCTGAGAATATCGACACCAAGGCCGAAACCTATCGCGCCATCGACCCGCTGATCGGCTCTTCGGTGATCGTCGCCTCGGACACGTCGGGTATTCCGATCACCAAGCTGCAGGCCCATATCTCGCACCCCGAGAGGATGGTCGGCATGCATTGGTCGAACCCGCCGCACATCATCCCGATGATCGAGGTGATCGGCGGCGAGAAGACCGCGCCCGAAACGGTGGCGACGATACGCGACCTGATCCGCTCGATCGGGCTGTTGCCGGTGGTCGTGAAGAAGGACGTTCCCGGCTTCGTCGAAAATCGCGTGCTTTATGCGCTGCTGCGTGAAGCGGTGGATCTGGTCGAGCGCGGCGTCATCGAACCGGAGGATCTCGACACCTGCGTATCCTGGGGCATCGGCTACAAGATCGCCGTCATCGGGCCAATGGCACTGCTCGATATGGCCGGCCTCGATATCTACAAATCCGTCTCTTCGTTCCTGAACGCCGATCTCTCCAATCGGGATGATGTGGCGCCGATGGTGCTGGAGAAGACCGGTGCATCGAGGTTCGGCATCAAGTCGGGCGAGGGCATGTTCTCCTACACGCCCGAACAGATAAGGGCGCTGCAAGGCGAACGGGCGCGCAAGCTGGTCGCGGTGCGCCGCATCCTCGAGGGCCGGGAGTAGCCGATGGCACGCGTTAGGCATGAGGCTGGCCATGCCGGGGACTTCACCCGGTTGGCCGTTCATGCGGACTGTGCCGTCAAGACAGCGCAGCTGCGGCCAATCACGATGCATGGGGTGATCGACCATGCAGGTTGAAACCATTCGACCCGCCGGCGGCCGACCGACCCACATGCGCCACGACGACCTCATTTCCGCCAAAGGCGTTTCGGTGGTCATGGGCACGGATCGGAACCGCCAGCTGATCCTCAGGGATATAGACCTTGCAGTTCCGCAAGGCTCGTTCGTTTCCCTGATCGGTCCTTCGGGTTGCGGCAAGAGTACGCTGCTCAAAGTGCTGGCTGGGTTGGTAAATCCGAGCAGCGGAAGCGTCTCGGTTGCCGGCGTTTCGCCAGGCGAAGCGGCGCGCAAGCGGATGATCGGTCTGGTCTTTCAGGATGCCAATCTGCTGCCGTGGAAAAACGCCGTCGACAATGCCTCGATGCTGCTCGGCATCGCCGACAAATCGATGTCGCGCTCGGCGCTGCGGGCGCGTGGACAGGAAATGCTGGAACTGGTGGGACTTGGCGATGCCGCCCACAAGCGCCCAAACGAACTGTCTGGCGGCATGCGGCAGCGGGTTGCCATCGCCCGGGCTCTGGCGCTCGATCCGGCGGTCTTGCTGATGGACGAGCCGTTTGGCGCCCTTGACGCGATCACCCGCGACTCGATGGGCCAGTCGCTGCTGGAGATCTGGCAGCGGACCGGCAAGACGATCGTCTTCGTGACGCATTCGATCGACGAAGCCATTCAGTTGTCGCGCCAGGTCCATGTGCTGGGAATCAAACCGGGACGCATTACCCAGAGCCTGGACATTCCGCTGCCTTATCCGCGCGACGCTTCCGTGACCGAAGTCCCCGAATTCGTCAGGCTGGTGCTTCAGCTTCGAACGATGCTGCGCTCCAGTCATCAGCCGGGAGGCGCGACGTGAGCAGGCAACCCCTCATGAATCTCTCATCGCCGCAACCGGTTTCCGGCTGGGACGCGGCAACAAGCAGCTGGCTTCCGGCGGCTATCCTTCTGCTGGTGACGATCGTGTTGTGGGAAGCGGCGGTGCGGATATTCTCGATATCTTCCTTTATCGTTCCTGCCCCATCCGAGATTGCGAAATCGCTGGTCGCGCAGTGGGGCACTCTCATGCAGGCGACGGTGGTCACGGCAGGCGAAATCCTGTTTGGCTTTGTTGTCTCTGTCATAGTCGGCATTGCGCTTGCTCTCGTCATCGTGCGCTTCGATTGGCTGGGCCGCGCACTCTACCCGCTCGTCGTGCTGTTCCAGAATGTGCCGAAGGTCGCGCTGGCGCCGATCTTCATCCTCTGGTTCGGTTATGGGCTCGCTCCCAAAATCGGTCTGATTCTGGTCATCGCCTTCTTCCCGGTGACGCTGTCGATGCTGGCCGGCATGCAATCGGTCGACCGTTCGCTTCTGTCGCTGATGAATTCGGTCGGCGCCAGCCCGACCCAGATCCTGTTCAGGATCCGTGTCCCCCACTCGCTTCCGAGCCTGATGGCCGGGACCAAGATAGCCGCGACCCTGAGTGTGATCGGCGCCATCGTCGGCGAATTTGCCGGAGCCTCGGACGGGCTCGGCTACGTCATCCAATTCGCGTCGACCCAACTCGACACGGCCCTTGTCTTTGCGGCGCTGCTGCTGGTTTCAGTGCTCGGCATCGCCTTCTACTACGCAGCCGAAATTCTTGAACGTGTCGTGGTGCCGTGGGCGCCGAAATTCAGCCAGGCCTAGGATCTTTCGAACAACCAAACAAGGGAACAGACAATGCTGAGACGCTCTCTTATCAAGGCAGCCACCTTTGCGGCGTTTGTCGGCGCGCTTGGCTTCTCGAACGCGGCGCTGGCGGCGGACACGGTCAACGTCCAGCTCGACTGGGTGGTGCGCGGCAATCACGCCATGTTCTTTGTCGGCAAGGAAAAAGGCTTCTTCGCCAAGAACGACATCGATGTGAGCGAGGTCCGCAAAGGATCCGGCTCGCCTGACGCCATGCGGCTGGTGGGCAACGGCAACGCTGAATTCGGCTTCGGCGATCTTCCCACGCTTGCCGTGGCAAGGTCGCAGAATGTTCCCGTCGTGGCGCTGGCGGCGGTCAACCAGCAGTCGCCGCTGGGCATTATTTCGCTCGCCAAGACGCTCAAGCTGACCAAGCCTTCAGACCTCAAGGGCCTGACCATCGGCATCCACCCGGCGGGCTCCACCTACATTTTCTTCAGGGGCTTCCTGGCTGCCAACGGCATGAGCGAGAAGGACATGACGCTCAACAGCGTCTCGCCGCCGTACGAAAGCTACCTGCTGCTCGGACGGGTGCAGACGGTCGTAGGTTATCTCGACGCCGAAGTGCCGGAACTTGAAGCCAAGGCTGGCGGCCCAGGGTCGCTGAGCATCATGCTCGGCGCGGATCACGGCTGGAAGGCCTATGGCTCGGGGCTGTTCACCTCTGAAGCGATGATCAAGGACAATGCCGATGTCGTGCGCCGCTTCGTGAAGGCCTACAGGGAGGCTTTCGACTATGTCGCGGCCCATCCGGAAGAAGCCGCCGAGATCACCGCCAAGGCCGTTCCTGGCTATGCGGAGAAGAAGGATGTGCTGCTGGCCCAGCTCAAGGCCGACATCGCTTCGACGTTCAACAGCCCGGCGACGAAGGAACACGGCCTCGGCTGGATGACGAAGACCCAATGGGAAGAGACCCTGAAGACGCTGACGGATCAGGGCGTGCTCAAAACGGCCCTGTCGGCCGACGACGTCTTCACCGACAAATTCCTGGCGGCAGAGTGAAGGTCGGGGGCGGTGTCTGACCTGGCAAAAAGCGAGCGTCTACCGGCAGACCAGCCTGTCGTCCGCTCTGCTGCAGGTCACGGCCATTTGCCCCTTTCTTGCACTGGTCCGGTCGAGCACGATTTGCACGCGCGTGGCGTATGCCTGTCTGGCAAGGCCGCACCACAGCCGCTCGACGGGCAGGTTTTCGCGCTTGTCGTTGAGGATCGCAAATGTCCCGGTTTCTGGATCGAACCACAGCTCGACACGGGCGCGCTTGCCAGGCGCCGCGGTGGCGATCGTGGCCGAATACCAGTGGGCGAAGTCTGCATTGCAGGAAAGCGCCTCACGCCCCGCATTCGAGATCGTCAGCGGCACCGGATCGAGCCCTTCGGTGCCGGTTCGCACAGTGATGTGCCGCAATTCAACCGCGTTGGCGAACGATGTGAACGCCAGAATTATCGGAAGAATGTATCGCACAACCACCTTGCCTGAACTCCGTGTGGAATTGTTCAGGCAGTCTACCTCGCCTTTGCGCAATAACAATAAGAATATCTTGGGTCAACCGAACAGAGAGGGTAACATGTCTAAGTTCCTGAAGGGCAGCGCAAGCGCTGTTATATTAAGCGGCCTCTTGCTGGGAAATGCACTTGCCGCCGAAGTCAAGTCCATTGCCATCCTGACGCCGGAAGAAGGCACCGATTATGGCTGGAACCAGCAAGGCATCGACGCTGCCAAGGCAGCGGCGAAAGCTGCCGGTGTCGAGATAGTGACGGCGCAGGGGCTCGGCTATGGCGACGTGCGCCCGACATTGCGCGAACTGGCGGCCGACGGCGCCAGCCTGTTGATCGCCCATGCCAGCGGGTACAACACCGCGGCTCCCGAAATCGCCAAGGAAACCAAGGTGCCAGTGGCGATCGTCGACACGCCGACCGGCCTGGAGGCTGGGCTCGTCGCAGACTACACGCTGAGCGGTCACGAAGGTGCGTACCTTGCCGGCCGTCTCGCCGCCAAGATGTCGCGTTCCAAGTCGGTCGGCATCGTCGTGTCCGGCGAGCCTCCGTCGTGGAACTCGCAGTCGGCGGCGTTCGCGCAAGGTGTGAAGGCCGAGAACCCGGACGTCAAGGTCACCTATGCGGTGATCGGACCCGCCGCCTACAGCGATGCGGCCGGCGGCAAGCGCGTTACCGAAAGCGTGATCGCATCGGGCGCGGACATCATCTTCGGCCAGGGCAACGGCTCGAGCTTCGGCATGCTGCAGGCGGTCGAGACGACCAAGGCCGGCGATGGCGGCAAGGTCTATTTCATCGACGTCATCGGCGACAAGACGCCGATCGACAAAGGCTTCCTGCTGTCGTCGGTGGTTTGGAACATCGAGCCGGTCTATGCGGCGATGATCGCCGACCTCAAGGCCGACACGTTCGGCACCAAGAGCTACTCGATCGGCCTCAAGGACGATTCGGTCAAGCTTCTGAAAACCGCTGCGATCCCGGACAATGTATGGGCGGAGATCCAGGCGCTGCGCGAGGACATCGTTTCCGGCAAGACCAAGGTCGATCCGGTCTATGATGCAGCAGCCGTCAGGGCGCTGATGACCAGCGTTGCCCAGTAAGGCGCTTCAATGCACGCTTCCGGAGGGGTGACAATTCACCCCTCCGGACCGATTTCATGTTTTCAAGGCCTTGGCTTTCATGAGTAGTGGATCCTCATTGTCGGTCGACAAGCACGACATCGTCGCGCTTGAAGGCGTGACCAAACGGTTTCCCGGCGTCGTGGCCAACGACAGCGTCGATCTGGCGATCCGTCCGGGTGAAGTGCATGTGCTGCTCGGTGAAAACGGCGCCGGAAAATCCACCTTGATCGGCATGCTGTCCGGCCTGCAGCAGCCGGACGGGGGCCGCATACTGGTCGACGGCGAGCCTATCGCGATCACCTCGCCGCGCCATGCGCTGGCGCTCGGCATCGGAACCGTATTCCAGCACATGATGCTGGTGCCGACGCTGACGGTCGCGCAAAACCTGTTGCTCGGCGGCCCGTGGTGGCAGCGGCCGAAGACCGAGGAACTGGAAGCGCGCGTCGCCGAAATCACCAGGGCGCTCGGTATCACGGTCAAGCTGCATGCCAAGGTGTCGGAACTCTCGCTCGGCGAACAGCAGCATGTCGAGATCCTGCGCGCGATGGTGCGCAACAGCCGGCTTCTGATCCTCGACGAGTCGACCTCGATGCTGACGCCGAAGGGGATCGATGAGCTGGGCGCGCTGATGCGCCGCCTTGTCGAGCAGGGGCTGGCGATCGTCTTCATCACCCATAAGCTCAAGGAGGCGGCGGCTTTTGGCGATCGAATCTCGGTGCTGAAACTCGGCCGCAAGGTCGGCGAAATTCCTCCCGAGCGGTTTCGCGCGCTAGGCGAGCAGGCGATCGTTTCGGAGATCGTCGAATTGATGTTCGGCAAGCAGAAGGACGACCCGGAAGCGTCCGAGCGTCCGGTTCGCACCATTCACGCCGGAGCGGCTCCGCTGCTTCAGGTCCATGAACTCGCGGTCGCACCGACAGACGACGCGCCGGGCCTGTTATCGATTTCGTTCGACATCCGTCCAGGCGAGCTGCTGGGCATCGCTGGTATCGACGGCAATGGCCAGAAGCAACTGGCGGAAGCGCTGGCCGGCCAGCGGGCGACGGTGAGCGGTTCGGTGCGGCTGCAGGGCGCGCCCATCGAGGCGCTGAGCGTCGGAGAACGCCGTGAGCGAGGCCTTCGCTATCTGACCGACGACCGGCTCGGCGAGGGCACGGTCGGGACTTTTCCGGTCTCGATCAACTTCTTCCTCAAGCAGGTCGGCGCCGCTCCCTTCTGGCGCAACGGCGTCGAGCAGCGCGCTGAAATCGACAAGCGCGCCGCTCAGCTGATCCGCGAATACGACGTGCGCACGCCCAGCCTGAAAACGCCGGTCGCCCGACTCTCCGGCGGCAACATCCAGAAGGTGCTGCTGGCGCGCGAACTCGCCGAAGGCGCAAAAGCGGTGATCTTCAACAAGCCGACCTATGGCCTCGATCTCGCCAATACATTGGCTTCGCGCCAGCGAATCCGCGATACGGCGGCACGCGGCCTTGCCGTGCTGCTCATCTCCACCGACCTGGAGGAGTTGCTCAGCATGTGCGACCGCATCGCCGTCATCTCGAACGGCTCGCTGGTCGGCACGGTCGAGAATGTCGGCGATGCCCGCTCCAAGATCGGTCGCTTGATGATCGGACTTGCCGCATGAGCATCGACACCGTCCCAGCCGCCGGCGCAACCGCACTCGATGCCACGGCCGCTGTGGTCACGCGCCGCGATATCCAGCATCGGCTGCTGATGACCCTCGGCCCGATACTGGCCGCGCTTATCATCGCCGGCTGCATCCTGCTTGCCGTCGGCGTCGACCCGATTGCCTATTATGGGTTTGTGCTCGAGAGAGGGCTTTTGTCGCCGCTCGGCATCCAGCAGACGCTGACGCGCATGGCGCCGCTGCTGTTTCTTGCGGCCGGCCTGATCGTGGCCTTTCGCGCCGGCATGTGGAATCTCGGCGGCGATGGCCAGTTCCTGCTCGGCGCGGTAACGGCCGCCGCCAGCGCGCCGCTCTTCGTGGAAGTCATGCCTGCCTGGCTGGCGCTGATTTGCTCGTTTGTCATCGCCATGGCGGTTGCGATGCTCTGGTCGCTGGTACCGGCCCTTTTGCGGGCCTATCAGGGCGTCAACGAGATCATCACCACGCTGATGATGACGTTCCTGGGCACCTCGCTCGCCAATGTGCTGGTCAAGCTGGTGTTTCGCGATCCGGGCACGACCGTGCCGCAGACCCGCACCTTGCCGGTCGAGGACCGGCTGCCGCGCCTGCTCGACACGACCATCACCAGCGGCCTGCTTCTGGGACTGGCGGCGATAATCACCGTACATCTGGTGATGACGCGCACGGCCTTCGGCCTGAAGCTGAGGATCGTCGGGGCTAACCCACGCGCGGCCATCCATGCGGGGCTCGGCGTGCCGAAGCTCACCATTGCCGTCTTCGCCATTTCGGCCGGGCTGGCCGGACTTGCCGGCGCTGTCGATATCCTCGGCGTCCAGGGTAACGTCCGCGCCGACTGGAACCCCGCTTATGGGCTGGCGGTCATTCCCGTCGTGTTCCTCGCCCGCATGAACGGCTTTGCCGCCATCGGTTTCGTGTTCCTGCTTTCGGTGCTGTCGATCGGCGGCGAGAGCGCGGCCCGCCGCCTCGGCGTGCCCAATCATTTCACGCTGGTGCTGGTCTCCATCGTGCTGATCGTGCTCGCGCTCGCCGAATACATCGATCACCGCTACAATCAGTCGCGGAGGGCCTGAAGTTATGACCGGGCTGTCCAGCGAAGTCTTTCTCAGCGCGCTTTTGTTTGGCGCCGTCACCGCGGCGATCCCGCTGCTGCTGGCTGGCCTCGGCGAACAGATGTCCGAAAGGGCCGGCGTGCTCAACATCGGCATCGAAGGCATGATGCTGGCCGGCGCCTATCTCGGCTTCGTCGGCGCCTTCTATTCCGGATCGCTATGGCTGGGCTTTCTCACCGGCGCCGGCGGCGGTATCGCCGTGGCGCTGGTCATGGCGCTGCTTTGCGTGCGCATCGGGTTGAACCAGATCGTCATCGGCATAGCGCTGACATTGGGACTTGAAGGCCTGACGGCGCTGCTCCACCATTTCCAGTTTTCGCGCAGCTATCCCCGCCTGCCAGCGGTGGATGTGACCGTCATTCCGTTGCTGTCGGACATTCCGGTGATCGGGCCGGCGTTGTTCAGGCAGCATCTGATCGTCTACCTGGCGGTCGCACTGGTTTTCGCCATGGGCTACATCTATCGGCGCACGCAGCTCGGCCTGAACCTGCAGGCGGCGGGCGACAAGCCGGCCGCGCTTGACGTCGCCGGCATCGACGTCGCACGAACCCGCACCATCGCCGTGCTGACGACTGGAGCGCTGGCAGGGCTTGGCGGCGCCTTTCTCGCCAATGTCGGCGCCGGCCTGTTCATTCCCTTCATCACCAATGGCGCGGGCTTTCTCGGAATCGTGCTGGCCATGCTGGCGCGTGGCCGCCCGGTCTGGGTGCTGTTCGGTGCCTTGTTGTTCGGCGTGTGCCTGTCGCTGACGACAGCCATGCAGGTGGCCGGCATCAACATACCAACCGACGTCATCCAGATGCTGCCGTTCCTGGCGGTGATGATCATGCTGGTTCTGTTCGGCCGGCGGGCCAGCCTGCCGGCAGCGCTCGGCATTCCATACGAGCGCGGCGTGCGCTGATCAGGTTCAGGCGCGGACGGGACCCGCGTCAACAGAGGAGAGAACAAAATGTCGGATACCAAGGTCTACCTGCTCGATGGTGGCTCGCTCGTTCTCGACGGCTATCACGTGTTCTGGAATCGCGGCCCCGGCGGCGAAGTGCGCTTTCCCGTCTATTCGATCCTGATCGAGCATGCCGAGGGCCGCTTTCTCATCGACACCGGCTACGACTACGATCACGTCATGAAGGTGCTGCCTTTCGAAAAGCCGATCCAGGAAAAGCACCAGACCATTCCCGGCGCCCTGGCGCTGCTCGGCCTCGAGCCGAAGGATATCGACGTCGTCGTCAATTCGCATTTCCACTTCGACCATTGCGGCGGCAACAAGTATTTTCCGCATGCCAAGAAGATCTGTCATCGCACCGAGGTGCCGCAGGCTTGCAATCCCCAGCCTTTCGAGCACCTCGGCTATTCGGATCTGAGCTTTTCGGCGGAGGCTGCCGAAGCGCGTGACGCGACCGCGCAATTGCTGGAGGGCACGACGCGGGCCAACTCGACCTTCGAGGGCATTGACGGCGATGTCGAGCTTGCAAGGGGTGTCAAATTGATCTCGACGCCCGGTCATTCGATCGGCCATTACAGCTTGCTGGTCGAATTTCCCAAGCGCAAGCCGATCATGTTCACCATCGATGCGGCCTACACGCAGAAGAGCCTTGAAACGCTGTGCCAGGCGGCCTTCCACATCGACCCGGTGGCGGGTGTCAACTCGATGCGCAAGGTGAAGAAGCTCGCCGAGGATTATGGGGCCGAGCTGATGTATTCGCACGACATGGAAAACTTCAAGACCTATCGGACCGGCACGCAATTCTACGGCTGACCGCCGCCAACGCGGAGAAAAGACCATGCGCTATCTCGAACACGCCGAACCGGTCATCACACTTACTGCCGGGCCGGTGAACGCCTATCCCGACGTGCTGCGCGGCCTCGGCCGCACCGTGCTCTACGATTACGACCCGGCGTTCCAGCTCTTATACGAGCGTGTGGTCGACAAGGCGCAGAAGGCGATGCGGCTGTCCAACAAGCCGGTCATTCTGCATGGCGAGCCGGTGCTTGGCCTGGAGGCCGCGGCAGCCTCCCTGATCACGCCCGACGACGTCGTGCTCAACCTTGCCTCGGGCGTCTACGGCAAGGGGTTTGGTTATTGGGCGAAGCGCTATTCGCCGCATCTGCTCGAAATCGAGGTGCCCTATAACGAGGCGATCGACCCGCAGGCGGTTGCGGCAATGCTGGAAGCGCATCCGGAAATCAGCATCGTTTCCGTCTGCCACCACGACACGCCGTCGGGCACCATCAACCCGATCGATGCCATCGGCGCGCTGGTTTCGGCGCATGGCGCCTATCTGATCGTCGACGCCGTTTCGTCCTTCGGCGGCATGAAAACGCATCCGGAGGACTGCAAGGCCGACATTTATGTCACCGGCCCGAACAAATGCCTCGGCGCGCCTCCCGGGCTGACGATGATGGGCGTCAGCGAGCGGGCCTGGGCCAAGATGAAGGCCAACGAGGCAGCACCACGCGGATCGATGCTCAGCATCGTCGATTGGGAGCATGCGTGGTCGAAGGACAAGCCGTTTCCGTTCACGCCGTCCGTCGCGGAAGTGAACGGGCTCGACGTCGCGCTCGACCTCTACCTCAATGAGGGACCGGCGGCGGTGTGGGCGCGCCACGCGCTCACCGCCAAGGCCATGCGCGCCGGCATCGCCGCGATGGGTCTGTCGATCTGGGCGGCCAGCGACATCATCGCATCGCCGACCACGACTGCCGTCCAAACGCCCGAAGGCATCGACGAGGAGGCGCTTCGCCAGGCTGCGCGCGCCCGTTACGGCGTGGTGTTTTCGTCGGGCCGGGGCGAGACATTGGGCAAGTTGACGCGCATCGGCCATATGGGCCCGACCGCCCAGCCGATCTATGCGATCGCGGCGCTGACGGCACTTGGCGGCGCGATGAATGCTTTGGGCGAAAAGCTCGCGGTCGGCAAAGGCATCGACGCGGCGCTCGCCGTTATCGACGCCGACGCCTGAGATGAAGTCACAGATCACATGGAGCACGGAAATGACTGAACGGCTTGCGGGAAAGACCGCCCTGGTTACCGGGGCCGCACAAGGCATCGGCAAGGCGATCGCCGCGCGCTTGGCCGCCGATGGCGCGACCGTCATCGTCAGCGACATCAATGCGGAAGGCGCCGAAGCGGCGGCGGCGGCGATCGGCGCAAAAGCGAAGGCGATCGCCGCTGACATCTCCGATCCGGCATCCGTCAAGGCGCTGTTCGCCGAGATCCAGGCACTGACCGGTGGCATCGATATCCTGGTCAACAACGCCAGCATCGTGCCCTTCGTAGCCTGGGACGATGTCGACCTCGACCATTGGCGCAAGATCATCGACGTCAATCTGACCGGAACCTTCATCGTCAGCCGCGCGGCAACGGACCAGATGCGTGCCGCCGGCAAGGCCGGCCGGGTGATCAGCATCGCCTCCAACAGCTTCTTTGCCGGCACGCCGAACATGGCGGCCTATGTCGCGGCCAAGGGCGGCGTCATCGGCTTCACCAGGGCGCTCGCCACAGAACTCGGCAAATACAACATCACCGCCAACGCGGTGACGCCGGGCCTGATCGAGAGCGATGGGGTCAAGGCGAGCCCGCACAACGAGGCGTTCGGCTTCGTCGAGATGCTGCAGGCTATGAAAGGCAAAGGGCAGCCGGAACATATCGCCGATGTGGTGTCGTTCCTGGCCTCGGATGACGCACGCTGGATCACCGGCCAGACGCTGAACGTCGACGCCGGCATGGTGCGCCACTAAAGCGCCGACGTCTGAAAGGATCCATCCGCAGCGCTGATACTCGATGGAAGCTTTCGTCGATAAATTCGATTACATTTATCGCGCGAAACCGGAGACCCGAGATGAAACCTCGGTCCGCAATTGTCGCCCTTACCCTTGCCCTGGTTGCCGGTCCTGACGCGGCAACATCGCAGGAGCGCGGCTGTCGCAGTCCCGATCCCGTCGACACCATAAACGAGATGTTCTCCGCGATCGTCGCCTGCTGGGAGCCGCCGCCCGGAACCGCGGGCATGACCCTGACGCTGCAGTTCTCAATTCGCCGAAACGGCACACTTATCGGCAAGCCTCGCGCCACCTACTCCCGTCTGGGGGATGATGGCAGCCTCAACCGGGCTTTCGTCGCCTCCGTCCTCGAGGCCCTCGACAAGGCTCTGCCACTGCCGGTTTCGGACAGGATGGGTGGGGCGATCGCAGGGCGTTTGCTGTTCCCTCGCTTCACCGCAGCGAGCGGGGATGAATCCTGAAACGCGCCCGGCCTTAAACCGGCGGGTTCTGCGGCTGGAAGAATTTGCCGCGCTCGGCGATCAGCACCATCACCAATGCGCCAAGCGAAACGCTGCAGAATCCGGCGGCCAAGGGCGTCACCGTGCCGTTGAAGGCTTGGCCGATCAGCGTGCCGAGCACGCCGCCGAGGAAGGTCTGCATGAAGCCCAGAATGGACGACGCCGTCCCGGCCAATTGGCCGAGCGGCTCCATTGCGAGTGCGTTGAAATTCGCGCCGAGTGCGCCGAATGGGACCATCGTGCCGGCAAAGAAGGTGATGAAAAGCCAGAGCGGCATCTTTATCTGGATGGAAACGACCAGCCAGGCGAGGCTGATGGCCAGAAACAAGAGCAGCGCGCTTTGCGACAGGCGGCGCATACCGATGCGGCCGACAAGGCGCGAATTCAGATAGCTCGAAAAGGAGAGCACGCCGGCGATCCCTGCAAAAATCACCGGGAACATCTCGCCGACGCCGAAGACGTCGACATAGATCTGCTGCGCCGAGTTGATGAAGCCGAACATCGCACCGAAAGCAAAAGTGCTGGCGAAGGCATAGCATAGCGCGATGCGATTGGTCAGCACGATGCGGAAACCGCCAAGGACGGATGATGCCGTCAGCGGCCGGCGATATTCGGGATGCAGCGTTTCGGGCAGCCGCAGCAGCGACCAGGCTGAGACGACCAGTGCGCCTGCCGCCATGGTGATGAAGATCCAGTGCCAGGAGGCAAACAGCATGATGAACTGGCCGATGCCTGGCGCCACCACCGGAATGGCCATGAACACCATGAAGATCAGCGACATGACTTCGGCCATGCGCCGGCCGTCGAACGTGTCGCGCACGATCGAGACGGCGATGACGCGTGTGGCCGCGGCGCCGATGCCTTGCACCACCCGGCACAGGATAAGCGTGGCGAATGTCGGGGCGATCGCCGCCGCACTCGCCGCGGCGACGTAGATAACCAGTCCGACGACGAGCGGAGCGCGGCGTCCGAAGCGGTCCGAGATCGGTCCGAAGAAGAGCTGTCCGCCGCCAAAGCCGAGAATATAGGCGGCAATCACATATTGGCGGTGGTTTTCATTTTCCACGCCCAGCGAGGCGCCGATCTGCTGCAGCGCCGGCAGCATGATGTCGATGGCCAGCGAGTTGAGCGCCATCAACGCCGCGCACAGCGCGATGAATTCCCAGCGCGGAATAGGCAAGGTGCTTGCCTGTTGCTGCGCTTCTGCATGCTGATCCACGGCAAAGTCCGATCTTCAAACGAAAAAGCGCCGGCGCACCGGCGCATTCATTCGTCTTGTGCCCCGATACCGGGGAGATAATCAGCTTGGCAAAGTGCCCTAAATGTTCGTCAGGCGGCGCCTTTGACGCTGACGCCCTTTTCGACGAGGAACGTCTGCAGTTCGCCAGCCTGGAACATCTCACGGACGATGTCGCAACCGCCGACGAATTCACCCTTGACGTAGAGCTGAGGGATTGTCGGCCAGTTGGAGTATTCCTTGATACCTTGCCGCAGCTCGGCCGAGGTCAGCACGTCGACGCCCTTGTAGTCGGCCCCGATATAGTCGAGGATCTGCACGACCTGACCGGAAAATCCGCATTGCGGAAAACCGGGCGTGCCCTTCATGAAGAGAACGACGTCGTTGGCCTTCACTTCGCTGTCGATGTAGTCGTTGATACCGCTCATAGAAAATCCTTTCATGCCCGCGGGAGTCGGGCTCGAAACATTCCCTTTCAAATAAACCCATAGGTTGCCTGAAACAAGACGTTTGCCGCCCTCGTCACGCAAATGGCGCAAAGGATGGCCTGGGCCAAGAGCATCGGACGGCTATCTTCCCAAGCCAGCAAGCCCTAAAAAAGCTTATTCCGGCACGCTGGTCTGCAGTGCGAGCGCGTGCAGCACGCCGCCCATATTGCCCTTCAGCGCGTCATAGACCATCTGATGCTGCTGGACGCGGCTTTTGCCGCGAAAGCTTTCGGCCACCACTTCGGCCGCATAATGGTCGCCGTCGCCGGCCAGGTCGCGAATCGTCACCTTGGCGTCCGGAATGCCTTCCTTGATCAACCGTTCGATGTCGTGCGCGTCCATTGCCATGCGAGGATTCCTTGTTCAGATCTCATAGATATGATCGAAATGGCGGATGAACCACACCGAAACGGGCCCGCTCGATCAAATCAAGGGTCCACGACCTCATTTGCCATGAAGCGAGGAAACCAGGATTCGTGGGCAGCGGTCAATTCGCCGACAGCGATCGCCCGTGCCTCGCCAAGTTTCAACTCACGGCCGCCGGTCGAGCCGATCCACGGTGCGAAGATGCCGAGCTTGCTCTGCTGTTCGCGAATGGCGTCCCATTCCTTGCTTTGCGGATCGATCGACAGCGTCAAGAGGTAGCGGCCCTGATCCTCGCCGAACCAGACCGGGATCGGGTCGGTCCCGACCAGGCCGGGGACGGTTGCGCCGATGCCGGACGCCATCGCCATTTCGGCCAGCGCGACGGCAATGCCGCCATCGGAAACGTCATGCGCTGATGTGACGACGCCGGAGGCGATCAGGGCGCGCACATGGTCGCCGACGCGCTTTTCGTGGTCGAGGTCGACCGGCGGCGGCGGGCCATCGGTGCGGCCATGGATGTCGCGCATATAGGCCGACTGGGCGAGATGCGTTCCCCACATCGACGGCGCGCCGACCAGCAGGATCATCTGGCCCTCGGCGGCAAAGCCGATCCGCGCCATCTGGGACCAGTCGGCGATCAGTCCGACGCCGCCGATGGTCGGCGTCGGCAAGATGCCTTGCCCGTTGGTTTCGTTGTAGAGCGAGACATTGCCGGAGACGATCGGAAAGCCGAGCGCGCGGCAGGCGTCGCCGATGCCTTTCACGGCGCCGACCAACTGGCCCATGATCTCGGGTCGTTCCGGATTACCAAAATTGAGGTTGTCGGTGGCCGCGAGCGGCAGCGCGCCGGTGGCGGTAAGATTGCGCCAGCATTCGGCCACCGCCTGCTTGCCGCCCTCGTAAGGGTCGGCCTCGCAATAGCGCGGCGTCACGTCGGAGGAGAAGGCGAGCGCCTTGGTCGGATGGCCCTCGACGCGCACCACGCCGGCATCGCCGCCGGGAAGCTGCAGCGAATTGCCCTGGATCAGCGTGTCGTATTGTTCCCATACCCAGCGGCGCGAGGACAGGTCGGGCCCGCCAAGCAGTTTCAGCAGCGCCTCGGCGACATCCGCTTGCGGTGCATCGCCGGCCGCCAGCGGCGCCGGCTTCTTCGGCTCGGTCCAGGGACGGTCATATTCCGGCGCCTGGTCGCCAAGGTCCTTGATCGGCAGATTGGCGACTTCGTCGCCCTGGTGCAGCACGCGAAAGCGCAGATCGTCGGTTGTCTTGCCGACGATGGCGAAGTCGAGACCCCATTTGTGGAAGATCGCCTCGGCTTGCTTTTCCTTTTCGGGGCGCAGCACCATCAGCATGCGCTCCTGGCTCTCCGACAGCATCATCTCATAGGCGCTCATGCGCTCCTCGCGCACCGGCACCTTGTCGAGGTCGAGCTCGATGCCGAGGTCGCCCTTGGCGCCCATCTCGACCGCCGAGCAGGTGAGGCCGGCAGCACCCATGTCCTGGATGGCGATGACAGCGCCGGACGCCATCAGTTCGAGGCAGGCTTCGAGCAGGCATTTTTCGGTGAACGGGTCGCCGACCTGAACGGTGGGCCGCTTCTCGTCGATCCTGTCGTCGAATTCGGCCGAGGCCATGGTGGCGCCGCCGACACCGTCGCGGCCGGTCTTGGCGCCGAGATAGACGACCGGCAGGCCGACGCCCTTGGCTTCCGACAAGAAGATCGCATCGGTCTTGGCCAGCCCCGCCGCAAAGGCGTTGACCAGGATGTTGCCATTGTAGCGCGCGTCGAAATTGACTTCGCCGCCGACCGTCGGCACGCCGAAGGAATTGCCGTAGCCGCCGACGCCGGCAACGACGCCGGCAACCAGGTGCCTGGTCTTGGGATGGTTCGGCGCGCCGAAGCGCAGCGCGTTCATTGCCGCGATCGGCCGGGCGCCCATGGTGAAGACATCGCGCAGGATGCCGCCGACGCCGGTCGCCGCACCCTGATAGGGCTCGATGAAGGAGGGGTGGTTGTGGCTCTCCATCTTGAAGACGACGCAGTCGCCGTCGCCGATATCGACCACGCCGGCATTCTCGCCCGGGCCCTGGATGACCTGCGGCCCGGTGATGGGCAGCGTGCGCAGCCACTTTTTTGAGGATTTATACGAGCAGTGCTCGTTCCACATCGCCGAAAAGATGCCGAGCTCGGTAAAGCTCGGCTCGCGCCCGACCAGATCGAGGATGCGCTGATATTCGTCGGGCTTCAGCCCGTGCGCGGCAATGAGTTCCGGAGTGATCGGCACGGAATTGGAAATGGTCATGGGCGGCAATTTATGTCCTTGGGATCGAGTCCCGTCTTATCGCAAGCTTTGCAGCCGATACACCCATCAAGCGACGAAAAACGATGGAAAGCGGTAAGACTGTTTTCGAAATTCGCTCTGGCGAGTCATATGGTGGTGGTTTCGAGAACCGGCGCGCAGCGGACATTTAGGTCCGTGAGCACCGGAAGCGCAGAAAACGCCGCCAGATGGCCGCCAGAGTAGAGTTTCCAAACGGTCTCGGTGCAGCAAGTAGCGAAAGATCGCCATTCGGCCCGCCGGTTTCAAGCCGGTTCAGGAGAAACTGTCGTAGCCGGCGCGGCCCTCGTCCAGCAGCCGCCGGATCACGCCGACGCCGCCCGCGATGTCCTCTCGTCGCTCCGGCTGTGAAACGCCAAACCGCACGCCGTGAAAAACCTGCTCGGAACGCCCGGCCTTGAACTCGTCCTCATCGTCGATGAGCACGCCATGTTCGAGACAGGCGTTCTTGAAGGTGCCGGAAAGCCATGGATCGGGCAGGGTGAGCCAGACGAAGGGCACATTGTCTAGTGCGTTGAAGTCGAACCCGGCTAGTGTCTCGCGCACGATCGCCACGCGCGCGTTGATCTCGACGATGCTGCGCTTGCGCATCTCGCTGGCCTGGCCGGACAGAACCAGTCGGCTACACACTTCCGCCAGCAGGAAGGGGAGGCCACCCGTCAGCATCTTGTGAGCGACCCGGATCCGGTGGCGATAGGCCGGCGGACAAGCGAGCCAGCCGCCGCGAACGCCGGCCGCAACCGATTTCGACAGGCCGCCGGCAACGATGGTCCGTTCGGGGGCATATTCGGCCAGGAGCGGCGTCGGGTCGTCGGTCAGATCGCCATAGAGATCGTCCTCGATCAGGATGACATTGTATTCGCGCGCGACGCGCGCGATGGCCTCGCGGCGCGTCGCCGACAGCGTCACCAGTGTGGGGTTCTGTGCCGTCGGCATCAGGAACATCATTTTCGGGTGTTTTTGCGCGCAGACGCGCTCGAAATCCTCTGGATCGAGCCCTTCCGCGTCCGACGTCACCAGCGCGGTGCGGCGGCCGATCAGGCCGGCGCTGCGAGAAATCTGCGAATAGGTGAGGTGCTCGAAGACGATATAGTCGCCGGGCGTGGTCAGCGCGGCAATCGCCGCCATAACCGCGGCATGGGTGCCGAGCGTCGGAACGATGCCATCGGGGCTTGGGCGAAACGAATTTCGCGACAGCCAGCTGCAGCCGGCCTCGACCCAGCGGTTGGGAAAATCCCGCGTATAGCTTGAAATCTCGTACGGATGCTCCTGCGCCGTGCGCGAAAGCACATCGGCGACAATGGCGCCCTGGCCGGTATCAGGCGCAGCCGTGCTGTCGAAGCGCAGTTTGCCGCGAGGCGCATCGATATAGCGCGTGCCTTCCACCTGCGGGTCGGGCGCCAGCAGATCGGTCTTGGTGTCATGCCGGCCAAGCACATAGGTTCCGCGTCCGACTTCGCCGCTCACCAGGCCCCGCTCGCGCAACAATTGGTAGGCCCTGCCGACCGTGCCGACGGTCGTGTCGATGTCATATGCCAGATCGCGCTGCGGCGGCAGTTTTGCCCCGGCGGCAATTACGCCACGGTCGATATCCGTTTCGATGGAATCTGCAAGCCGCTGATAGAGCGGCCCGGAGCTGGCGGAAAGGTCGGGAAGCCAATTTGTCATGGTGACAATTTTCTATATTGCACCGTTTTGAGAGTCAATACATATGTGACCGCGCAACAAATAGATACAATCTCGAATTCTGGTAGCAAGAAAATGGCTGCAATCGATACAATCCGTTACATGAGAGCTGGGTTGCCCGGAGCCCGCCCGTCAGGCCGGCAAGGCTATGTCCGTCGCCTGGTGCGAATGGTCAATTCACTCGCAAACCGGATCGGCAACCTGCTGGACCGCCGGCGCAGCCGGCTGGTCTTGCTGGAGATGACCGACGATCAGCTTAGGGATATCGGCATCTCGCGTGCCGACGCCCATCGTGAGGGTCTGAGGCCGTTCTGGGACTGAGAATACGCCGGCTTCGACTGCAGGCAGCGGCTCACTTCCCTATGCAGCCGCACCGCAGGCCGGATTGCCAGCCTGCCAGCGGGCAATGTCAGAACTGATGCGTGCGCCGAGCGGTTCGGCCATCAGCGGACCGTACACGTCCACCCGGCGTGAATTGCCCTGTGCCTGCACGACCAGCAACGGCTTTCCGCCATAATGCTTGACCGGGACCAGCAGGAAGCGCGGCGTGCCGGTGAACGAATTCAGCTCGTTGGCCATCTGATAGGGCTTGAAGGCGGGATCCTTGCTGGCGATCCAGCATTTGTGGGCGGCGATCGCCACCTGTTCCATGGCAAGCAGCGCCGCGCTCTTGCCAGAAGGCGCCGGCGCGCTCTTCGGCTTCGACTGGCAGGAGGCGAGCACAAGGCCGGCGGCGGCGACAAGAGCGAGGCGGGCGATCGTCTGTCTCGGGCTCATGCGGCGCCTATTTCGAATTCGGAAAAAAGATGAACGCTGAAGATATCAAGCGGCGATGCCAAGCGCGCTTTCGAACAGCGCCCGGCCGTCGCTGCCGCCATGCGCCGCTTCGATCAGGTTCTCGGGATGCGGCATCAGGCCGAGCACATTGCCCTGGCCGTTGATGATGCCGGCAATGTCGTTGATCGAGCCGTTGGGATTGGTGCCTTCGGCATAGCGGAACACGACTTGGCCTTCGCCTTCGAGCCTGCGCAGCGTCTCGGCGTCGGCAAAGTAATTGCCGTCATGATGCGCCACCGGCGAGCGGATGATCTGGCCCGGCTGGTAGCGGCGGGTGAACATTGTGTTGGCGTTGGCGATCTGCAGCTTGACCTGTCGGCAGACGAATTTCAGCGACGTGTTGCGCATCAAGGCGCCCGGCAAGAGGCCGGCCTCGACCAGGATCTGGAAGCCGTTGCAGACGCCGATGACCATCACGCCCTTGGCCGCCTTTTCGGCGACCGCCCGCATCACCGGCATGCGCGCGGCAATGGCGCCGCAGCGCAGGTAATCGCCGAAGGAGAAGCCGCCGGGAATGGCGATCAGATCGACATCGGGGATTTCGGTGTCGGTCTGCCAGACGGTGACCGGCGGCGTTCCCGAAATTTTGGTCAGCGCCGCGATCATGTCGCGGTCACGGTTGAGGCCCGGGAGAAGAACAACGGCTGATTTCATTTCGGTTCGTAAGGCCTCTGGGCTTCGGCAAGCTCGCGCAGGTCTAAGCGGCGTTCAATATGTTCCAGGCGCTCGTCCTGGCGAGCCAGCACGCCATAAATGTTCTTCACGTCGCCCTCGGTGGCGATGAGATGGCCGCGGATAGAGCCAAGCTCGGACTTTACCTCCCCGAGCGTCAAATCCATCCTGTCCAGACGCGACTGAATGGACTTGAGGACTTCAAATATCAAGCTTCCATCAATCTCGGCCATCTGCCCTCCGGCACAACCTCAGGTAATGGCCACACTATAGTTCTCAATCACCGTATTCGCCAGAAGCTTGTCGCACATGGCTTTGAGATCGGCTTCGGCCTTGGCCTTGTCGCTCTCAGCAAGCTCGACGTCGAAAACCTTGCCCTGCCGAACCTGGCCGACGCCGTCAAAGCCCATCCCGGACAATGCGTGTTCGATCGCCTTGCCTTGCGGGTCGAGCACGCCGTTCTTGAGAGTGACGGTAATGCGGGCCTTGATCACGCTGGACATGCTCCTGTTCGACGTGTTGAGCGGCAAGAAATCTCAGTGCGGCTTGCCTTTGAGGCCATCGGTCGAGGCGACGAGCACCGGCCCGGCGGGACGCGGCGGCTCGTTCTCGTTCATGATGCCGAGGCGGCGGGCGACTTCCTGATAGGCTTCGACCAGACCGCCCATGTCGCGGCGGAATCGATCCTTGTCGAGCTTGTCCTGGGTCGCCACGTCCCACAGACGGCACGAGTCCGGCGAGATCTCGTCGGCAACGACGATGCGCATCATGTCGCCTTCGAACAGCCGGCCACATTCGATCTTGAAGTCGACAAGCTGGATGCCGACGCCCATGAACAAGCCGGAGAGGAAGTCGTTGACGCGGATGGCCAGCGCCATGACGTCGTCGATCTCCTGCGGGCTTGCCCAGCCGAAAGCGGTGATGTGCTCTTCAGACACCATTGGGTCGTCGAGCGCATCGGCCTTGTAATAGAATTCGATGATCGAGCGCGGCAGCACGGTGCCTTCCTCGATGCCGAGACGCTTGGCTAGCGAGCCGGCGGCGACATTGCGCACGACCACCTCGAGCGGGATGATCTCGACTTCCTTGATCAGCTGCTCGCGCATGTTGAGCCGGCGGATGAAATGGGTCGGAATGCCCATCCGGTTGAGATGGTTGAAGATGTGCTCGGAAATGCGGTTGTTGAGCACGCCCTTGCCATCGACGATTTCGTGCTTCTTCTTGTTGAAAGCGGTCGCGTCGTCCTTGAAGAACTGGATCAGTGTTCCCGGCTCAGGGCCCTCATAGAGGATCTTGGCCTTGCCTTCATAAATGCGGCGGCGATTTTTCATCTGATCTTTTCTCTGGATTTCCGGGCAGGCGGCAAGCGACCAGTTCCTGTCCGTACGCCTAAATTAGTGCGGCAACGGTAGGGGTTCAATGCCGGTGTCTATCCCAATCGCAGTGTTTGCTCAATCGGCAAATCCTTTCAATCACCGCTTTCCGGAATGAAATGCCGCAGCGCAGCAAGTGATGTAGCATATTGACCGGCCCGCGGCCTTTTGGTTTGTGCTGGGCAAGACACATATTTCGACTGCCAACCAAATCGGATTTGACCGGAGGGATGCCATGAGCAGCATGAAAGATCGCGAGGAGGGCTTCGAGCGCAAGTTCGTAATCGACGAGGAACTCCGGTTCAAGGCTGCGGCCCGCCGCAACAAGGCGCTCGGCCTGTGGGCCGCCGAAAAGCTCGGCAAGGCCGGGGCCGACGCCGAAGCCTATGCCAGCCAGGTCGTCCTCGCCGATATCGAGGAAGCCGGCGACCACGACGTTTTCCGCAAGATCCGCAAGGATTTCGACGAAGCCGGGGTCGTCCAGTCGGACCACCAGATTCGCCGCACCATGGACGATCTGATGGCGCAGGCAATCGAGCAGATCAAGAACACCTGACCCTTTGCTCTTAGCCAATCGACACGCTGGACCAATCGACCGCCTCGCCCCTCCGGGCGGTTTTTCTTTGCCTTTGCAGCTGTTTCCGGCTGAACTGCATTAGAGCGACGTGCATCCATTCGGAAAGTACGCTCTAAAACTTTGACTCCTCGCGTCGGGCCGACTTTGTCGGCGATTTTGGGCCGATGCGAGGTCGAATAAGGAAGGCGCCCATGTCCCTCAAGTCACGCCTTGCGGCCGATGAAACCTTGTGCACCGCATGGTCCGGCGTGCCTGATGCCCTGACGGTCGAGATTCTTGCCAGACAGGGGTTCGATGCCGTCACGCTCGACATGCAGCATGGCGGACATCATGAGGACAGCGTGCTGCGCGGCCTTGGGCCGGTGCTGGCCGCCAACAAACCGGCGCTGGTGCGCATTCCGGTTGGCCGCTTCGACATGGCCAGCCGCGCGCTCGATTTCGGCGCCGAGGCGGTGATTGCGCCGATGGTGAATTCGGTGGCGGATGCCAGGCTGTTCGCTGCCGCCATGAAGTATCCGCCGCTCGGCGAGCGCTCCTGGGGCCCGACTTATGCCTTTCCGCGTCATGGCAAGGGCGACTATGCCGACTGGCTGCGCGACAGCAACGCGCGCACCATGGCCTTCGCCATGGTCGAGACGCGCGCCGCGCTCGATGCACTCGACGGCATCCTCGACACGCCGGGTATCGACGGCATCTTCCTAGGCCCATCGGATTTTTCGATTGCCTGGTCGAACGGCGCCGCCGTCAACTCGACGCTCGAAAGCATGATGGAAACAGTCGCCTCGATCGCCGAGCGGACGCGCAAGGCCGGCAAGCATGCCGCGATCTACGTCATCGAGCCGGCCATCGCCGGCCGTGTGGTGTCGATGGGCTACCGGCTGCTGGCGATGGGCTCCGAGCATGCGCTGATCGGCCTGGGGGCAAAGACCCTGCTGAAGAGCGTGAGGGACTCGATAGGCCCCTAAAGGTCGGTCAGGAATTTCGCAAAAGTCATCGAGCCTTCCGGCCACGGGCCGAAGCCGGCATCGGCGTTGAGATGTCCGGCCTCGCCGGCGTCGATGAACAGCGAGCCCCAGGCGCCGGCAATGTCCTCGGCCACCTCGAAGGTGCAGAACGGGTCGTTGCGGCTGGCGATCACCACCGAGGGAAATGCCAGCGGCTCGCGCGGATAAGGTCCGAAGGTCATCAGGTGCCTGGGTTTTATCTCTGGGTTGGCGACGTCGGGCGGCGCCACGAAGAAGGCTCCGGCGACCGGACGCTGGAACTGCGGCATTGCCTGGATCACGGCAGCGACGCCGAGTGAGTGCGCGACGATGACGACCGGTCGCTCGGCCTCGTTGACCGCCTTCGCCACGCTCGCCGTCCAGTCTTCGCGCACTGGCTTCGACCATTCCGCCTGCTCGACGCGCCGCGCCGTCGACAATTTCGATTGCCAGCGGCTCTGCCAATGGTCGGGACCGGAATTGGTGTAGCCCGGCACGATGAGAATGTCTGCATCCCTGACTTTCATGGCGCGCATGTAGCGAGGGACACGGTTTCGTGCAACCGCGCATGATCCCAAAAGGTGTGAAGCGGTTTTTGGACAAGATCATGCGCAAAACTGGGTCTGACCCGTGCAATACTCACAAATAGTGAACACCATGTTCGCTTCTTGCCGTCTTGTGTGAACGATCGCGATCGACGATCTGTCATCGGGAGAGGAAACTGCCGTGTACATGAGACCCGGGATTTGGAACTGACACGACGAACAATGGTAGGTAGCGCCGGGCTCCTGGTTTTGGGGATTTCGTCGAAGGCCGCCCAAACGGAGACTTTCATGAGCGAACTGCCCTTTGCCGCCACGACCCCGGTCAGTGTTGCCCGAGTCGGGTTGCGCGCGCGCGATGCCGAAAATCTCGCTGCCTATTATCGCAACGTCGTCGGTCTGCGGGAACTGAGCCGCGCCGGGGGCACTATCACGCTGGGCGCCGCCAATCGTCCCTTGCTCGACATCGAAGCGGATGCAGCGGCGAAGCCTGACGATCCGCGCAGCGCCGGCCTGTTTCATACTGCCTTCCTGCTGCCCAGCCGGGCCGACCTCGGGCGCTGGATCAACCACGCCATCGCCAACAATATCGGCATCGACGGCGCTTCCGACCATCTGGTCAGCGAGGCGCTCTACCTGAACGATCCCGAAGGCAACGGCATCGAGATCTATTCCGACCGCCGCCATGAGGACTGGAAGTGGAATGGTGACAAGATAGCGATGGCGACCGAACGGCTCAACATTTCGTCGGTCGTCGCCGACGTGCCGGCCGGCGATGCCGCCTGGCAGGGCATGCCGGACAACAGCATCATCGGCCATGTCCATCTGCGCGTCGGACGGCCGGAAGACGCCGAGGCCTGGTGGCACCAGGAATTCGGCTTCGATACCATGGCGAAATATGGTGGCGCGGCGGTGTTCCTGTCATCAGGCGGCTACCACCACCACATCGGCGCCAATTCGTGGCAGAGCGCCGGCGCCGGCCGTCGCGATCCTTCCCGGTCCGGCCTCGCCTGGGTCGAAATGCGGTCCGACAATGTGACTGATGCAGCGACGCGCGAGGACCCGTGGGGAACGGTGATCAGGACCGTTCCCGGCAAGGCTTGATTATTCGAACCTGACGGTGCGGCGAGGTCGAGGCCGTCTTACCTTCTCCCCTTGTTTGTGGGAGAAGGTGGCCGCCACGGGTCTTGCCTTCGGAAAGCCCGAGGACAGGCTCCGCGGTCCGATGAGGGGTGCTCCAGCTTGGAACCGCCGGCTGGGACCGGTCAAAACCGCGTGGCCTCACGCTTCTCCGAACACCCGTTTGAAGATCGTGTCGACATGCTTGGTATGATAGCCAAGGTCGAATTTTTCACGAATTTCGGCCTCGGGCAAGGCTGCGGTGACCTCCTTGTCGGCCAAAAGTTCATCAAGGAAATCAGCGCCTTGCTCCCATACCTTCATGGCGTTTCGCTGCACCAGCCGGTAGGCGTCCTCACGGCTGACGCCGGCCTGGGTCAGAGCCAGCAGCACACGCTGCGAATGCACGAGGCCGCGGAACTTGTTCATGTTCTTCAGCATGTTGTCGGGATAGACGAGCAATCTGTCGATGACACTGGTCAGCCGCGATAGCGCGAAATCGAGCGTCACAGTCGCATCCGGGCCAATCATGCGCTCGACCGACGAATGCGAAATGTCGCGCTCATGCCAGAGCGCCACGTTCTCCATCGCCGGCAGCGCGAACGAACGCACCATGCGCGCAAGCCCGGTGAGGTTTTCGGTCAGCACCGGGTTACGCTTGTGCGGCATCGCTGACGAGCCCTTTTGCCCGGGCGAAAAATACTCTTCGGCCTCCAGCACCTCGGTGCGCTGCAGATGGCGGATTTCCGTCGCCAGCCGTTCGATCGACGAGGCGATGACAGCGAGCGTCGCAAAGAACATCGCATGGCGGTCGCGCGGGATCACCTGCGTCGACACCGGCTCCGGCTTCAATCCGAGTTGCTTCGCCACATGTTCTTCGACATAGGGATCGATATTGGCGAAGCTGCCGACTGCACCTGATATGGCGCATGTCCCAATATCCTCGCGCGCGTGCACCAGCCGCTCGCGGCAGCGCGAGAATTCGGCATAAGCCTGCGCCAGCTTCACGCCGAAGGTGGTCGGCTCGGCATGGATGCCGTGACTGCGACCGATGGTGACGGTGTCCTTGTGTTCGAAGGCGCGGTGCTTGAGCGCCGCAAGCAGGCCGTCGATGTCGGCCAGAAGGATGTCGCTGGCGCGGGTGAGCTGCACGGCAAAGCAGGTGTCGAGAACGTCCGAGGAGGTCATGCCCTGATGAATGAAGCGGGCGTCCGGACCGACGAATTCGCCGAGGTGGGTGAGGAAGGCGATGACGTCGTGCTTGGTGACGCGCTCGATCTCGTCGATCGCCTCGACGTCGAACCTGGCGGCTCCGCCTTTTTCCCAGATCGTTTTGGCGGCCTCCTTCGGGATCACGCCGAGCTCGGCCAGCGCGTCGCAAGCGTAGGCCTCGATCTCGAACCAGATGCGGAACCGGGTTTCGGGCGACCAGATGGCCACCATTTCCGGCCGGGAGTAGCGAGGGATCATCGGTCAGTCCTGACTTGCGAGGGCGTTCGCCCGCGTCGTAACAGAGGCAGACAAAATGCTCAACGCTGCTGCCGCGCAAACCAGATGCTGGCGAGAGCAAGCGCGATGAAACCGAGCGGAAAATAAAGCCGGATACCCAGCACGATGAATTGATAGAACGCCGTTGCCATGGTGTGCACGAACTGGATGGACCAGCCAATGGTCAGTGCAGGTTCATGCCACTGGGCATAGTAGGAACGGTATTGCAGCGCAAAGAGCCCACCGGTGAAGCCGATCGTGGTGGCAAGAAGGCAGACAAACGCGGCCGCCAAGGCCACTTGCCAATGCCGCCCGAGCGAGACGAGCCGCGCCAGGAACAGGCCAACCGGAAAGGCCAGCGCACCGCCCGCCGCATAGAGCAACGAGACGAAGCGGATATTTGCCGGGGTCACCCAGTCATCCAGCAGCAGATTGACAAGTGCGCTGGCGCCCATCGCGGCGGCCCACAGCAGGGCGCCGCAAACTGCGGCGGACGGCGACGGCAAGGCCTTGCGGATGCGAACCAGGACGCCGTTGCGTATGGCGGGGAGCGACGTCACAGCCGGCCGGTCACGGCGATCCAGCGATAGTCAGGCCCTTCGAAGCCGTACTGGCGCACCGCGATCAGCACGGCATAGGCGCTGAGGCCCTGCATGGAAAATGTCTGCACCGCGCCGATTCGATAGCCTTTCGGGCAGCCTCTGCTTTTGGGGATCGACTTGTCTTCGTGCAGGAGTTCAGTCTTGCCGCCGCCTTTCGCCTCGATGCGCAACAGCCGAAAGCCGTTGATCTCGCCAAGGTTTTGGCAGGTTTCGGTATCGTTCATGCCGATCTCGTCGAGTCGGAACTCGAGCGGATCATCGACCGGCGAAAAGATCGGCCGCGGGTTGACCACCATGCGGAACGGATCGGCCGAAAGCTCGGTCACCGGGTTGGAGCCGGCGGTGATGCCGCGATTCGCCGTCAATTCCGCCTGTTTGATGATAGCTTCACCTTTCTGCCGGGCTGCAAGACGCGCCGCGTCGAGCGTTGCGTTCTCGTCGTCAAGCCGCACCCTGATCGGTGTGCCCTTGAGAAAACTGTCGTCGGCGGTGTTGATGTAATAGCGATTGGCATAGGGAAACCCCGACCCGTCCTGGACACCGTACTCCTCGAAGGCGAAGGCGCCGCCATCCCCGGTGAAGCCGAGGATTTCAAGCTCGGCAACATCGCCGGCATGCGCGGCGAGCGAAGTTGCAAACTGGGCAAGGAAGGACACAGCAAACAGGACGAGAATTCGCATCGGATTTCCGTTTGAGCAGCCAGCGTTGTTTCGATCACTATCACGACATCGTCAAAACGTCGTGCCCTCTGAGACGCAATCCGATGCATCCAATCGTGCCGTCATTTGTTTATGTTGGCAGCTTCACCGCATCGACCCGAAAATCGGAATCGATTTTCGGAAAGTACGATGCGTTGATTTAAAGTGTTAGGGCGTCCTTTGCGCGTCCAAAAGGACGCGCGGCGCTCTAATGGAGAACCCACAATGACCGATGCAGCCACCATTCGCGAACATATGGAAGTGATCGGCGCCGACGGCGTCCATGTCGGCACTGTCGACAAAGTTGAGGGACAACGAATCAAGCTGACCAAGCGCGACAGCGGCGAGGGCGCCCACAGGGGGCATCACCACTTCATTCCGCTCAGCCTCGTCGCCGAAGTCGAGGGCCAGAAAGTGCGGCTGTCGGCAAATTCGGATGTCGCGGTCACGTTCGAGGAGGAAAAATCCGACCCCACCTGATGACGGGCCACGGCAGCCCGCATTCAGCGCGACGACCAAACCGGAAACAGATCGCCATCGGCGGGCGTTGCGGCAAAGACGCCGCGGCTGATGGCGCGCGCCATGGTGGCGCCGGCCGCGGCGTAAAGCTCGATGGCGTCGTTGGGCGCGAGCTCGATGCCGCTCTTGCCGGTCGCCAGCGCGAAAACCAGATCGCCGTCGGCCGGCGTATGTGTCGGCCAAATGGCGCGCACGAAGCCGTCATGCGCTGATATCGCCAGGCGTTTTGCGGCGGCCTTGGTGAGAAGGGCGTCCGTGGCGATGACGGCGATGGTCGTGTTGCCTCCGACGTGCTTGTCGCGAAATTTCAGCAGGATCCTTTTCGCGTCCGCCGGCATCGGCGCGGGATAACCAAGCCCGCCGAACTCGTCGCCGATCTCGAAGGGCGCTGCCCAGAAGTGCCTGCTTCGGGCGATCGTCACCGAGCCGGTCGGATTGACGGCGGCGAGTGCGCCGATGGTGACGCCGCTGTCGAGCATCGTCGAGGCCGATCCGAGGCCGCCCTTGAGGCCGGAACTCAGGGCACCGGTGCCCGCGCCGACCGTGCCGAGCGGAAAATCGATGCCGACTGCCTGTGCCGCCTCATAGCCGAGATCGCGGTAGGGCGGATAGCGGCCCCAGTCCTTGTCGCCGCCGTTGCGCAGGTCGAACAAGATCGCCGCCGGCACGATCGGCACGCGAAAGCCGCCGACCTCCACGCCGATGCCGTTTTCGCGCAGTGCCGCCTGCACGCCGGAGGCGGCATCGAGACCGAACGCCGAGCCGCCCGAAAGCACCACGGCATGGATCGCCTCGATTGAATTGTGCGGCTCGAGCAGGTCGGTCTCGCGGGTGCCCGGCGCACCGCCCAGGATCTGCACACCGGCCACTGCCGGCTCGTCGCAGACGATGGTGGTCACCCCGGACTTCAGCCTCGCATCGGAAGCGTTGCCGACACGCAGTCCGGCGACATCGGTGATGAGATTGCGCGGCCCGGTGCGAAACATCATTTGGCCTCCGCCGGCACGAAATTTGCGCCGTTGAAACGGAAGACCCGATAAAGGTTTTCGGTCAAGTCGCCCTTGCCGTCAAAGCGGATCGGCCCGATCGCGGTACTGAAGTCATGCGCGGCGAGCGCATCGGCCAGTGGCTTGCCGGAGGTTTCGGCCGTCGCCGCCTTGGCGATCTCGACCGCCGCATAGGCCGGCAGCGTGTAGCCCTCCGGCACGATCTTTTGTGCGGCAAAGCTTTCGAGCACCTCGGAGTCGGCGACATCGGCCCATTCGGGCGGCGCAAACATCAGCGTGCCCGTGGCGTAAGGCACGTCGCCGGGCGCTGTGCGCAGCGCTTCGCCGCCGGCAAAAATGATGCCGGCGTCGAGCTGGCCGGCGTCGCGGCCCATGATGGCGATGTCTTCGCCGTCGCCGCCGGCGAAGACATGCGTTGCGCCGGCCTTCCTCAGCCGCCCGATCAGCCCGATCTGGTTGCCGAGCTGCGGCCTGAATGTGTCGACGAACACCGGTTTCAGCGCCGCCTGCTCGGCTGCCGCCCGAAGCGTCTCGGCGATTTCGCGGCCGTAAATCGTGCCGTCGTCGATGATGGCGAACAGCTCGTTCTGCCATTGGCGGGTGAGATTGATGGCGACGGCGTTGCGCTCGTCATCGCCACGCGGCCCAAGCCGAAAGATCGGCCAGCCGGTCTTGGCGCGCCGGTCGGTCAGGCTTTCGGTGCGCACGCCGACGGTGATGACCGGTATGTTGGCGTCTTTCAGGATCGGCAGTGCCGCCTCGATCGCCTCGGTGCAGAGGAAGCCGACGACCACGCCGACTTTCGACGCAACGAATTCCCTCGCCGCGGCAGCCCCGCCATCGGCCGTGCAGGCGTCGTCAACAACCTTGAGTTGAGCACCGTTCGCCGCTGCCGCCAGGCCGGCGCCCGCCTCGATCTGCTTGCCGAGGGTCGCCGACGGCCCGGACAGTGGTGCCGCGACACCGACCAGCAGCGTCTCAGCGTTCGCGTTACCGGCGAGAGACAGCCAGGCCAGCACCGCTATTGTCGTTGTCGTGCCTTTTGTCCGGGGTCGCATGCGAGCGAAGAATTCCTCCGCGCCGGTCGCGTGTTTGCCGGCGCCACTTCCTGCCAAGACCTAAAGGCTGGTCAGCTTTCACGCAACACGCGAAATTCAGGATGCATGTCAACCACTTCGCTTGTGGCATGCAATATGCCGCCATATATAACGGTTGGGTTCATCTCGCTTCAAACCAATGGAAATCGCCGGTGCTGAAGAAGAACGACATAGGGCCGCAGGCCTATCGCGACGCGATGGCCCATTTTGCCGGCCACGTCCATGTGGTCACCACCGATGGTTCCGCCGGCAGGCGCGGTGCGACTGTCATTGCAGCCTGTTCGGTGTCGGACACGCCGCCGACCATCCTGGTCTGCCTCAATCGCGAAAATCCCAAGAACGAGCCGTTCGTGAAGAATGGCAGGTTCGCCTTGAACGCGCTGGCTTCGGACCAGGAGGCGCTGTCGGTCGGCTTTTCCGGCCTCACCGGCCTGCCCGTCGAGGAACGCTTCGCGCTCGGCGAGTGGGATATGATCTCGACCGGCGCGCCGACACTGAAGGGCGCGCTTGCCGTGTTCGACTGCGAACTGATCGATACCAAGGATCTGGCCACCCACCGTGTGCTTTTTGGCAAGGTGACAGGCCTGCGTATCGGCGATAATTTGCGGCCGCTGATCTATCACGACCGCGGCTATCACGCTCTGTAGAGGCTCTGGATGGGCCGCACGCACGGAGAGAGAATGACCGGGTTGAAACCACCCCCTACGCCGCGGACGATCGATGAGACGCTCGATCTCCTGACCGGCGCGGACTATGTGGCGGACCGGTCGCTGGCGACCGTGCTGTTCTTGTCGCTGCGCATGAAACGGCCGCTGTTCCTCGAGGGCGAGGCCGGCGTCGGCAAGACCGAGATCGCCAAGGTGCTGGCGCAAGCGCTCGGCCGCCGGCTGATCCGCCTGCAATGCTATGAAGGCCTTGATGTCTCTTCGGCCGTCTACGAGTGGAATTATGCCGCGCAGATGATCGAGATCCGCATGGAGGAGGCGGCCGGCAAGGTTGACCGCTCCGACATGGAGCGCAACGTCTTTTCCGAAAAATACCTGATCCGCCGCCCGGTGCTCGACGCGCTGACCGGCAAGGCGGGCGCCGCCCCGGTCTTCCTGATCGACGAGCTCGACCGCACCGATGAGGCCTTCGAGGCGTTCCTGCTCGAAATCCTCTCCGACTTCCAGGTCACGGTGCCCGAGCTCGGCACGATCAAGGCGGAGGAGCCGCCGATCGTCATCATCACCACCAACCGCACCCGCGAGATCCACGACGCGCTGAAGCGGCGCTGTCTCTATCACTGGGTCGACTATCCGAATGCCGAGCGCGAGCTGGAAATCGTGCGCCGGAAAGTGCCGCAGGCCAACAGCCGGCTGTCGGCCGAGGTGGTTTCGTTCATCCAGAAGCTGCGCCAGATCGAACTGTTCAAGGTGCCAGGTGTGGCCGAGACCATCGACTGGGCCGGCGCGCTGACCGAACTCGACAAGGTGGCGCTCGATCCGGAAACCGTTTCCGACACGATCGGCGTGCTGCTGAAATACCAGGACGACATTGCCCGTATCGAGCAGGGCGAAAGCCGGCGCATCCTCAACGAGGTGAAGGCCGAGCTTTCGGCGGCGGAGTAGGGCGATGGCAACGCTGCGTCCCGAACCGAAAGAGGCAACGCCGGACGGGCGGATCGCCGATAACATCGTCTATTTCGCCCGCACCTTGCGCAAGGCCGGCATGCGGGTCGGCCCGGCCTCGGTCAAGGATGCCATCGAGGCGGTGCTGGCCGCCGGCATCGGTTCCCGCGACGATTTCTACTGGACGCTGCATGCCGTGCTGGTATCGCGGCACGAAGATCACCCCACCTTCGACGAAACCTTCCGGCTGTTCTGGAAATCGCACGAACTGATCGAAAAGTTGCTGGCGATGTTTTCGCCGGTGGCGCCTGATGTCAGAGAGAAGCAAAAGCCGCGGGCTGCGGAAAACCGCGTCAGCCAGGCGATGTTCGAAGGCCACCAGAAGAACCAGCCGGTGCAGGAAATCCCCGAGATCGAGGTCGACGCCCGCTTCACATTTTCCGGCAACGAGGTGCTGAGGGGCAAGGATTTTGCCCAGATGAACGCCGCCGAGATGATCGACGCCAAGAAGGCGATCGCCGAGTTGCGGCTGCCCTTCGACATGGTCAGGACACGCCGCTTCAAGTCCAATGCGCATGGTCGCCGTATCGATCCGCGCGCCATGATGCGTTCCGCTGCGCGCACCGGCGGCGAATTGATCCTGCCGAAATTCCGTTCAGCCCGCGAGGTTCACCCGCCGCTGGTCGTGCTTGCCGATATTTCCGGTTCGATGAGCCAGTACACGCGCATCTTCCTGCATTTTCTGCATGCGCTGACCGAAAAGCGCCGGCGCGTGCACGCCTTCGTTTTCGGCACCAGGCTGACAAATCTGACGCGGCAGATGCGCCATCGCGATCCAGACGCAGCACTCGCCGACTGTTCGGCGGCGGTGATGGACTGGTCGGGCGGCACCCGCATCGGCGATACGATGGGCGAATTCAACCGGCTGTGGTCGCGGCGTGTGCTGGGGCAGGGTGCGGTGGTTCTCCTGATCACCGACGGGCTGGAGCGCGACGACGTTGCCGGCCTGTCGGAGGAAATGGAGCGCCTGCGCAAGTCCTGCCGGCGGCTGATCTGGCTGAACCCGCTGCTGCGCTTCGACGGCTTCGAGGCGCGCGCCCGCGGCGTCAAGGCGATGCTGCCGCATGTCGACGAATTTCGCTCGGTGCACAATCTCGATGCGCTCGCCGACCTGTGCGCATCGCTGGACAAGACTTCGGCGCGCTCCGTCGACCCACGCAGATGGATTGAGGGTGGCGCGAGAGACGCCGCATAGTCATATGTTTTCTCCGGGAGAAACGGTGATGGAAAACAGCATTTATCTCGATGAGGCCCGCGATCCGCTGATCATCGCGGAAGGCTGGATGAAAGACGGCAAGGATGTCGCGATTGCCACCGTGGTCGAGACCTGGGGCTCGGCGCCGCGCCCGGTCGGTAGCCACCTTGTCATCGACGCGGACGGCAATTTCCACGGCTCCGTCTCTGGTGGCTGCGTCGAAGGCGCGGTGGTCACCGAGGCGGTCGACGTCATCGACAGCGGCAAGGCCAAGATGCTGGAGTTCGGCGTCGCCGACGAAACCGCCTGGCAGGTCGGCCTGTCCTGCGGTGGCCGCATCAAGGTCTATGTCGAGCGATTGGGTTAGGCCAGCACTATGGATCCGTATGCGCTGAAAACACTCAACGCCGAACGCCGCGCCCGCCGCGCGGTGATCCTGGTCACCGATCTCGGCGATGGCCGCGATCGCATCGTGCGGGAGGGCGATCAGGTGGCCGGCGAATTGGGCGCTGCGATCGCCAAGGCGTTTCGATCAGGCAATTCCGGGTCGGTCGAGGCGGAAGGGCGAACCTTCTTCCTCAACGCCTACCTGCCGCAGCCGCGCCTGGTGGTGATCGGCGCAGTCCATATCAGCCAGGCACTGGCGCCGATGGCCAGGATCGCCGGCTACCCGGTGGAGATCGTCGATCCGCGCACGGCCTTTGCCACCGCAGACCGCTTTCCCGATGTCGCGCTGCATGCCGAATGGCCGGAGGATATCCTGAAGCGCCAGCCGCTCGACAGCTTTACGGCGCTGGCCGCCGTCACCCATGATCCGAAGATCGACGATTTCGCGCTGAAGGCGGCGCTCGACGCCAACTGCTTCTATGTCGGGGCGCTCGGCAGCCGCAAGACCCATGCGAAGCGGGTCGAACGCCTGCTGGCATTGGGCGCGACCGCCGACCAGATCGCGCGCATCCACGCGCCGATCGGTCTCGATATCGGTGCGGCGAGCCCGGCCGAAATAGCTGTGGCGGTGTTGGCGCAAGCGATCCAGGCGTTTCGTTCACGCGGCCTCGAATCCAAGGACGCGGTGGCGTGAAGTTTGGGCCAATCCCCGTAGATACGGCCGAAGGCGCAGTGCTGGCGCATGCCACCACGGCCGGAGAACGGCGCTTGCGCAAGGCACACAGGCTGAGCGCCGAGGATGTGTCTTTGCTCAAGTCAGCAGGGATTTCGGAGGTTGTCGCGGCTATTCTTGCTCCCGATGATTTGAGCGAGGACGCTGCCGCCGAAAAGATCGCCGAAAGCATGATCCATCGCAATGTCGAGGCGAAGCCCGCCGCGACCGGCCGGGTTAATCTACACGCCCGGGCGGCCGGTATCTTCACGGTCGATGCCGCGATGATCAACGCCATCAACGCCGTCGATCCGACCATCACCATCGCCACGCTGGCGCAGCACGCACCGGTCGAAAACGGCCAGATGGTCGCAACCGTGAAGATCATTCCCTTCGCCGTTGCTTCCGCCCTGGTCGATGCGGTGGCAAGGATCTGCGCCAGCGGCGAGATCTTTGCCGTCAATGCCTATCAGCCGGTGCGTGTCGGCGTCATCCAGACGGTTCTGCCCGGCATCAAGCCGAGTGTGCTCGACAAGACATTGCGGGTCACCGAAGCCCGTCTTGCGCGCTCGGGTGGCCGGCTGGCGGCCGAGCGCCGCACGCCGCACGAAATTGGCGCCGTTGCGGAGGCTGCGGGCTCGCTGGCGCGCGACAACGATATTGTGGTGATCTTCGGCGCATCGGCGATGAGCGATTTTGGCGACGTCATCCCGGCAGCGATCGAGAAGGCCGGCGGCACCGTCACTCGCGCCGGCATGCCGGTCGATCCCGGAAATCTCCTGGTGCTCGGCGCGCTTGCCGGCAAGCGCGTCATCGGCGCGCCGGGCTGCGCCCGCAGCCCCAAGGAGAACGGCTTCGACTGGGTTCTCGACAGGTTGATCGCCGGTCTCGACGTGACGGCCAAGGATATTGCCGGCATGGGTGTCGGCGGTCTGTTGATGGAAATCCCGACCCGGCCACAGCCGCGCGAGCCGCTGCCGGCGCCAAAGTCTGAGAGTGCCGAGTTGAAGGTCGATATCGTGCTGCTGGCCGCCGGCCGCTCCAGCCGCATGGGCGGCCCGAACAAGCTGCTGGCACTGTTCGACGGCCAGCCGCTGGTGCGCCGCAGCGCCGAGCGCGCGCTCGGCTCCAAAGCTTCGGGCACCGTCGTCGTCACCGGCCATCAGCGCGAGCGTGTACGCGCCGCGTTGTCGGGACTGGATGTGACTTTCGCTGATAATCCGGATTTCGCCGAGGGCCTGTCTTCATCGCTGAAGGCCGGCATCGCGCGGGTCAGCGGCGATGCTGCCGGCGCCATGATCGTGCTTGGCGACATGCCTGGCATCGCGTCAGCCGACCTCGACAGGCTGATCGATGCATTCCGCAAATTCGAGGGCCGATCGGTCGTGCGCGCGTCGCATGAGGGAAAGCGAGGCAACCCTGTGTTGCTGCCGCGTTCGCTGTTTGCGGCGATCGCTCATCTCGAAGGCGATACCGGCGCGCGCCATCTGGTCGAGGCCGAAGGGCTCGATGTCATCGATGTCGAGATCGGCAAGGCAGCGTCCATCGATGTCGACACCCCCGAGGCGCTGGCAGGCGCCGGCGGCGTGCTGCAGGATTGACAAACCGGGGCCGAAAAACGCATGCCTGAGGGATGGCTATTCGTACCGTCGCACCCCTTGGGGTATTCGTAAATCTCTACGCCCTTTTGACTGCAACGTTTGTTTTTTGTGCCGCCGCTTACGCCGATGCCGTCGAATTAAAGCCCTTCAAAGACGATCTGTTCGCCTATCCGGCCATCCTCTCTTCCGAGGGTGCCTATACAGTCGTCGACTATCGCGAGCTGCGCGATATCAACGCCCGCGACAAAGTGCCGGAGCGCCGCGCGCAGGCGCAGTATGTCGACACCGGTGTGCGCAAGGTGCAGCAGGATCTGCTGCTGAAGACCGACGCCGGCAATATCCGCCACGCCGCCGTCGGTCGCACACAAGGCGCCGGCATCATCGTGCTCTATCTCCACGGGCAGGGCGGCAGCCGTAAGCAGGGCGTCGACGATTTCACCTTCGGCGGCAATTTCAACCGCATCAAGAACCTGATGGCCGGCAATGGCGGCCTCTATCTGTCACCGGACTTTTCCGATTTCGGCGACACAGGTGCTGCCCAGATCGCCGCGCTGATCGGCCACTATGCCGAACGGTCGCCGGGCGCGAAGATCTTCGTCGCCTGCGGCTCGATGGGCGGCGCACTGTGCTGGAAGCTAGCCGTCCGCAAGGATACTGGCGGCCGCATCGGCGGGCTGCTGCTGCTCGGTTCGCTGTGGGATGAAAGTTTCTTCTCGAGCCCGGCCTTCAAGCGCCGTATTCCGGTCTTCTTTGGCCAAGGCAGCAAGGACCCAGTGTTTCCAGTCGAGAAACAGGAGGCCTTCTTCCGTGCGATCCTGGCCAAATCGAAGACCTATCCGGCCCACTTTGTCCGCTTCGAGACCGGCACGCACGGTACGCCGATCCGCATGACCGACTGGCGCGGCACGCTCAACTGGATGCTGTCGAAGGCCCCTTAAGGCGGTGTGTTGTAGTCCACGACCGTCTGCGGGTTGATCTCGCCGTCATAGGAGGCGTCGACATCGTACTGCACCAGCGAGAAATTGCCGTTGCGAAACAGATACGTGCCGGCCGACGCGGCATCGCCGACACCGCGCCACTTGTTGAGCGACGAGATCGTCTTGGTGGCGTCGTCATATCCGGAATTGACCAACTGGTCGTCGGTCTGGAAGCCGGTGACGTTGATCGCCTCGACCTTGCCTTCGCTATCGTTGTTCTCATAGTGGATATCGAGTTCCGGCAAGGCGAACTGCAGCTGCCGGACGCCTGACACATCGTCGTAGACATAGTAGACGGCACTCTCATTGTAGGCAGCCATCGAGCAGAAGAAACGAAACAGCCGCGTCTCGCGTTCGGGCTGATCGGCCTCGGCGCCCGCATCCTTGTAGCGCAGGGAGTAGGCGTCCGGCTCTGCCAAGGGCTCGCCGCCAGGCATTTCCTTGTCGCACTGGTCGCCATAAGCGGCCGCAAACGCCTTCTTGGCCTGCTCCAGCGCGGCATCCTTCTTCGGCGGCGGCGGTGCGTCGCCGCAGCTTGCCGGCACGGCGTCCTCGAATTCGGCCTTGGACGGTTTCAGCGCGCCCTTGTCGATGAAGATCGGGCGGAATGGCGGTTCCTGGATCGAGGCGTTGACCTGGCGCAGGGTGTAGCAGCCGGCAAAGACATTTTCGCTGCCGTCCTTGGCTGTCGCCCGGATGGCGACCGGAACATTGTAATAGATGCTGCCGGCCGCACCGTCTTCGGACACGCCACCGGTTTTGACCTCGACCCTTTCGGTGCCGTCATAGCCCTTGACGAAGGCGTCGAAATCCTGGACCGGCTTGGTTTCGCCGAAATAGTCCCAGGCGCGCGCGAATTCTTGCCGGTTGATGGCGCTGTAGAACGAGCGGATGACCGCTTCGGCGTCCGACCTGTCGTCGACATAAGGCGCTTCGGCGGCGAGCACCGGTTGGCCTGTCACGGCAAGGGAGAAAAAAGCGGTCGCTGCAAAAAGGGCGCTTCTCATCGGGAATCTCCACCGGATGGGAAATCCTATCATAGCGATTGCGGCGACGCGGTGACGCTTGAAGAATCGCTGGCGGAGGCGCTAGCTGCCGCCGTCGGCGTTCCCGCCGGGATAGGAGATTCACGTGACCATATCGATGTACGAAGCGTCCGTGCCGGTGTTCTCGGCCAGGTTGAAGGCGTTATCCAACGTGCTGAACATCGCCGAGCAGAATGCGCTCGACCGCAAGATCGATCCGCAGGTGTTTTTGACGTCGAGCCTGGCGCCGGACATGTATGCGTTGACCAGACAGGTGCAGATCGCCACCGACCACGCCAAAGGCGCGCCGTCGCGGCTTGCCGGTCGCGAGATGCCGAAATATGAAGACAACGAGGCGAGCTTTGCCGATCTCCAGGCGCGCATCGCCAAGACCGTCGACCTTCTGGCGACATTCTCGGCTGCCGATATGGACGGCTCCGATGACAGAATGATCGAGCTGAAGCTTGGCCAGCGCGAATTCTCGATGGCCGGCATGCAGTATCTGCTGCATCTCGCCATGCCCAATTTCTATTTCCACGTGACCACGGCTTACGACATCCTGCGCCACAATGGTGTGCCGCTGAGCAAGGCGATTTTCATGGGATCGCGTTGAAGAATGGCGAGGGAGATATCCCGGTCGAGCCGGGATATCCGTGACTAACGTGAGGACATTTCGCGGGCGACGCGCGGAAAATCGGCTGGTTTGATGCCGATGTCGGCACGGTCGGCATTGCTCATCGAATGAAGCAGCGCCAGAGCCGCGCGGTAGCGCAGACGTTCCTGCGGACGCGGACGGGCGAACATTTCAGTGAGGAAACCCATGATTCAAGCCCCTGTTGGTCCTCCCAAGCCCCAATATAGGCAAATCATGACAATTGTGCAGTGCACCATTTAGCATGGCAGCCATGCTGCACTGATCTTTGACTTCGCGAGCGCCATGCTTCGACCGTCCGGAAAAGTCGCTGGCCACTGTCGGCAGGGTTGGAGACTTCCGGCGCATTCCTGTATGCTGCGGCTTCCTTCCCGCGCAGCCGCGCAAAAGAGTTCCCGCCGGAGAAAACTCCATGCAAAAACGCCGCCTTGGTCGGACCGATCTTCTTGTTTCCCAGATTTGCCTGGGATCGATGACCTGGGGCCAGCAGAACACCCAAGCGGATGGCCACGCCCAGATGGATCTGGCATTTTCGCGCGGCGTCAACTTCATCGATACTGCCGAGCTCTACCCGATCCCGCCCAAGGCGGAGACGCAAGGCTGGACCGAAAAGATCATCGGCAGCTGGATGAGGGCAAAGGGCAACCGCGACCAAGTGATCCTCGCCTCGAAGGTGGTTGGCCGCACTGCCAACACATGGTTTCGCGGCGATCGCCCGTCGAAGCTGGTGCGCGCCGACATCTTCGATGCCGTCGAAAAATCGCTGACCAGGCTCAACACCGATTATCTCGACCTTTACCAGATCCATTGGCCGGAACGGGACGTGCCATGGGGCGCCAATCCGAACCGCGTCGGCGCCGTGCCGCTGCGCGCCGATTCCGCCGGTGCACCGGGCGGCGAGACGCCGATTTCCGAGACGCTCGCCGTCTTCGACGAATTGGTGAAGGCCGGAAAAATCCGCCATTTCGGCCTGTCGAACGAGAGTTCCTGGGGCGTCATGCGGTTTATCGGCGAAGCCGACAAAGGCGTCGGCCCGCGCCTGGCGTCGCTGCAGAACGCCTATAATTTCGTCAACCGCAGCTTCGAGGTGAACCTTGCCGAGGTCTGCGAGCGCGAACAGGTTTCCCTACTCGCCTATTCGCCGCTGGCGCAAGGCTACCTGACCGGCAAATACGATCATGGCGCGCGGCCGCAAGGCTCGCGTTCTCAGCTTTTCAACCGTGGCCAGCGCTACGAGACGCCCAATGCCGCGGAGGCGCAGCTCCAGTATAACGAACTGGCGCGCTCTTTCGGCATGGAGCCGGCATTGTTTGCCAACGCTTATGTCACGAGCCGGCCCTTCGTCACTTCGAGCATCATCGGCGCGACGACCCTTCCGCAACTCGAAATGGCGCTGTCTTCCGCCGATGTCGTCTGGACCGAGGATATGCAGAAGGCGGTCGATGCAATCCACCAGCGTGTCGGCAACCCGTGTCCGTGAGCTGCTTTCCGGCTCTGTAGGTGTGATTGCCAAACGATTTCAGTAGGGAGGGGGAAAAAGTGAATTTTCCGATTGAGGTCGTGCGCGAGAAATTTCCGGCACTGTCGCTGACCGACAAGGGCCGTCGCCGCATCTATTTCGATAACCCTGCCGGCACGCAGGTGCCGCAAGCGGTCGCAGACGCGGTGTCACGCTGCCTGCTGACAACAAACGCCAATCTCGGCGGCTTCTTCGAAACCACGATCATGGCGCAACAAATCGTCGATGACGCCCATGCGGCGATGGCCGATTTCCTCGGTGCTGCAAGCCCGCAGGAAATCATCATCGGCGCCAACATGACGACGCTGACTTACCACATGTCGCGCACCCTCGGCCGCACGATGAAACCCGGTGACGAGATCATCCTCACCCGTATGGACCACGAGGGCAACGTTTCGCCGTGGCTGCAGCTCGCCGAAGATCTTGGCCTTGTCGTGCGCTGGCTGGCTTTTGACCAGCAGAGCTGGCAGATCGAGGAGGCGGCGCTTGCTGCGCTGCTCACCGACAGGACGCGGCTTGTCGCCTTGAACTACGCCAGCAACCTGACCGGCTCGGTCAACCGGGTGAAGGCGCTGACCCGTATCGCCAGGCAGGCCGGCGCGCTGGTCTATGTCGACGCCGTGCAGTTCGCGCCGCACGGCCTGATCGACGTGCAGGACATTGGCTGCGATTTCCTGGCCTGCTCGGCCTATAAATTCTTCGGGCCGCACATGGGCATAGTGTGGGGCCGGCCGGATGTCATCGACGCGCTGAAACCCTACAAATGCCGCTGTTCGTCCAATGCTCTGCCGGAGCGGTTCGAGCTCGGCACGCCGCAGATCGAGCTGATGGCCGGACTGACAGCCGCGGTCGATTATTTTGCGGACTTGGGCGCCGCCGCCGGTAAGGATGGTTCGCGACGTGCTAGGATAGTCGAGGCGTTTGAAATTTCAATTGCTTACGAGAACAGGCTGACGCAAAAGCTGATCGACGGCCTGTCGGCCGTTTCGGGCCTGACCATCCACGGCATCACCGATCCGGCGCGGGTCGGCGAGCGCGTGCCGACGGTTTCGTTCACCGTCGACGGCATCGTGCCGGAGACGATCGTGCGGCAGATGAATGCGGAAAACATCTTCCTGTGGTCCGGCCACAACTACGCCTGGGAGATCGTCCATCAGCTCGGCATTCCAGCCGAGCACGGTGTCGTGCGCATCGGCATCGCCCATTACAATACGGCGGCCGAGATCGATGAGACGCTGGAGAGCGTGCATCGCGTTATCGCGATGCTGCGACAGGAGCGATCCTGAGGCATCCGGCTGATATTAGCGTTTCTTGCCGCCGCTGAACCCGGTGAGGAAGGCAGTAAGATTGTCGCCGAGTTCGTCGCAGAGATAGCCGCCTTCCTGGACGATGACCGTCGGCAGGCCGCGACCGGCGATAGCCTCGCCGATGCGCGAGAAGCCCTGCGTCGTCACCGATAGTCCGCCGAACGGATCGCCCTCGAAGGCGTCAAGCCCAAGCGCCACGACAAGCGCTTCCGGCGCAAAGGCGCGGATGAGCTGGAACGCCATGTCGAGTGCTTCGAGGAACCCAGCATCGCCGGATTTGCGCGCCAGCGGCAGGTTGAGATTGTAGCCGAGACCAGACCCTTCGCCGCGCTCGTCGGCATGACCCCAGAAGAACGGATAGAAGCGCACCGGATCGGCATGCAGCGAGACGGTGAGCACGTCCGGCCGGGCGTAGAAAATGCCTTGCGTGCCGTTGCCGTGATGCAGGTCGACGTCGAGGATCGCCACCCGTGCTGCATTCTTGCGCATCGTCTGCGCCGCGACCGCCGAGTTGTTGATGAAGCAGAAGCCGCCGGCGACGTCGGCAAAGGCGTGATGGCCGGGCGGACGGCACAGCGCATAGGCAGCCGGCGCGCCCGCCATCACCGCCTCGGCGGCCTCGACCGCGCTCCAGGCGCTCCACAGCGCGCTCGCCCAAGTCTCGGCGGAGATCGGGCAAGCGGTGTCGGCCATGTGGTAGCCGGCCTGGCCGACCGCCGAGGCCGGATAGGAGCCGCCCCGCGCGATCGGATGAATGTTGGGGATGACTTCGGCCGAAGCGCCTTCGATGCGCTGCCAGCGCGTAAAAATGTGCTTGAGAAAATCGAGGTATTCGGGCGTATGCACCGCGGCAACCGGACCAAGCCCGTGATCTCTCGGCCGTTCAATCGTGCAGCCGGCGGCCTTGGCGCCGGCGAGCAGCCGTTCGACGCGCTCCGGCTTTTCCGGATTGGGCTTTTGGGCGCCGCTGGAGAGGAACGCCTTGGGATCGTGGCGCTTCTGCTCTTCGGCATAAAAGGCTTTCATGATTTCCCTCATTCCTCTGGTGCATCGGCGAAGGCAAAGAACGCGTCGCCGACGATCTTCTGCACCTGCTCGTAGCTCGACCAGGCAATGCCCAGCCTTTCGTAAAAGGCCTTGGCGGTTTCATTGTCGCTGTCGACGGACAGTCTGAGATAGGCGCCGCCGTCCTCCCGGCATTCTCGGGCGACACGCCGCAGCAGGCGTTCGCCGATCCTGCGGCCGCGAAACCGATCTTCGACATAGAGATCCTGCACATAGACGCCGGGCCGCCCCATCCAGGTCGAGAAGATCGGGAAATGCAGGCACAGGCCGGCAAACTCGCCGCCGACTTCGGCAAGCAGAGTCGAGAAGGCAGGTTTTTCGCCAAAGCCATGGGTGCGCAGGTCTTCGGGCGTAGAAGTGATTTCCTGATGCGCGCCGGTATGGGCGCCGAGCCGCAGGATCGCGGCATGGATGGTTTCGACGTCCTCGATGCGGCCGGGGCGGATGATGACGTTTGTTGATGGCGTAGTCACGACAGGCAGGGCGCCCAGGCACCCCCCTCTGGCCTGCCGGCCATCTCCCCCTCAAGGGGGGAGATTGGCAGCTTCGGTCTTGTCGCCAATTCTGCAACGTCGGCATTTGGCGAAAGCCGCAGTGATGTCCAATCTCCCCCCTTGAGGGGGAGATGTCCGGCAGGACAGAGGGGGGTGCGGCGCATCAGGCCAATAACCATCAAAAAGCCACCCGGTCACCGCCCTTGAGCGCCAGCATCTCGCGCGCCTCGGTGGGCGTGGCGACGTCCAGCGACAGCCCGTCGAGCACGCTGCGGATGCGGCGCACCTGGTCGGCATTGGACTTTGCCAGCTGGCGGCCGTCGTAAAGGCTGTCCTCCAGCCCGACGCGGACATTGCCGCCCATCGCCGCCGCAATCGCAATCATCGGCATCTGGTGGCGCCCGGCGGCCAGCACCGAAAACTGGTAGCTATCGCCGAACAGTTTGTCGGCGATGCGCTTCATATGGACCAGATTGTCGGGATCGGCGCCGATACCGCCGAGAATGCCGAACACGAACTGGATGAACAGAGGTCCCGACACCAGACCTCGATCGCGAAAATGCGCCAGTGAATAGAGGTGGCCGACATCGTAGCATTCAAATTCGAAGCGTGTGCCGCAGCCCTTTCCAAGTCTTTCGAGCACGGTCTCCATATCGGCAAAGGTGTTTTTGAAGATCGTGTCGCGGGTCGCTTCCAGCAGTTTCGGCTCCCACTCGTGCTGCCACTCCCTTGACCGGTCGAGCATCGGGAACAGCGCGAAATTCATCGAGCCCATGTTGAGCGAGCACATTTCGGGCCCGGCCCTGAGTGGTGCGGCCAGCCGCTGGTCGAGCGTCATCAGCGAGGAGCCGCCGGTGGTGATGTTGATCACCGCTGATGTCGCCTGCTTGATGCGCGGCAGGAACTGCATGAACACATCAGGATCTGCGGTCGGCCGCCCGTCCTTCGGATCACGGGCGTGAAGATGCAGGATCGAGGCGCCGGCTTCGGCAGCCGCGATCGCCTCTGCGGCGATCTGGTCCGGCGTCACCGGCAGATGCGGCGACATCGACGGCGTGTGCACCGACCCGGTGACGGCGCAGGTGATGATGACTTTTCGCGGCGCCATGGCTCAGCCTTCGACCGGCAGGTCGAGTTCGCCGGCCAGCACCTGCAGCGAGTCACCGATGATGGCGACGATCTCGCCGATCTGCTCGGCCGTGACGATCATCGGCGGCGCCACCATGAAATTGTCGCCGTCGACCCCGCCCTTGACCTTTCGCCCATAGATGATCAGGCCGCGCTCATAGGCGAGGTCGAGCAGGCGCTGGGTGGCCTTCTTCGCCGGTGCGATCGGCCGCAGCGTATCGGGGTCGGCGACCATCTCGGCACCGAGCAGCAGTCCCTTGCCGCGCACGTCGGCGACGAACGGAAACCGTTTGGCCAGGCCCTTCAACTCAGCCATCAAAAAATCGCCCATGCCAGCCGCATTGGCGATCAGGTCGAGACGGTCCATTTCGCCAAGCACGGCGAGCCCGGCGGCGCAGGCGAGCGGATTGCCGGCATAGGTATGGCCATGCTGGAAGCCGCCGGAGGCGAGCAGCGGCTGCACCAGCCGCATGGATGCCGCCAGCGCGCCGAGCGGCGCATAGCCCGAGCCCAGCCCCTTCGACAGCGCGACGATGTCGGGCTTGCAGTCAAAATGGTCGCCGCCGAGGAATTTGCCGGTGCGGCCGGCACCGCTCATCACTTCGTCATGGATGAGCAGGATGCCGTAGCGGTCGCAGATTTCGCGGATGCGCGGATAATAGCTGTCCGGCGCCACCAGCGCCGCGGTGGCAGCGCCGCCGACCGGCTCCATGATGAAGGCGAGCACGCTTTGCGGCCCCTCGGCGAGGATCTTCTCCTCCAGCATGTCGGCGTAGCGGACGCCGCGCTGTTCCATCGAGAGATTGTCGCGGTCGCGCCAGGCGGCCGGCGCCGGCACGGTCGGCATGACCTGCATCATCGGCGCAAAGGTTTCGGCCAGCGCATCGTCGCCGGTGACGGCGAGCGCCCCGAGCGTGCCGCCATGATAGGATGGAAAGCGCGTGATCACCTTCCAGCGGCTGGCCTGTCCGGTGGCGACAGCCCATTGCCGCGCCAGCTTGACGCAGGATTCCGTCGCTTCCGAACCGCCCGAGACAAAGAAGATCCGGTCCAGGCCTTCGGGCAGCTTTCCCGCCAACTCCCGTGCCAGGTCCTCGGCCGGCTCGTTCTCGAAATGCAGCCGGTAGGCGAAGGTGGCGCGATCCATCTGCCGCTTCATCGCATCGAGCACGTTGCGGTTGGAATGACCGATATTGGCGACCATCGGTCCGCTCGACCCGTCGATGAAGCGGCGGCCGTCCTGCGTCCAGATGTAGATGCCTTCGGCGCGGTCGACCAGCGGCCGGCGCAGGCTGGACAGATAGAACAGATGCGACGGCAGGCGCGTCTCGGTATCCGGGGCAGGGGTCTGGGACTTCAGCATGTCAGGACTTTCCGAGATAGCGGTCGAGTACATTCCTGGTGACGCGCTCGACCATCGCGTCCTGCCTTAGCAGGCCGGCGACCCATTCGCAGCTTCCGGCGTGGAACACCTCGCCCTTGCCGCGCCGGAAATTGACGATCATGCCGTTGCCGCGCTTGACCTTGTCGAGATTGGCGTCGCTCGCCTCGCCGAACAGCGTTTCGGCGGTGAAGCGTCCATCCTCGTCGCCGAGAAACTGGTGTTCGAACGGGATGTCGGCGCTCTCCTCGACTTGCGCAGCCATGCCGACCGCAAGGATTTCCAGCCCATCCGGCGCGCCGCTGTCGGGCGTCGGGTAGGGCAGGCCGCCGTGGATCTCGTGGTCGAGCCCGTCGACCTCATAGCCATAGACATGGCTGTCGGCGCCGAGCAGGTCGCCGTAATAGATGCCTGTGCCGGTGAACGCCCAATGCTCAGGCCGGTAGACCGGAAAGCCGCGCACGCCGCGCGGTGCGCAACCGCCCCAGCCGGCGTAGATGCCCCTGGTCGCATTGAGCCCGAAGGTCGTCGCACCCGGCCGGCCGATTTCCGGTGCTTCCCAGGAGTTGGTGGCGCGGGTCACGTCGCCGCCGCGATAGACCGGATCCTCGGCGCGGGCGCGGTATTTGTAGCAGACCTGGCGGCGGCCCTCGTCCTCCAGTCTGGTCTGCCACATGAAATTGCCGGCGAAGCGCGCCGCATGGCCGCCGCGCTCGACATAGGCGTCGACAGCGTCGCGCATCTCCCAGGTCCAGTATTCGTCATGGCCGACGAAGACGACGCAGTCGTAGCCGTCGAGGATTTCGGGCGAGAAATGCAATTCGTGCTGGCTGGCAAGGTCGACCGCATAGCCGGCGCGTTCGGCAAAACGAAAGAAGTGGCTGTCATAGCTTGCCCAGCCGGACGAGGCGTATTTCTTCGAATGGCCGGTGGCGAAGGCCCATTCCATATGCGGATAGCGCGGCACGGTTTTGGGCGCCACGGCGACCTCGAGCGGCACGCGCGGCGCCTCCTTCGGCAGGACAACAAAGCCGCGGCACCATGGCCGCTGCGTCGACACCATTGGGGCATACTGGTCGCGGTTCGGGCCGGTGATGCCTTCGTAATGATTGGAGCCGCCCCAAGTGTTGTAGGCAAGCCAGGTGCCGGTGGCGGCGACCTGCAGCACACGACCCCGTTTCTTGCCGGGCTGCGGGGTAACGATGAAAAGATGGTGGCAGCGGACCGGCTTGCCATCGCGGCCATCCGCCGTCAGCGTGACGCGATGGGCCCCGGACGGCCAGTCGTCGCCGACGCGGAATTCAAACGACGCGTCCCAGCCGCAGCCTAGGACCGAACATTGGTCGGGTGTATCCTGCCAGCGTGCCGCGATCCCGGCCTTCTCGAACATTTTCGTCTCGATGCCGCCGTCGCGGACGATCGCCATGCTGAAGCTGGAGGCCGTCGAACTGACATGCAGCGTCACCGTCTCGCCCCGACGGTAGAAGAAACGGTCGCTGTAGCACCAGATCTCGCCATGTTCGCCGTCCATGCCCGGCCACTCCCAGTAGTGGCCGCGCACCGCTTGCCGGCGCTGGTGGGGCGTCAGTCCGAAATCGGGGAATTCGGTCGGCAAGTCAGTCATGGCTACCGGCATGATCGAAGATCGCCATTTCGGCCATCTGCTCGGCAAGCGTCAATCGGAAACGATCGGGCCAGCGATAGCTGACAGCCGGCCTTGGCCTTGCCGGTCAAACCGACTATCTCTCAAAAGGCGGCCTTTTCCGCCGCGGGAGCCGACATGCTGAGAGTGCAAAAGGTCAGGGTGGACGACATCTACGTGCCGACCGCGCGCAGGAAGACGCTGCATCCCGAGACCGTTCGGCATCTGGCCGAGGACATTCTGGAAAACGGCATGAAGACGCCGATCCAGGTGCGCCACGACGGCAAGCGCCATATCCTGGTTGAAGGCCTGCACCGGCTGGAAGCGGCGAAGTGGCTCGGCGAGACCGAGATCGACGCCTATCTGGTGCAAGCCAAGCGCCACTGACGGTCACGGAGCGATATGGTCCTCGCCGTGGAAGGCTTTGGTCGCGTGCTGATGTGACGCGCGCCTCGGCGATTAGCTGAAGCGTCCGTCATTTCGTCATCCTGGGGCGGTGCAAGGAGCGAAGCGACGCGGCGCAGACCCCAGAATCCATGCCGCGACTTCGGAGCGCTGCTACGGTGCTCATTTGCGCACCGCTGCATTCTTCGGCCGTGGTCACGGAATGGATCCCAGGGTCTCCGCGACGGAGCTTCGCTCCTGCTTCGCCCAGGGATGACGAAGTTGGAGGCTTGGCCAATCTAGAATGTTTATGATGGCCCACTGAAGTGAACGACGGAATACTTCCGACCCGTCAGATCCCTGCAGCGCCACTGGCAGATCGACGTAAAGTACGGATGTTGTCGACATTATTTCGTTGGCGGTGTCGGGCCGCGCTCTCGTGGCTCGTCCTTGGCACGAAGCCAATCAACTCTGAGGAGACCATCATGACGACCAAGCTCGACATCGCCCCCAGTTCCGACCGTGAACTGGTTCTCGCCCGCATCATCGATGCGCCGCGCGAGAACGTCTATCGCTGCTGGACCGAGCCGAAGCTCGTGACGCAATGGTTCGCGCCAAAGCCGTGGACGACGCCGCGCGCCGAAATGGACGTACGCACCGGCGGCTCCAGCCTGGTTGTGATGGCCGGTCCCGACGGCAACGAATTCCCGAACCCCGGGGTCTTCCTCGAAGTCGTGCCGGGCAAAAAGATCGTTCTCACCGACGCCTATACAAAGGCCTGGGAGCCTTCCGAAAAGCCGTTCATGACGGTCATGCTGACCTTTGAGGATGAGGGCGAGGGCAAGACCCGCTACATCGCCCGGGTTGCGCATTGGTCGGTCACTGACCGCGAAGAGCACGAGAAGATGGGCTTTCACGAGGGCTGGGGCCAGTGCGCCGACCAGCTCGAAGAAGTCGCCAGGCGGCTTTGATATCGGCGGGACGCAAGGAGACCGACATGTCCAGATCGATGTTTTTCGCCATTTTCGCCTCGGCTGCGGCGCTCTTCGCCGCGCCGGGCGCCAGCAAAGCCGAGGACGCAAAGCCGTCCATGACCAGCGAAACGAAAGCCATGCCCAAGCCGGCGAAATCCGGCCTGCTGCCGATCAACGGCCTGAATTATTATTACGCCGTCTATGGCCGGGGCGAGCCGCTGCTTCTGCTGCATGGTGGTCTCGGCACCACAGACATGTTCGCGCCGATCCTGCCGAAGCTTGCGGAGAACCGCACCGTCATCGGCGTCGACCTGCATGGTCACGGCCGCACCGCGCTCGGCGATCGGCCGTTGAGCCTTGAAACGATGGGCGACGACATGGCGGCGATCGTCAAGGCGCTCGGCTACGACAAAGTCGACGTCATGGGTTACTCGCTGGGCGGCGGCGTCGCCTTCCGCATGGCCGTCCAGCATCCCGAGACAGTGCGCCGGCTGGTGCTGGTCTCGACCGGCTATGCCTCGGACGGCTTCTATGCCGACATGCGTACTCAGCAGGCGCAGGTCGGCGCCGCGATGGCCGACATGATGAAGGACACGCCGATGTACAAATCCTACGTGGCGGTCGCGCCGCACCCGCAGGATTTTCCAAAACTGCTCGACCAGCTGGGCACCCATATGCGCAAGGACTACGACTACTCCGCCGACGTAGCGAAGCTGAAGATGCCGGTCATGCTGATATTTGGCGACAGCGACATGTACCGGCCCGAGCATGAGATCAAGTTCTATCAGATGCTCGGCGGCGGGCTGAAGGACGCCGGCTGGATGCGCGAGAACCTGTCGCAGAACCGCTTGGCCATCCTGCCGAACCGCACCCACTACGACGTGTTTTTCGCGCCGGAACTGGTGGCCGCCGCACTGCCCTTCCTCAATGGCGAGACCAAGGTCAAGACCTGGGACGAGATCGTCAGAGAAACGCACTGACCGCCTGACAACTGCCTGCCGGCCGTCCTCCCGCGAGATGGCCGGCGACGCTCGTTGCGCATCGCGCCTGATCGTACATTCGGCCTGCCGCATCACGCCAACAGATGGCGCCATCAAAGCTTTTCAATTGACGCTCCTATCCCGGCAGCTACCTTCCTGCCAATCTTCAGAAAGACGGGCTAAGGCAATGGCGAAATATCAGGGTGGCTGCCTGTGCGGGGCAGTGCGCTACCGCACTGAGGCCGCGCCGATCAACGAGCGCGTCTGCCATTGCCGGCTTTGCCAGAAGGCGCTGGGCGCGGCCTTCAACGCCCGCGTGCTGTTCCGTATCGACGATGTGACCATTGACGGGCCGGTGGCGACGGTGAATTCCTCGCCCGATCTCAAGCGCGGCTTCTGCCCGGGCTGCGGCACGACGATGTTTTCCCGACGCGACTCCGCCGGCATCATCGGCGTCACCTCCGGCTCGCTCGACGATCCTTCCATATTCAAGCCGCAGATGCATATCTGGACCGCCTCGAAGCAGCCTTGGGTGCAGTTCGATGACGGACTGCCGCAATATGAAGGCGCCCCGCCGCCCAACTGAGGCGCAGGGCGTGCCAAATTTTTTCGTCCGGGACACGAGATAGCCGGCAAAGCGTCATTGGCGAGCCATCATTGCCGCCTATCTATTGCCTGCGGGTCGGCAGTCGAAGGAGGCGACAGATGAACGACAGAATCAACACCCTGGATGAGCTTTTGAGCGATCCGATGGTCAAGCTGGTGATGGAGCGTGACCACGTGCAGCCGGCCGAGCTTCGCTCGCTGCTCGAAGAAAAGGTTCGCCGGGATGATGATGCGCCGGTCAATCCCGTCACCGATCGCCCCAACTCTGATCGCCTTGGCACCGACCGCTCCGTCCCGCCCGCTCATATGGTAGCCGAGAGCTGCCACAATCTATGGTTGTGCGGCTAGGCAGCGACCTGCTGGCGTCGCGATCCTTCGCGCCCTCTCGGTCCTGCAGCGTTTCCAGGCTCTCACCGCTACGGTAATAGAGCGAGCGCCTTGCCCAGCCCCTCTGCCCTAACAATTTGATTCAAACTTTGTTGGTAATTTCTTGTTAGTAATCCGGACTGGTTTGTCCGGCGGCGTTGTCTTGCCATCGGTCTGTTGTGTTCTGCGTACAGGTCCAGATGCGGTTATCAGGCGTCGTCATCTTCTCGATCGCGTCACTTTGCCTTGCCGGCTGCACGTCCACGTCCGGCGTCGACGCGCTGCAAGTGCCGTCCAGCGAGACGACCAGTTCGGTTGTGCGGCCGCCCGCGCCGGTGGCGTCGGTCGGCGCTGCCGATGTCGAACCCGACTTCGCGCCGGAGGAGGCGACGGAGCAGACTGTGGCCATGGCCACTCCGGAGCCTGCCGAAAGCATCGAGCCACCCGTCGAGCCGATTGCCCTGGTGGCGCCGAAGCGGCTGGCACGGGCAGCACCGATGCTCGCCGAGCCGGTCCAGCGCTATCGTTTCCGCGACGCCAAGCCGATCAATTTCGGCAGGGCATCGCCCAGGCACCTCGCCGTTCACGGCGTCGACGTCTCGCGCTGGCAAGGCAACGTGAACTGGGCGAAGCTGCGCGCGCAGGGCGCGAACTTCGCCTACATCAAGGCGACCGACGGCGGCGATCACCTCGACCCGATGTTCAGGAAGAACTGGCGCAATGCCGACGCCGCCGGCCTCAAGCGCGGCGCCTATCACTTCTTCTACTGGTGCCGCACCGCTGGTGAGCAGGCTGACTGGTTCATCCGCAACGTGCCGAGGGTCGAGGGCGCCTTGCCGCCGGTGATCGATGTCGAGTGGAACGGCGAATCCAGCTGCAAGCGGCGGCCGTCGCGGCAAAAGGTGCTGGAGAAGATGCAGGTGTTCATGGACAAGCTCGAGCGCCACTACGGCCAGCGGCCCATCATCTACACCGCGCCTGATTTCTACCGCGACAATCTCAGAGGCGCATTTCTGGACTATCCATTCTGGCTGCGCGCGGTGGCACAGCACCCGTCAAACGTCTATCCCCGCCGCAAATGGGTGTTCTGGCAGTATTCCGGCTCCGGTCTGTCGCATGGGGTGAGGGGCCGCATCGACCTCAACGTCTTCCACGGCGACGAGAGAGCCTGGCGGAACTGGGCTGGCGGGCGGCAGATGGTGGCCGAGGCGGAGTAGGCGGCCGAGGAAAGCGCCCATTCGCAGGCCAGCATGAGGTGAATATTGACGGACCTGACCGCCTGTCGCGGAAGTGTCATCGATCCGTCATCGCCTTGAAATGTCGTTCCCGCAAATCAGGTGGCTTCCATTCGAATAGGAGACGCCACCCGTGCCCCGCCATTCCGCGCTTTTCGTCCTGACGGCAGCGCTTGCTGCCTCGGTTTCGCTGCCGGCCCATGCCGACATGATGTTCAACCGGGTCGCGAGCTTCGCGGTGGCCGGAAACCTCCCGGCGGATGTCGAGAAGACCACGCCGACTTCGTCCGAGATCATCACGGCGAGCGAAGACGGCATGACGCTGGTTTATTCCGATAGCCCGCTCGGTGCGGTCGGCTTCATCGACATCGCCGATCCCAAGGCGCCCAAGGCCGGCGGCATCGTCAAGATAGCAGGCGAGCCGACCTCGGTTGTGGTCATCGGCGGCAAGGTGCTGGCCGGCGTCAACACGTCGGAAAGCAAAGCCAGGCCTTCGGGCAACCTCAGCGTTATCGATCTTGCCTCCAAGGCGATCGAAAGCACCTGCGACCTCGGCGGCCAGCCGGACTCGCTGGCGTTCAGCAAGGACGGCAAGTTTTTGGCCATCGCCATCGAGAACGAGCGCGACGAGGATCTGAACGACGGAGAAATTCCGCAGATGCCGGCCGGCGACCTCAGGATTTTCACGCTTGCCGAAGGCCAGCCTGATTGCGCGACGATGAAAACCGTCAACCTGGCGGGCATTGCCGAAGTCGCCGGGGAAGATCCCGAGCCGGAATTCGTCGCCTTCAACGAGGCCGGCGAGATCGCGGTCACGCTGCAGGAAAATAACCACATCGCCATCGTCAACGCCGAAACCGCCGCGATCGTCACGCACTTCTCCGCAGGCTCGGCCACTCTGGACAAGATCGACACCAGGAAGAACGGCGCCTTGTCCTTCGATGGCAAGATCGAAAACGTCGCGCGCGAGCCCGACGCCGTGAAATGGCTCGACAATGACCGCCTCGCCGTCGCCAACGAAGGCGACTACAAGGGCGGCTCGCGCGGTTTCACGATCTTCAGCAAGAAGGGCGAGGTGCTCTACGAATCCGGTCCGTCCTTCGAGTACCAGGTCGCCAATGCCGGCCATTATCCCGACGACCGCAACAAGAAGGGCGTCGAGCCGGAAGGTCTCGAGACCGGCACGTTCGGCGAGGACAGGCTGCTGTTCGTCGCTTCGGAGCGTGGCTCCGTTGTCGGCGTCTACAAGGACACCGGTGCGGAGCCAGGGTTTGCCCAGATCCTGCCGTCCGGCATCGGTCCGGAAGGCCTGGTCGCGATCCCGTCGCGCAATCTCCTGGTCACCGCCAACGAGGCCGACCTGGTCGAGGACGGGCTCGCCCGCTCGCACGTGATGATCTACGAGCGCTCCGAAGGCCCCGCCGCTTACCCGATGATCACGGCAAAGCTCACGGCAGACGGCACGCCGCTCGGCTGGGGCGCGCTTTCGGCGCTCGCCGCCGGCGACGCTGCCGGCAAGCTGTTCGCTGCCTCGGACTCGTTCTACGCCAACGCGCCCTCGATCTTCGAGATCGATGCCACCCAGACGCCGGCGCTGATCACCGGCAAGACCGTCGTCACGCGTGATGGCCATCCTGCACAGAAGCTCGACATCGAGGGTCTTGTCGCCGACGGTGAAGGCGGCTTCTGGCTGGCCAATGAAGGCGATCCGGCAAAGCTCGTCCCGCACGCCATCCTGCGCGTCGACGACAAGGGCGTGATCAAGCAGGAAATCGGCTTCCCGATGGAACTGCTCGCCCACCAGAGCCGCTTCGGTCTCGAAGGCATCACCGCGATCGGCGAAGGCGACGACCTGACGCTGGTGATGGCCGTGCAGCGCGAATGGGCCGACGACCCCAAGGGCCAGGTCAAGCTTTTGGCCTACAAGCCCAAGGCCAAGGAATGGTCGGCGGTGCGCTACCCGCTCGAAGCGACCGAAGCTGGCTGGATAGGGCTGTCGGAGATCACAACGCATGACGGCAAGCTCTACATCCTCGAACGCGACAACCAGATCGGCGACCTGGCCAAGGTGAAGCGCATCTATTCGGTGGCGCTCGACGCCTTCAAACCGGCCAAGCTCGGTGGCGACCTGCCGTTGGTCGAAAAGACGCTGGTGCGCGACATCGTCGGCGACCTGAAGTCAGCCACCAACGGCTATGTCGCCGACAAGGTCGAAGGTTTCACCATCGACAAGAACGGCGACATCTTCGTCGCCACCGACAATGACGGCGTCGACGATTCTTCCGGCGAAACGCTGTTTTTACGCTTGGGCAACGTAAGCGCCGTGAACTGAGGGTGGTTCTTGCCTTCTCCCCTTATGGGATCTTGTGGGAGAAGGTGGATCGGCGCGCAGCGCCGAGACGGTTGAGGGTGTTGGACGGAGTGCCGTCAGTGCCAAGCTGGAGCACCCCTCATCCGACCTCGCTTCGCGAGGCCACCTTCTCCCACAAGGGGAGAAGGGAGAGCGCGGTTTTTATGCTTCTACATATTCCGCCAGGCTGACACCTTTGGGCACATCCAGCCCATCGGCACGCAAGCCTTCGATATGAAAGCGTATTGCGTCGCGAATTTCGGTTTCCACCTCAGGCACAGTCGCGCCGGTCGCGATGCAGCCGGGTAGATCCGGCACGTAAGCGGAATAATTGTTTCCGGCTTTTTCGATCACCACCGCGTAACGCATGTCATCACTCCTTTAAACCGGACTGCTTGAGGATGCTGTTCAGTGTTCCCGGTGCAACCTCTTCAGACGGCTTGCCGGCCACGGTGACGCGGCCGGCTTTGATTTCATGCTTATATTGGCGATGACTGCCTTTGGTTGCAACCAGATACCAGCCGTCGGTTTCCAGCAGGCGAATGACTTCGCGGACCGTAAGCCGAGGTGGCATCAGGTCCTCAGCTACACCCGCTCGTCGCCCCACAAGTGTCGCACTTCTCGCACGTGCCGTTCCGCACCATCGTGAAATTGTGGCATTCGGAGCATTCGTTGCCAGTGTAGCCCTGCATCAGGGATTGCTGACGCCTTGTAGCGGCAAGCGCCTTGGCCTCGGCCGCTTCTTTTGCGGCATCGTCGGTGAACAGCCCAGTCGGGTCGGTTGCCTCCTCGTAGACGATATCCTCGACCAGTTCCTTCGCCCGCTCCTCGTAGTCTCGCTTATAGGCGATCGCTTCGTCGCTGGCCGGCTTCAGCGCCAGCACATTGGAGCCTGAGAACGCCGTCGGCGCCGAGCGAGTGGGAGCGGGAGAGGGACTTGAACCCCCGAACCCCTTGGGGTCGGCACCCATGCCCGACACCAGCTTGACCGGCGAGACGCCGCGGGTCAGTCCCTTCGAGAACGGCGTTGCCTTGCCTTCGTTGATGCCGCGGCCGAGCGCGGTCTTGTCGAAATCCGACTGGTCGACATGGGCGAGGTCGTGGCGGGCAAGATAGGAAACGGCAAGCTCGCGGAACACGTAGTCGAGGATCGACGTGGCGTTCTTGATCGCGTCGTTGCCCTGCACCATGCCGGCCGGCTCGAATTTGGTGAAGGTGAAGGCTTCGACATATTCCTCGAGCGGCACGCCATATTGCAGGCCGAGCGAGATGGCGATGGCGAAATTGTTCATCATCGCCCGGAAGGCCGCACCTTCCTTGTGCATGTCGATGAAGATCTCGCCGAGGCGACCGTCGTCGAATTCGCCGGTGCGCAGATAGACCTTGTGGCCGCCGACGACCGCTTTCTGGGTATAGCCCTTGCGGCGGTTCGGCAGCTTTTCGCGGTCGCGATAGAGGCGTTCCACGACGCGTTCGACGATCTTTTCGGTCACCTGCACGGCGCGCTGTGAAGCAGGTGCTGCGATCAACTGCTCGACGGCATCGTCCTCGTCGTCTTCGACGTCGGCAAGCAGCGAGGCATTGAGCGGCTGCGAGAGTTTCGAGCCGTCGCGATAGAGCGCATTGGCCTTCAGCGCCAGCTTCCACGACAGCATGTAGGCGCCCTTGGCGTCTTCCACCGTCGCGTCGTTCGGCATGTTGATGGTCTTGGAAATGGCGCCGGAGATGAAGGGCTGGGCTGCCGCCATCATCTGGATGTGGCTGTTGATCGACAGTGAACGCTTGCCGATCTTGCCGCACGGGCTGGCGCAGTCGAACACCGGCAGATGCTGGTCTTTCAGAAATGGTGCTCCCTCGAGGGTCATCGCCCCGCAGACATGGATGTTGGCGGCCTCGATGTCCTTCTTCGAGAAGCCGAGCGCCGGCAGCATCTCGAACGAGAAATCGTTGAGCTGCTCGTCCGTGAAGCCAAACGTCTCCTTCACCCAGTCGGCACCCAGCGTCCACTGGTTGAAGACGAACTTGATGTCGAAGGCCGACTTCAACGCTGCATTGAGCGCCGCGATCTTGTCGTCGGTAAAACCCTTTGCCCTGAGCGAGCCGGGGTTGATGGCAGGCGCCTGGTTGAGGTTGCCGTGGCCGACCGCATAGGCCTCGATCTCGGCGATCTGGCTTTCCGAATAGCCGAGCGTGCGCAGCGCTTCCGGGACGGCGCGGTTGATGATCTTGAAATAGCCGCCGCCGGCCAGCTTCTTGAATTTCACCAGCGCGAAGTCGGGCTCGATGCCGGTTGTGTCGCAATCCATGACCAGGCCGATCGTGCCGGTCGGCGCGATCACGGTCGCCTGCGCATTGCGGTAGCCATGCTCCTCGCCGAGCTCGATGGCGCGGTCCCAGGCAGCCCTGGCATGGGCGGCAAGCTCCGGCTGCTTCAGGTCGGAGGCGACCAGCGGCACCGGGTTGACGGCGAGTTTCTCGTAGCCGTCCCTGTCGCCATAGGCAGCACGGCGGTGATTGCGCATGACACGCAGCATGTTCTGGGCATTGCGGTCGTAGTCGGGAAAGGCGCCGAGCTCGGCGGCCATTTCGGCCGAGGTGGCATAGGCCGTGCCGGTCATGATGGCGGTGAGTGCTGCACAGATGGCGCGGCCCTCGTCGGAATCATAGGGAATGCCCGAGGTCATCAGCAGGCCGCCAATATTGGCGTAGCCGAGGCCGAGCGTGCGGTATTCGTAGGAGAGCTTGGCGATCTCCTTCGACGGGAACTGCGCCATCATGACGGAAATTTCCAGCACCATGGTCCACAGCCGAACCGTGTGCTCGTAGGCTGATATGTCGATGGTGCCGTCGGCGTTGCGATAGGGCAGCAGGTTGATCGAGGCCAGGTTGCAGGCGGTGTCGTCGAGGAACATGTATTCCGAGCACGGGTTGGACGCCCGGATTGCACCGGCCGCGGCGCAGGTGTGCCAGTCGTTCATCGTCGTGTTGAAGTGCAGGCCCGGGTCGGCCGACGCCCAGGCGGCATAGCCGATCTTCTCCCACAGATCCCTGGCCTTCAGCGTCTTCATCACCTTGCCGTCCTTGCGGGCGGTGAGATGCCAGTCGCCGTCCTGCTCTACGGCGCGCAGGAAATCGTCCTTCAGCGAGACCGAATTGTTGGAGTTCTGGCCCGAAACCGTGAGGTAGGCGTCCGAATCCCAGTCGGTGTCGTAGGTCTTGAACGACATCGAGGTGTAGCCCTGCCTGGCGAACTGGATGACGCGGTAGATATAATTCTCCGGCACCCCGTCCTTCTTGGCCAGCTTGATCTCACGCTTCAGCGCGGTGTTGATCGCCGGGTCGAAGCAATCGTCGTCCTGGCCTTCGCAGTTGATGCAGGCCTTCATGATCGCTTCGAGGTGCTTCTTGACGATCTTCGAGCCGGTGACCAGCGAGGCGACCTTCTGCTCTTCATTGACCTTCCAGTCGATGAATTCCTCGATATCGGGATGGTCGGCGTCGACGATGACCATCTTTGCAGCGCGGCGCGTCGTGCCGCCCGACTTGATGGCGCCCGCCGCGCGGTCGCCGATCTTGAGGAAGCTCATCAGGCCGGACGAACGGCCGCCGCCGGACAGTTTTTCGCCCTCGCCGCGCAGGAACGAGAAGTTGGAGCCGGTGCCGGAGCCGTATTTGAACAGGCGTGCTTCACGCACCCACAAATCCATGATGCCGCCTTCGTTGACGAGATCGTCCTGCACGCCCTGGATGAAGCAGGCATGCGGCTGCGGATGCTCGTAGGAAGACTTCGACTTGGTCAGCTTGCCGGTGAACGGGTCGACATAGAAGTGGCCCTGGCTCGGGCCGTCGATGCCATAGGCCCAGTGCAGGCCGGTGTTGAACCATTGCGGCGAGTTCGGCGCAACGCGCTGGGTGGCCAGCATGTAGGCGAGCTCGTCGCGGAAGGCGCGCGCGTCTTCCTCCGACTTGAAGTAGCCGCCCTTCCAGCCCCAATAGGTCCAGGTGCCGGCAAGACGGTCGAAGACCTGGCGGGCGTCGGTCTCGGAGCCGTAGCGCTCAGCCTCGGGCAGTTTTGCCAGTTCGGCCTCGTCGGCGACGGAGCGCCACAGGAAGGAGGGGACGTCATTCTCCTCGACCTTCTTCAGCCGTGCCGGCACGCCGGCCTTGCGGAAATATTTCTGCGCCAGGATGTCGGCGGCAACCTGGCTGAACTGCGCCGGCACATCGATATTGTCCAAGCGGAACACCACCGAGCCATCCGGATTCTTGATCTCCGAAAGCGCCTTGCGGAATTCGATCTCCGAATAAGCAGACTGCCCTTGCTTGGTGAAACGACGCTCGATGCGCATTGGTCCTATCCCTTTGTGTCTAGATATAGCGCCTTTCCCAAGGGATTTCTGCCCCCATTGCGAAACGCGCATGTCCGCCGTCTGCCGGCGTTCGAAAACGGCCGGCTCCTTTTCACAAGGCTCCGCCCGCCCTGCTGGTCGAACTCCTTGCGAAGTAGCCGTCCAACGCGCCGACAGACCCTGCGGGTCCCTCAAGACTGAAACTTTTTTGCGACTCCCTCGATGAGGGAATTTCACATTATCTAGCGTCGAACCTACCTGCAAACACTAAATATAGTATTAACAGACAATTTATTCCAGTCCGACATTTTTCCCTTTCGTCCCCAAAAAACCCCAAAATCCCGACGCCTCCGCCGACCCCGTAGCCAGGGCGGAAATGCGGCCAAACGCACATAATCCGGGAAAAAAGACCGGGCTCAAAACTTTCCGGTCGCGCTCTCAACAGGAGCGCATGGCCTATAAAAGGCGACTCGTTTTGCGCCGTCAAGGATTCGTTTGCGTAGCTTTTGTGACCAACATCTTGTGTGTCACATATGTGGATAACGGGGATAGAAGTGGCCGCAGGATTTCGATTTACCCACGTGCGGGCCATCAGCCGGACAACGCATGCCGAAGCTGGAGTGGCCGAATCGATTCCTTAGCCAAGAACATCGCCGGTGACGCGCGGCAGGTGCGCGGCTTGGCCGCCGCGTCTATGCTCGCTCAGGAGAATTGGTGCGGGTCGGCACAGAAATAGGCGATGATCTGGCCAAGATCCGGCTCGTTGACCATGCGCACGGCCTCGGCGGGGCTGACCCATTTTCGGATGCGCGACCGCTTTTCCTTCCACCGGTCGGCGATCTTGTCGACCCGCAGCGGAAACACCAGGACTTCGCAAGGCACTTCCTCGCCGGAAGCCAATGCCTTGGCATAGAAGTAGCGGCCGGCTTCGTGGTGGGACACCGTGCCGCGCAGCCCGGCTTCCTCGCCGGCCTCGCGCGCCGCCGCTTCGCAAAGCAGTTCCTTGGCCTCAGGCCAGCCCTTGGGAAGCACCCAGCGGCCGGTATCGCGGCTGGTGATCAGCATGATCTCGACGCCATGCCCGGTATCGCGCCAGGGCAATGCTGCAACCTGCAGGCGGCACGGCGCTGTGCCGAAGAGCCGCTGGACCCTTTCGGCCAAATGGTTGTGCGTTACTGGCCTCGTCAACATCGGAGAAGCTTGCCCCAGCCTCCAGAATCACTTGCCGTGTCGTGAATCCTACGGCTAATCATAAGCAATAAAAGTAAAAAACCTCATACGCACGAATTAACCACACACGAGACGTCGATTCAGGAATATCGTGCGCCGCTGCACTCTTTCAAGAAGTGCGCCGGCAAGAAGGCCGCGCCGGTATGTTCCGGGAGGAGAAAACGCAGCTGCCGCGAATCAGCCGGCGTGGTCGTCGGCGATCGGCTTCTGGTAGGTGAAGCCCATGTCCCACGGAAAATAGATCCAGGTGTCCTGGCTGACCTCGGTGACGAAGGTGTCGACCAGCGGCCTGCCTTTCGGCTTGGCGTAGACGGTGGCGAAATGCGCCTTGGGCATCATGGCGCGGACGATGCCCGCGGTCTTGCCGGTGTCGGTGAGGTCGTCGATGATCAATACGCCGGCCCCGTCATCGGCGAGCAGTGCCGGCGTGACCTCCTTCAGCACCTGCAACTGCCCCTGGCTGGCATAGTCGTGATAGGAGGCGACGCAAACCGTCTCGATCACCCGGATGCCGAGTTCACGCGAGATGATGGCGGCCGGCACCAGGCCGCCGCGGGTGATGCAGACGATCGCCTTCCATTGGCCTTTGTTGTCGCCGGCAAGCCGCCAGGCGAGCGCACGCGCGTCGCGGTGGAACTGATCCCAGGAGACGGGAAAGGCCTTTTCGGGAAGGGACATTTTTTTGCGCACTCCGCAGCGCGCGAAAAAAGCGCGCAGACACTTGAGGGAATGCGCGCGGAATTAACTGGAAAGCCTTGGTTTTGGCAAGGGGCGATGCAAGAACGGGGCGGCGGCAGGGCTTCAGGCAAAAGAGGGCCTTCGGCTCATGTCGGTGTGACCAGTCCTGGATGTTGGCGCCGCCCCTCATTGCCCTGCCGGGCATTTCTCCCCGTTAACGGGGAGAAAGAAGCTGGCCGCAACCTTGGCACCCATTCTGCAACGCTGGAGATTGGCGAAATCCCTTGCGAAGGCGTCTTTCTCCCCGTCACTATACGGGGAGAAATGCCCGGCAGGGCAATGAGGGGCGGCGCAACACTGAAGGATTGCCCTGCAAGCGATCCTTGCGGACCTACCGCGACAGGAAAGCTGCCACCGGCAGGGTGCGCAGCACCGTGCGGGTGACGCCGCCGAACAACAGCTGGCGCAGCCAGGAATGGCTGTAGGCGCCGAGCACGAGCAGGTCGGCGCCGGTTTCGGCAACCCTGGTGTGGAGCACCTCGTCGACCGAGTGGCCGGCCGATTGCAGCACCGAGACGCTGACCGTGGCGCCATGCCTGGACAGGGCGGCGGCGATTTCGGCGCCGGCCGCCTCCGGGGCCTCGTCGAGCGTGTCCGGCGGGTCGATAACGACAATATCGGTTCTTTCGGCCTCGATGATGAAGGGCAGGGCGTCGAAAGCGGCGCGCGCCGCCTCCTTGCTGCCGTTCCAGGCGAGCAGGACATGCTTGAAGCTGGTGATCAGCGGGCCTGAGTGCGGCACGACCAGCACCGGCCGGCCGGCGTCATAGACCAGTGTGTCGACATCGGCGTTTTGATCGCCGCCCGACTCGCGCTGCGCGGCGATGATCAGGTCCGCGGTGCGAACGGTCGGGATGCCGGTCAGCGCGCTGTCTCCGGAAAAGCTCTCAAGGCTGCGCCACTCGAATGACAGGCCGGACTCCTCGACATGCCGGAGGAAAACCGCCCGCAATTTCTCAGCGCGCTCCTTGTTCATGTCGGCCGAAACCTGCAGGAACTCGGTGTCGGGAAAGCCGGTGGCCGAGGTGTAGGGGACGGGAAGCGCTTCGGCATGAATGCCGACGAGATGGCTCTCGAACTTGTCGGCAAGCGGTATGGCGCATTCGAGCACGCGCTCCGCGTCCTGTTCGTTCTGCAGTATGGCGACGATGGTCTTGAATTGCATGGTAACCCCTCAATTTGCGGGCGAGCGAAACTCGCCCGCATGAAACGTTACAGCACTATGCTTGGTTCCTGCTAACCCGGATACGGGCTAATGCATGTCGCCCAAAAGCATACTTTGGGCACGACGGTGCGCAGCGGATTTGGGATCGCGCCGTGCATAAAGACAAGAAACCTAAAGCGCGTCGCATGAATCCTCTCGGACGCGAGGCGCTTTAGATCAACTGGCCGCGCTGGTGAGGCCTGCGACCATCGCTTCGACATCGGCGCGGGCGGCGTCCAGCGCTTGCTGGCTGCGGGCACGCACGACCAGCTCGGTCCAGAACTTGCCGTCGCCATATTTTGGATAGGAGCCGATGATCGTGTCCGGATGCGCCTTCTGGATGTCGCCCAGCGGTCCGCCGACCAGGCCTTCGCCGAACGGACAGTGCACCGTGGCCGACAGCATTTTGGTGCCGGCCTTCAGCGTCGGCACGACATTGTCGAGCATCGCCTGGAAAATCGCCGGCACGCCGGCCATGACATGGACGTTGCCGACGCGAAAGCCCGGCGCGATCGACACCGGATTGTCGATATGGTCGGCACCGCGCGGCATCCGCGCCATGCGCTTGCGCGCCTCGGTGTATTCGATGCCGCGCGCCGCGTAGTTCGCTTCCAGCATGGCATAGGCCTTGGCGTCGTAGTCGCAGGGCACGCCGAAGGCCTTGGCAATGGCATCCGCGGTGATGTCGTCATGCGTCGGGCCGATGCCGCCGGTGGTGAAGACATAGGTGTAGTGAGCACGCAGGGCGTTCACTGCGGCGACGATCTCGTCTTCCTCGTCGGCAACGATGCGCACCTCCTTCAGGTCGATGCCGATCGCCGTCATGATGTCGGCGAGGTGGCCGATATTCTTGTCCTTGGTGCGGCCGGACAGAATCTCGTCGCCGATGACGAGCATGGCGGCGGTGACGATTTCGGGCATTGGCAGGCTCCGGCAGAAGGTCGCGTTAGGCAGGCAGGTCGCCCGAGGCAGACAGGGTCGCCTGGGCAGACAAGGTCGCCTGGGCAGACAGGGTCGCCTGGGCAGACAGGGTCGCTTGAGATAACGCGGCGGATGGTTGGCGGCAATGCCCGTATTGATAGCGCTGCTGCAGCAGAGCAATCGCATTGCTTGGCGCCGCCCCTCATCCGCCTGCCAGCCCCTTCTCCCCGTATAGTGACGGGGAGAAGGGGCTGGCCGCGGCCTCGGCACCCATTCTGCAACGCTGGAGATTGGCGAAATCCTTTGCGAAGGCGTCTTTCTCCCCGTCACTATACGGGGAGAAATGCCCGGCAGGGCAATGAGGGGCGGCGCCGACTTCGACAATTGGCCGGTAGAGCGCCAACTGCGGCAGCCGCTATTCCTTCACCGCTCCGGTCATCGAGGAAACGTAGTGCTCGACGAAGAACGAATAAAGCACCACCACCGGCAGCGAGCCGATCAGGGCTCCGGCCATCAGCGCTCCCCACTCATAGACGTCAGAGCGGACAAGCTCCGTCAGCACCCCGACCGGCACCGTCTTGTTTTCGGACGACTGGATGAATGTCAGCGCATAGATGAATTCGTTCCATGACAGGGTGAATGCGAATATGCCGGCGGAAATCAGGCCGGGCACTGACAGCGGCAGCACGATCTTCATGAGGATTTGCCAGCGGCTCGCCCCGTCGATGAGCGCGCATTCCTCCAGTTCGAACGGGATCGAACGGAAGTAACCCATCAGCAGCCAGGTGCAGAAAGGCACCAGGAAGGTCGGGTAGGTGAGGATGAGCGCAAACGGGGTGTCGTAAAGCCCAAGGTTGAACACCATCACCGACAGCGGGATGAACAGGATCGACGGCGGCACGAGATAGGCGAGGAAGATCGCCAGCCCGACCTGCCGCGCCCCGGAAAACCGCAGCCGTTCGATCGCATAGGCCGCGAACACCGCAGCCAGCAGCGACAGGAACGTGGCGGCGGTGGAGATGATGATCGTGTTGAGCAGCCAGCCCGGATAGGACGTATCGAACAAGAGATAGCGGATGTGCTCGAAGGTCGGATGCACGACCCATAATGGATTGAAATTGGCGTAGTCGGTCATCTCGAGGTTGGGTTTGATCGCCGTGATCGTCATCCAGTAGAACGGGAACAACAGCACGATGACCAACACCAGCAACGGCAGATAGACCGTCACCACGCGCCGCGGCAGGCTCTGAAGGTAGCCCATGCCGCCTTCGTCGAGTTCCGGACGTTTCGTTTTTTTGATCGTGGCCATGTCAGTCTCCGCCGCCTTGCTGCCATTTGCGGCGTTGCAGGCCGAAATAGCTGAACAGGATCGCCGCAAGCAGGAACGGGATCATGGCGACCGCGATGGCGGCGCCCTCGCCAAGCTGGCCTCCCGAAATGCCGCGCTGAAACGACAATGTCGCCATCAGATGGGTGGCATTGACCGGTCCGCCGCGGGTCAGCACGTAGATCAGCTGGAAATCGGTGAAGGTGAACAGCACCGAGAACGTCATGGTGATGGCGATGATCGGCGTCAGCAGCGGCAGCGTCACAAAACGGAACAATTGCCAGCGACTGGCGCCGTCGAGCGTGGCGGCCTCGTAGAGCGACTGCGGTATAGTCTGCAAGCCGGCCAGCAGCGTGATCGCCACGAACGGAATGCCGCGCCAGACATTGGCGGCGATGACCGAAGCGCGCGCGTTCACAGGATCGCCGAGGAAATTGATGCGATGGTCGATCAGGCCCATTTCCATAAGTGCCCAGGACAGGATCGAGAACTGCGAATCGTAGATCCACCAGAAGGCGATTGCCGACAGCACCGTCGGCACCACCCACGGCAGCAGGACGATCGCGCGGAAGAACGATTTGAAGGGAAGGTTCTGATTGAGGATAAGCGCAAGCCAGAGGCCGAGCGCGAACTTCAGGATCGAGGCACTTATCGTGTAGAGCAAGGTGTTGAATACGGAGAGCCAGAAGACGGCGTCATCCGACAGATATTGGTAGTTTTCGATGCCTATGAAGATACCGGGGCGGCCGATGCGGGCATCGGTGAAGCCGAGCCAGATGCCGAGCCCGAGCGGATAGGTGAGGAAGACCAGCAGCAGCGCTGCCGCCGGCAGCATGAAGCCGAAGCCAAGCGCATTCCTGCTGTCGGCCAGGAGCGACAGGCTCCGCGACAGGATCGACGGACGCGGCTGAACGGCAGCGGACGACACGGCCATGGGACGGCTCCTCATAAGCTCTGCTGACACGGTGGCCTGAGTGGCCGCCACACGATTCTGGGAAACAGACCGGGCAGCGCGGTCGCGGCTGCCCGGCTGCGCTGCGATCAAACGCGATAGTAGCGGTTGGCGCGTTTCTCCGCCTCTTCCATCGCCTCCTGCGGCGTCGCCTGGCCGGTCACCGCCTTGGCGAACATGTCGACCAGGACGTAGTCGGCCATGGTCGCCGCCGAGGCGTAGCCGAGCGGCCCGGCATAGCCATTGGGACGCAGCGTCGCCGAGGCCTTGGCGTAAGCGGCATTGTTCGGGTCGGCCGTCCACACAGGATTGTTGTCGAAGGCCTTGAGTGTCTGGCAGCAATAGCCGGCCGAGGAGGTGATCCACTCCGCCATTTGCTGTTCCTCGAACATGAACTGCAGATAGGCCTTGGCCGCATTGGGGTAGGGTGTGTAGTCGAAGATCACCGCCGTGGTCACCTGGAACAGCTCGACCGATTTCCCGACAGGACCGATCGGCAGGTTGGTCGTGCGGATGTCCTTGGCGATTTCCGCCAGTTTCGGATCATTGTCCTTGTTGATCTTGGCCGTGTTGTAGGCCGAAATGCCGTTGGCGATGACGCTGAGCTCGCCGGCCAGGAAGGCGCGGTTGTTGTTCACGTCGAGCCAGCTTTCGGTGCCGGGAATGAAGGTCTTGTAGAGTTCCTGCGCGTACTCGATCGCCTTGAGCGTCTCGGGGCTGTTGATCGTCACCTTTCCGCTCTCGTCGACCATTTGGCCGCCATGGCTCCACAGCAGCCAGTGAGCGTAGTTGTTGCCGTCGCCGACGCCATGGCCGTGCGTGAAGCCGGCCGGGTGTCCTTTTGCCTGCAAGGCCTTGCAAAGCTCGAGCAGGCCTGCGGTGTCCTTCGGAAACCCCGAGAAGCCGGCCTCCTTCACCCAGCTTTCCCGATAGACGATGGCATTGCCGATGGTGGCCAGGGGCAGGCCGAGGAATTTTCCCTCCCGCGTCGCATATTGCTTTGGTCCGTCGTGCCAGCCGCCGTATTTCGTGCCGAGATACTCACCCAGTTCCGACACGTCGTGCAGCTTGTCGGGGTACTGGTGCGGGTCGTCGAACCAGACCAGCATCAGATCTGGACCGGAGCCGACATTGGCGGCAACCGCCGCCTTGGGGCGAATGTCCTCCCAGCTTTCCTTGTCGACGCGGACCTCGACGCCGGTCGCCTCGGTGAACCGCTTGGTGTTGGCCAGCCATTGGTCTTCATCGCCCTGAACGAATGGCGACCAGCGCAGCATGCGCAGCTTTGCGCCGTCTTCGGGCTTGTACGTCAACCCCTCCTGGGCAAAGGCGGAAGAGCCGACGAAGCGGCTTCCCAAGGCTCCCGCCGCCACGCCGGCGGTCGTGCGGATCACGTCACGTCTGGTGAATTTCATGCTCGTTTCCTCCTGTTTATTGTCTTGCCTTATGGTTCCTACTGCCGGGTGCGCAGTTCGAAGCGCTGCCCGGTTTCGCCATGAAAGAGATGGATGAGGCCCGGCTCGGCCGTGAGCCGTACGGTCTCGCCCGGCGTGAAGGAATGGCGCTCGCGGAAATTGGCGACGATCTCGTCACCGCCGGCCGTCCGGCCGATGAGCTGCACTTCCGACCCGGTCGGCTCGACCACCACGACAGTGACGGGAATGCCATCGTCTTGGGATAGCCGCAGATGCTCGGGGCGTATCCCCAGCACCACCTGCTCGCCGCTGCCGGTCGACGGTACTGCGGCCAGCGGCAGGGAAATCCCCCCGGAGCCGCGAAAAGACGGTGAGCCGCCGTCCGTCGCGATTTCGCCCCTCAGCATGTTCATGGCGGGCGAGCCGATAAAGCTGGCGACAAAAAGGTTGTTGGGCCGGTCGTAGAGTTCCAATGGCGGCCCGATCTGCTCGACGATGCCGTCATGCATGACGACGATCTTGTCGGCCATGGTCATGGCCTCGATCTGGTCGTGGGTGACATAGACCGTCGTGGTCTTCAGGCGCTGGTGCAGTTCCTTGATCTCGGCGCGCATCTGCACCCTGAGCTTGGCGTCGAGATTGGAAAGCGGCTCGTCGAACAGGAAGACCGCCGGATCGCGCACGATCGCCCGGCCCATGGCGACGCGCTGGCGCTGGCCGCCGGAAAGCTGCCTGGGATAGCGCTCCAGCAATGGCACCAGCCCCAGGATTTCGGCGGCGCGCTTGACGCTGGCAGCGCTTTCGGCTTTCGCAACACCCTTGAGCATCAGCGAGAACGCCATGTTCTCGGCCACGGTCATGTGCGGGTAGAGCGCATAGTTCTGGAACACCATGGCGACGTCGCGTTCTTTTGGCGCAACGTTGTTGACGACGCGCTCGCCAATCGCGATCTGGCCGCGCGAAATCTTTTCCAGGCCGGCGATCATCCTGAGAAGGGTCGATTTTCCGCAGCCCGACGGCCCGACCAGCGTGACGAACTCGCCATCCTCTATATCGACGCTGACACCGTGGAGAATCTCGACGGTTCCGAATGATTTGTAGACATCGCCAATCGCGACAGACGCCATCGATTTCCTCCCGAATGCTTCCTGCGACGTCTTCGAAGGAAACCGCTTTCCTGACTGGCCGCGGCAGTTCCCAAAGCTCCTCCCTGGTCACGCGCGATGATGAAACGGTAGCGCTACCAGACTGCCCTGTAAAGCGGCTGCGTGGCAAGCACGCTTCTTCGCCGCGCCTGATCGTGTTTGTCCCCAATGGGATTGGAGTTCGCCATATCCAGGGTCGCAGCAGGAGCATGATTTGCCCAGCACCAGCCCTTGAAACCGGAGGTGCGAGAAGCCATCAGCTACGACACCAGCCTAATCGGAAACTTCGGTTTGGGGCCGGTCGCGGCCGTCGGCGAGTTCGTCGTGCCATTTGCCTTCGGCGTCCTCGTACTGGATGCCGTCGGTGGTGCCGGCGACCTGCTGTTCGGCCGAAGCGATCTCGGCGGCGCGCAGCGCATCCTCGTGCGTAGGGAATGTCTCCGAAAATGTCTCGCCGACCTTATAGGCCCAGCCCCCGTCATGCTCGACGATCTTGTAGGTCAGCTTTGCCATGAAATCCTCCAGTGGAAAAAGCTCGGTTTGCTCAATGCAGTTTGCCTTGAGGCAGTTTGCGGTCGGGCAGTTTGCCTTGGGGCAATCTCTCGTCGGGAACCAGCACGTCCGATTCCTTCGCGGCCTCGACCAATGCCCGGCGCGCATCCGCTGTCGAACGATAACCTTCCAGCACTTTTAGGCAAGTGTCGAGAGCATCGCGATGCCGCGGGCCACGATTGAGCGGCCAGACGGTCATCAGGCACTCCGCAGCTTCCTGGGTGCTGCGGATCTCACGGTATTTGCCGACACGGCCAAGTTCGACCACGACCGGCTTTTCAAAAGGCTTGCTGTCCATCATCGCCGCCAACGCGGAGCCGCCGATTTGGTTGCACGCCCCTCGGCGTGGGTAAATGTCTCGGGGGTAGCGGTCGTTGCGGCGGCAGCCCTGCAATCGGGCCGGTCAGCCGGCCGCCTTCATCCAGTGCTGCATCGTCGTCACCGAGCGGGCAAGCTGCGGCGCCGGCTGGATTTTTTCGCCGAAGGTGGCCGCGGCGCGCCATGCCCAGCGCGGATCGGCGAGGAAGGCGCGGGCCAGGGCAACCATGTCGGCACGGCCCTCGGCAACGATCGCCTCGGCCTGCTTCGGATCGTCGATCAGGCCGACGGCCCGTGTCGGGATGCCGGCGCCGTTGCGAACGGCTTCCGCCAGGTGCACCTGGTAGCCGCGACCTGCCGGCAGCTTCTGCAGGGGCGAATTGCCGCCGCTCGAGCAGCAGAGATAGGCGACATCAGCCGATTTCAGCGCCTTGGCCACTTCGATTGCGTCGGCGACGTCGAAGCCGCCATCGACCCATTCCTTGACCGACAGACGCGCCCCGAGCATCAGCCCGGGCACTGCCTTTCTCACCGCCTTGGCGATCTCGACGACAAAACGCATGCGGTTTTCCAGCGAGCCGCCCCAGCGGTCGGTGCGCTGGTTGGAAAGCGGCGACAGGAACTGGAAGATCAGATAGCCGTGCGCGGCGTGCAATTCGATGAAGTCGAAGCCGGCACGCTCAGCCCGCCTTGCCGCATCAGCGAAGCGTTCGATGATCTGCAGGATCTCCTCATCCTCCAGCGCCCTCGGCACCTGCCAGCCGGTGTCGTAGGCGATGGCCGAGGCCGACACGATCGGCCAAGGGTCCTGATCGGCGTTCAGCGGCCCGCCGCCTTCCCAAGGTTTCTGGTTGGAGGCCTTGCGGCCGGCATGGGCAAGCTGCGTGCCGAACCTGGTGCCGGGAGCGGCGACGCGCCTGGCCGCATCGAGCGCGCGCCGGGCGGCCGCCTCGTTGTCGTCGGAATAAAGGCCGAGGCAACCATGCGAGATGCGGCCGCGCCGCTCGACGTCGGTCATCTCGACGGTGACCATGCCGGCGCCGGACATCGCCAGGTTCATCCAGTGGTACAGGTGCCAGTCGCTGGCCGAGCCGTCTTCGGCGGAATACTGGCACATCGGCGCCACCGCAATCCGGTTGGGAAAGGTGAGGCCGTCAAGCGTGATCGGCTGGAAAAGGGAAGGGGTCATCAGGAAACTCCGGGGAGGGGCTGTCGCTATTTAGGCAATGGTTTGCGCCTGCGCCATACACGAGGCGGTGAAGCGCTGCCCGTCTGCCCCTGCCGGGCACCTCAAACGTTCCGCAGCAGGCACCGTCGGCCAAGCTGCTGTCGGGATTGCGCACAGGCTGGATCACCGCTACGCCTCGCCGGCAACACGGAGTTCACCATGGAAGACCGCATTCGCATCCGTTCGGAGGAAGTCCTTTCCGACGACTGGGCAGTCCTGAAAAAGACCGTCCTCGATTATCGCCGGCGCGACGGGCAGTGGGAGACGCAGATCCGCCAGACTTACGATCGCGGCGACGGTGCGGTGATCCTGCCTTACGACCCGGAGCGCTCGACGGTTCTGCTGGTGCGGCAGTTCCGCTACGCGGCCTACGCCACCGGCCACCGCGAGCCGCTGATCGAGGCCTGCGCCGGCCTGCTCGATGAACACGATCCCGAAACCTGCATCCGCAAGGAGGCGGAAGAGGAACTCGGCTATAGGCTGAAGGACGTCGAACGGCTGTTTTCGCCATTCATGAGCCCTGGCAGCGTGACCGAGCGGCTCTGGTTCTTCGTCGCCCGCTATTCACCGACCGACCGCATCTCCGACGGCGGCGGCGCACCGGGAGAAGGCGAAGACATCGAGGTCCTGGAAATGCCGCTCGACGAGGCGCTGGCCGGCATCCACGACGGCAGCATCATCGACGCCAAGACGATTATCCTGATCCAGCATCTGAAGCTGAACCCGATCCGGGTGTGATCCAAGCCCGAACCTGGATGCGCCAGCGCAGTGGCGCCGGCGTTGCTGGTGCGGACGACGGGAATCGAACCCGTACGATCAGAGATCGAGGGATTTCAAGTCCGAGGTGAGGTGGTGCGAGCGACGGGGATCGAACCCGTAAGCCATTGTAGTGGCGGCAGATTTTAAGTCTGCTGAGTTTACCAGTTTCTCCACGCTCGCTGGCACAGTTGGCCCTGTTTGGCACAGCCGTGTCACTGTGTCACGAAGGTTTCTCAGCAGGATTGGCACGGGCAAACTTGGTGCGCTGCTGCGGTGCAGAACCTTTTGATGGCGGAGCGAGGCGCCCCCCTCTGTCCTGCCGGACATCTCCCCCACTTGGGGGGAGATCGGCAGCTTCGCGGACAGCGTCCTTTTTTGCCAGGTTGGTGCTGGCGAAATCAGTGATGAAGGCCGATCTCCCCCCTCGTGGGGGAGATGTCCGGCAGGACAGAGGGGGGCGCGAAGGATCGCTACGGAGCGCGTTTATTCTGAGCCGTTGCATTCTTCGGCGGATGTCACGGAATGGATCCCAGGGTCTGCGCCGCGTCGCTAGGATGACGAAGGCGCGGCGGCTTTCGGCCAATCGCAGACGTTGGAGAATTGGCGGCTGCAGGCCGGTCAGCAGCGACGGGCCATCCACTGATTCAAACTTGATCAAAATCATCCCGGAACCATTTCGGAGCGGCTGAGTTTCGGGCTAAAGCTACTGGAACCCCTAACATGGCAGAGTTTGACACAGGACAAGGGAAGTCTGTTGCCAACGCGGTACGGCAATTGCTGCGTTCCGAAGACTATCGCCGGCACTTGCACGGCGTGCTGAAACTTGCCGTCGATCCACGACTGCCCAGCACCTTTGTCCTATTGCTTGAGGCGCTTGGATCAGGCCGGGCGGGAACCGTTTTCGCATTCCCGGAGCCCAAACGAGCGATAACCGAGAAAACGCGCTGATCTTCTCCTGCACCCGCTAATCTCTCCTGCACCCCATGACTCAACGCTACGACACTGAGAAGACACCTGAAGGCACATGGGACATCATCGATGTGTTCACGGGGCAGCCGGTTGTCGAGGTCGGCGTCCCGTTGATCGACATGCCGATCGAAGAGGCCGACGATCTGGTCGAGCTTCTCAACTGCCGCGACAGGGAACAACGGGGCGATACTTGAGCGCCCGATTTCCTGATCGAAACTCCCGAACAAGCTGATTTCCCGCAACCGGACTCGTCTTCCGGTTGAGGCATTTTGTCGTGGATGGCGCCTCGCAGCGCCGCCGACGGCGCCTCCGGCAACGACAGGTGAAGACCGCGTAGCCGCACACGACCCACAAGTTCCCCGCTGGTCAAAATCCGCGCGGCTTGGCACAGTCGGGAAAACAGGAGTCTCCTCATGGCGAAGACCGCGCGTGCGACGAAACCAAAACCCTGGGCCGAGGCGGCGACGCATCTGGTCGACGTCGCCATGGGCAGGAGGCCCGCCGATCTCGTCATCCGCAACGGGCGCTGGGTCAACGTTCATTCCGGCGAGATCATCGCCGGCACCGACATTGCCATTGCCGGAGGCCGTTTCGCCTATTGCGGGCCGAATGCCGGCCATGCCATCGGCCCGGGCACCAAGGTGGTCGACGCCGGCGGGCGCTATCTGGTGCCGGGCCTTTGCGACGCGCACATGCATGTCGAGAGCGGCATGGTGACGGTGACGGAGTTTTGCCGCGCGGTCATCCCGCATGGCACCACCTCGATGTTCATCGACCCGCACGAGATCGCCAATGTGCTCGGCCTGCCGGGTGTGCGGCTGATGCATGACGAGGCCGTCGCCATGCCGATCAACGTGCTTGTGCAGATGCCGTCCTGCGTGCCTTCCGCACCTGGGCTGGAGCATGCCGGCGCCGAGCTGACGGTTGCCGATGTGACCGAGGCGATGGGCTGGGAGAACATCGTCGGACTTGGCGAGGTGATGAACTTTCCCGGTGTCGCTGCCAACGATCCAGTGATGGCCGGCGAGATCGCCGCGACGGTGAGGGCGGGCAAGACCGTCGGCGGCCATTATGCCTCGCGCGATCTCGGCCTGCCGTTCCATGGCTATGTCGCCGGCGGCCCCGAGGACGACCACGAAGGCACGCGCGCCGAGGACGCCATCGCTCGCGTCCGCCAGGGCATGAAGGCAATGCTGAGGCTGGGCTCGGCATGGTACGACGTCGCCTCGCAGATCAAGGCGGTGACGGAGAGCGGGCTCGATCCGCGCAACTTCATCCTGTGCACCGACGACAGCCATTCCGGGACGCTCGTCCATGAAGGCCATATGGACCGGGTGGTCCGCCACGCCATCGGCCAGGGGGTGAAGCCGGTGACCGCGATCCAGATGGCGACGCTCAACACCGCCCAGCATTTCAGGCTGGAGCGCGAGCTGGGGTCGATCGCGCCGGGGCGGCTCGCCGATCTGCTGATCGTCTCCGATCTCGCCGCAATGGCCATCGACGAGGTCTATGGCCGCGGCGTCAGGCTGGCCAAGGGCGGCAAGCTCGACATCGACATTCCGGCCTATGACTATCCGAAGACGGCAAAGAACACCGTCAAGCTCGGCAAGAAGCTCAAATCGGGGGATTTCGACATCGTGGCGCCTGTCGGCGCCAACGAAATTCGGGTGCGGGTCATCGGCGTGATCGAGAACCAGGCGCCGACGCGGGCGCTCGAGGCCGACCTTCCGGTGGAGGACGGGCTGGTCGCCATGGACCGTCGCAACGACGTCTGCCAGATCGCGCTGGTCGAGCGCCACCGCGGCACGGGCGGCGTCACCAACGCCTTCGTCTCCGGCTTCGGCTATATGAGCGACTGCGCCATGGCCTCCAGCGTGGCGCATGATGCGCACCACATCATCGTCGTCGGCACCAGCAAGCAGGACATGGCATTGGCGGTCAACCGGCTGGGCGAGGTCGGCGGCGGCGTCGTGCTGTTCTCCAGGGGCAAGGAACTGGCGCTGGTCGAAATGCCGATCGCCGGCCTGATGTCGGATGAGCGCGCCGAAATCGTCGCCGCCAAGGCCGACAAGCTGACCGAGGCAATGCGCCAGATGGGCTGTTCGCTGAACAACGCCTACATGCAGCACTCGCTGCTGGCGCTGGTCGTCATCCCGGAACTGAGGATTTCCGACGTCGGCCTGATCGACGTGACGACGTTCCAGAAAGTCGAACTGTTCGTCTGACAACGACCAAGGGCGTGTCCGCTCTCATCCGCCGGTGGCGATGGTCAGCACCTTGAACGGCGTGGTGATGACGATCTCGGCGACGGATCCGACGGCCTTGCCGATGCCCTGGCCGAGATTGTTGATCGGCTGCGCCGGATCGACCTCGTCCGATGCCAGGCCGGCCGGCGCGCGCAGCCGGTCGCCGAGCAGTTGCACCAGGAATGGGTTGTCAGCGAATTTGGCGTGGTTCAGGCGGTCGCCGCCTTTGGTCTTGCTCAAGTCGACCACCGACACGCCATAGCTGGCGAGGTCGGCCGCGTCGCCATAGTCGCCGACGCGCGGCTTGTCGCCCGAGATCAGCGAGGACAGTCTGAGGGCGCGATCGTCGCCCGAAAGCAGGATGGCGAAAGGCTTGTCGGGCTTGCCGTAACGGATCATCTGCTTCTTGAATACATCGACATCGATGTCGGGCGAGGCCAGGATGACATAGCCGAGCTTGTCGCCGAGATCACGGTCGCCGGTGATGGCAAGCTGGCGCAGCGCCTCCATCGTCACCCAGGTGCCCATCGAATGAGCGATGATGTCGATGCTCTTGGCCTTGGTCTTGGCCAGCATCCGCAACGTCTCTTCGAGATCGTCGCGCGCCGCGTTGGCGCTTTCCTTGTCGTAGATATAGCCCGTGGTCTTGCCGCTCGACGCCCATGAGAACAGCACCGGCGTGCCGGAGTATTTGGTGTCGTGCGCGATCTGCGTCAGCCGGTAGATGCCGTCGTCGAAACCGTTGTTGAAGCCGTGCACGAAAACCAGAGCGCGGTCGCCGCGCATGGCGATGTCGGCGCCGACCGGCTTGGCGAATTGCGGGGCGCCTTCGTAGAATTCGACCTCGGTTGCCGTGAAGTCCTTCGCCGGGTTGCTGTTGGCGGAACCCCTGACCCGCTCGATGGCGCCGACCTGATGGGTTTTAGGGACGGTGACTTCGACACTGGCAAAACTGGTGGTCGGTGAACGGTCACCGTCGAACACCTGCCGCGGGTCCTTCGTCGCCTTTTTTCGGGTGGTGGCGACGAAGATCTCATGCGTGGCGGCGATGTCGGAGGCAGGCACCGTCACGGTCGTCGTGTTGAGAAGGTCGTGGGTCTTGCGGCCGGCGCAGCCGGTCACCGCGAGCGCAAACGCTACGACGAGAAAAGTCTTCGAACGCACCTCACTGCCCGAGCAGGCTGATGCGGTCGCTCACCTCGCGGTCGCTGGCAAATCCGTCATCCTCGCGCAGCCGCTGGCCGAGCATCTTCACCAGCTCTGGATTGTTGGCGAATTTGGTGTGGTTGAGGCGATCCGATCCCTCGACGCTTGAAAGATCGACGACGTTCACGCCGTAGTCGGCTAGGTCGGCGGCGTCCTTGTAATCGCCGACGCGCGGCCGCGAGCCGGCGAGCAGACCGGAGAGCCGCAGCGCCCGGTCGTCGTCGGACAGCAGCAGGATGAAGGGATTGGTCGGTTTGCCGTAGCGGCGCATCTGGCTCTTGAACACGTCGACATCGATGTCGGGCGAGGCCAGCACCACGTCGCCGAGCTTGCCGCCGAGATCGCGGTCGCCATTGATGGCGAGCTGGCGCAGCGCTTCCATGGTGACCCAGGTCCCAAGCGAATGGGCGACGATGTCGATGCGCCGCGCGCCGGTCTGCGCGAGCATTCTCAGCGTCACTTCCAGCTGGTCGCGGGCAGCACTGGCGCTTTCCCTGTCGTAAACATAGTCCCGGGTCTTGGCGCCCGACGCCCAGGAAAACAGCACCGGCGTGCCCGGGTAGCCGGAATCATGGGCGATCTGGGTGACGCGGTAGACGGCGTCGTCGAAGCCGGTGTTGTAGCCATGGACGAAAAGCATGACGCGGCCGCCGCGCGCGGCGATGTCGGCGCTGAGCGCGCTGGAGAATTTCGGCCCGGTGTCATAGCCGACGACGTCGGAGGCCATGAAATATTTGGTCGGGTCGTTCGACCTGCCGCGCGAGCGCCGCTCGATCCGACCGGTTTCGTGGGTCCCCGGCACGGTGACGTTGACGCGGGCATAGTTCAGCGTGGCCGAGCGCTCGCGGTTGAAAACCTTGCTGGGATCGTCGGCGCGCTTGCGCGTCGTGGCGATGAAGATCGAGTGGTTGCCGGCGATTTCCGTCACCGGCGCCGACACCATGGCGCTGCCGAGCAGTTCCTCGGTCTGCCGGCCGCCACAGCCGGCAACGAGCAAGGCAAGGGCAAGGATACAAATCTTCTTCAACTCTAGAATTCCACTCCGGCCGAAAGGCTTGATCCAACCTCCGCGACCCCTCCCGGACAGCCGAAGTGCGGCAGAAGTAAGTCGTTTCCTGCCGAAATGCGCTCAGCGGCTTGCGACAGTCATCGCACTGTTGCGCGAAAGCCAGAACGATTGCCCTGATCAAACACGTACGGCGTGTGCTAGCTTCGCGAACACCACAGACGATCCGGGGTAATTTTTTCGATGACCAGTTTCTCTTCCCGCGTCGCGGTCGCCGCTGCCGCGATCCGCCAGATCTTCCCGGAAACACCGCTGCAGGAAAACGATTATCTGTCGAAGAAGACCGGCGCGCGCGTGCTGCTGAAGCGCGAGGATCTGTCGCCGGTGCGCTCCTACAAGATCAGGGGCGCCTTCAATTTCTTCCGCAAGTCGCTCGCCGCCGGCAACGATGCCGAGCTGTTCGTCTGCGCTTCCGCCGGCAACCATGCCCAGGGCTTTGCCTTCGTCTGCCGTCATTTCGGCAAGCGAGGCGTGGTGTTCATGCCGGTGACGACGCCGCAGCAGAAGATCGACAAGACGCGGCTGTTCGGCGGCGAATTCGTCGAGATCAGGCTGGTCGGCGACTTTTTCGACGACTGCTACCGCGCCGCCTCCGAATTCACCGAAAGCGCCGGCGCGCACATGGTGCCGCCGTTCGACCACAAGGACATCATCGAGGGGCAGGCGACGGTCGCCTACGAGATATCAGGCCAGATGCCGGGCGCGCGCATGCCCGACATCATCATGCTGCCGGTCGGCGGCGGTGGCCTGGCTGCGGGTGTGACGCATTATTTCGCCGACCAGCGCCGCGACACGCGCTTCGTCTTCTGCGAGCCGGCCGGCGCGCCAAGCCTGCGCGAGAGCCTCGCCGCCGGCAAGCGCATCAAGCTTGCCAAGGTCGACAATTTCGTCGATGGCGCAGCGGTGGCCGAGATCGGCCGCGAGCCGTTGCGGCATCTCAGGGCGTTTGCCACCGAGGCGGTGCGGCTGATCCCGGAAAACCGGCTCTGCGCGACAATGATCGAGATGCTGAACGTCGAAGGCGTGGTGCTGGAGCCGGCCGGCGCACTGGCGATTGACGCGCTGAAGGATTTTTCGAAGAAGGAAATCAGGGGCAAGACCATCGTCGCGGTGGTTTCGGGCGGCAATTTCGATTTTGAGCGGCTGCCGGACGTGAAGGAAAGGGCGCTGCGTTTCGAGGGGCTAAAAAAGTATTTCATCATCCGCTTTCCGCAGCGGCCGGGCGCGCTGCGCGACTTCCTCGAATTGCTCGGTCCCGACGACGACATTGCCCGCTTCGAATATCTGAAGAAATCGGCGCGCAATTTCGGCTCGGTGCTGATCGGCATCGAAACCAAGGACCGCCGCAATTTCGAGCTGCTCAACGCCAATTTCGAGGCCGAGGGCGTTCAGTATCAGGACATCACCGACAACGAGACGCTGGCCGGGTTCATCATATGAGCGCCCGAATATGAGTGCCCAGGCGAAGATTTTCGTTGCGTTGTTTTCCGGCATCAATGTCGGCGGCAACCGCATCGTCAAGATGGCCGAACTCCGGTCGTTCTTCGAGCAGCTCGGCTTTGGCGACGTCGCCAGCTATGTGCAGAGCGGCAATGTCGTGTTCCGTTCGGCAAAGGGCGATGCGGCCACGCTGACCAAACAGATGGAAACGGCCTTCGAGAAGAAATGGGGATTTCACTCGCGCATCATGGTGCGCGATCTCGGCTGGTTCGAGCGGCTGGTGGCGGAAAATCCCTATCCAGAAGTCGCCGGGGAACCGACGAAGCTTCACGCCTATGTGCTGGAGCGCCCGCCGACCGCCGACGAGGTCGCGCGGCTGGCCGAAAAATGCATCGGTCCCGAACGGTTCGAGGTCAGGGGCGACGTGCTTTACCTGCACGCACCGGAAGGCCTCGGCAAATCGGTGTTTGCCAACCTCATCCCGCGCACGCTGAAAGTGCCCTGCACCGCGCGCAACTGGCGCACGGTGCTGATGCTGCTGGAAATGGCCGGCCGCAATGGCGCAGCGTAGTCGCCTACGCTGCCGAAGCCTTTTTCCAGTCGAAGGTCAGCTCTTCGCGGAAAGCGAAGCGTTTGATGTGGTCGGCGACGACCGTTTCCAGCCGCTCCAGCGAGCCGGCTTCGTCGGCGGTCACCGCGATATGCAGCGCTGCCGGGTCGGCATCGAGAACCGTGCGGCCCAGTGAGAGATCGATCGTGCCGTGGTTCGGATCGAACGCGACGGGAAACTTGTGCGCCCAGTGCTTGCAGAGCTGCTGCAGATAGCGGCTCGCATGTTCAGTGACGACAGTGGCATGGCTGGTCGGCATGAATGGATTCTTCCCTAATGTCGCTGGTTACCAGCTTCCAGTGTTCGGCATCGACGCCCAGGGCTCGGCCTTGGCCTTGGCCGGGCCTTTCTGCAAAAGCTCGATCGAGATGCCGTCCGGCGATTTGACGAAGGCCATGTTGCCGTCGCGCGGCGGCCGGTTGATGGTGACGCCTTTGTCCATCAGCTGCTGGCAGGTGGCGTAGATGTCGTCGACCTCGTAGGCGAGGTGGCCGAAATTGCGGCCGCCCTTGTAGTCTTCCGGATCCCAATTGTGGGTGAGCTCGATCAGCGGCGCCTTGTCGGTGATGCCGCTTTGCTCGTCTTCGTCCGCTGCAAGGAAGATCAGCGTGTAGCGCCCCTGTTCGTTTTCGTGGCGGCGCACTTCCTTGAGGCCAAGCTTGTTGCAGTAGAACTCGAGCGAGGCATCGATGTCGGCGACACGGACCATGGTGTGGAGGTAGCGCATGTGATTTTCCTCGAATTGTTGCTTTGCGGCGGAACATAGGGGCCACCCGGCCAAAGGGCAATTCCCGATAGCCGCTCCTGCCGGCAAACAACAAATCCGGTATTCCCGCAATGAACCGTGAAAAAACGCAGCTCAGGTCTTGCACACACCGGAAACGGAAGTGTTAATCTAACGTCAAGAATCAGTTGCGGTATTCTTGGAAAAAGGGGGGCGTTGTTATGGGGGAAAAAGCCTCTTTCATGGGGCGGGACGGAACCGGTCACGACGCCTTGCAAAGAGACGAGAGCGGCGACACGGCCGGTCTTGTCGAGATTGCTGGCGCTATCAAATGGTTCGACGTGGCCAAGGGTTACGGTTTCATTCTTCCCGATGACGGCTCTTCCGGCGATATTCTCCTCCATGTGACATGCCTTCGAAAAGACGGTTTCCAGACCGCCTTGGAAGGTGCGCGCGTTGTCTGCCTGGTCAAGCAAGGTGAGCGCGGATTGCAGGCGTTCCGCGTGCTCTCCATGGATCTCACCACGGCGACCCATCCGGCGGAGATGCAGGAGCAGCGCACCCACGTCTCGGTGACGCCGGAAAGCGGCCTCGAACGGGCGCTGGTGAAATGGTTCAACCGCACCAAGGGCTTCGGTTTCCTGACCCGGGGCGAGGGCACCGAGGACATTTTCGTCCACATGGAGACGCTGCGCCGTTACGGTATTACCGAGCTCAGGCCGGGGCAGGTCGTGCTGGTCCGCTTCGGGCGCGGCGACAAAGGCCTTATGGCTGCCGAAATTCACCCGGATATGGGTACTTTGCCCGTCTCGCACTAAAGTCCCACCTCGATCGAATCGGGACGCGACCTGGTGCTTTCCGCTTGACCGTGATCTTTTTCGAACCGTAGGTTCGGGATCATGGTCCAGGTGGTTTGAGATTCAGGTCAGGCCGACCTCACCTGAATATCAACATACCTAGGACGACGGCCGAGGATTCTGAATGACTTACAGGAACTGGCTGACAACGGGCGTAGTCTGCGCCGCGATCGCCTTTGTCATCGCCGCAGGCGCTTTCTTCCATTCGCAGCGACCGGCTTCGGCAGACAGCCGGGCGATGATCCTTGCCGTCGACCCGCAGCCGTTGGTCGCGGTGACGAAAGGCGGCGAACGCTCATTCTCCGTCGAAATCGCCGACACCTCGGCCGAGCGCGAGGCTGGCCTGATGTTTCGCCAGGAGATGGCCGACGATCATGGCATGCTGTTCGCGTTCGAGGAGGCTCGGGATGTCAGCTTCTGGATGAAGAACACGCCGATGCCGCTCGACCTGATCTTTGTCGGTCAGGACGGCAGGATCCGGGCGATCAAGCAAGGCGAGCCGCAATCCGAGGCGATGATCTCGCCCGGCGAGCCGGTTCGCTTCGTGCTCGAGCTCAAGGCGGGCACCGCCGCCAGGAGCGGCATCGAGGACGGCGACCTGTTGCGTCACCCGGCAATCGGCACTGCGCGCAACTGAACGCGCAGGATCCATCGCAGATGCAGTTTTTCTCCCATGACGGTTTTGACCTTGCCTTCCTCGACCGCCAGCCGGCATCGGGGCAGGGCGATCCGGTGCTCATGATCCACGGCTTTGCCTCGACCCATTACGTCAACTGGGTATCGCCCGGCTGGTTCAAGGCGCTGAACGATGCCGGCTACCGCGCCATCGCCTTCGACAATCGCGGCCACGGCGCCTCGTCGAAGAGCTATCAGGAGGCCGATTATACGCCGGCAAGAATGGCTTCCGACGGGGCAGCGTTGCTGAACTATCTCGGCATCGAACGCGCCCATGTCATAGGCTATTCGATGGGCGCGCGGATTTCCGCGTTCCTGGCGCTTTCCGACCCGGATAAGGTGGCGACGCTGGTCTTCGGCGGTCTCGGCGTCGGCATGATCGACGGCGTCGGCGACTGGGATCCGATCGCCGCCGCCCTTCTGGCCGACGATCCAGATAGCACCAGCCATCCACGCGGCCGCTCGTTTCGCGCCTTCGCCGACCAGACCCGCAGCGACCGCCGGGCGCTGGCCGCCTGCATTGCCACCTCACGGGAATTGCTGGCCGAGGCCGACATTGCGCGCATTGCCCAGCCGACGTTGATTGCCGTCGGCACCAGGGACGATATCGGCGGTTCGCCCGACGAACTGGCCGCCTTGATGCCGAACGCCAGGGCGTTCCACATCGAGGGCCGCGACCACATGCTGGCCGTCGGCGACAAGTCCTTCAAGCAGCGGGTGCTGGAGTTTTATGCCGATAATCCGCTGTGAGTACATCGGTGGTTGAGTTGGGGTGACCAAGGCCGGCATCAAAGGTGCTGCACCCGCAGCAGCGCTCATGCCCCGAGCGCTTCGAGCGAACGCGCCATGTTTTGCCGGGCCTGAGCCTCGAACCGCTGCCGGAACTCCTCGGTGTGGAAGATGTGCGGGCGGGCGAGGAAACTCTTCAGAACAGCACTGCGGCCGGCGCGCCACATCGGCTCTTCCACCCAGCCATATTCGCGGCGCACCGCCTGTTCATAGGCGTCGAACGCGTCAGGCGGCGCCCCCAGGATCGCCAGGTCCATGTCGAGGAACAGCGCTGCGTCGCGGGCGGCATTCTCGTCGTCAAACTGCGGCAACTCATGTGTGGCGGTGGCTGATATCATCGCGGTGATGCAGCCAAGGCGCTGCGCATCGGTGCGGCCGGCGAGCTTTTTCTCGGCAAGGGCGGCACTCCTCGCCTCGTTGTCCTTGGCCCGGCTGTCATGGATGGCGTCGTGGAACCAGATCGCCGCCTCGGCCGCCTCGGGGTCGTGCAACGATGCCCGATAGTGGCCGGCCAGCGCCAGCATCGCCTCGATATGGGCAAGGCTGTGATAGTGGCGTCCTTCGGCCTGGTAGAGCGCGGAAAGCTCGCGCTTCAGCGGCTCGTCGATCAAGGCTTGGTTTTCCATGGCCGCTTGAATTTCCGTGAACCAAATCCATTTGACGATGCACTAAAGAAAATTGAGTTCAACCGTGCTATGATCTGGCTTATAGAGCATGTCGCGCAAATGTGCGCAGCGGTTTTGGTGCCAAGCCGGAGACATTAGGCCGGAGACCATTGATGAACAGCGTTACGATTGCCCGCCCGACCATGGTGAAGCCGATCGACCCGATCTGGCGCTCGATCCGCGACGAAGCGATGGAGGCGGTCAACCGCGATCCGCTGCTGGCGGCGTTCCTCTATTCGACCATCCTCAACCAGGAAAGCCTGGAGGAGGCGGTCATCCATCGGCTGGCCGAGCGGCTCGCCCATCAGGATATCGGTTCCGATCTCATCCGCCAGACATTCAAGGCGATGGCAGCCGACGACAAGGATTGGGCATCGACGGTGCGTGTCGACATCCAGGCCTATTTCGACCGCGATCCGGCCTGCGACCGCTTCATCATGCCGGTGCTCTATTTCAAGGGTTTTCATGCCATCCAGACGCACCGGCTGGCGCATTGGCTGTGGAACCAGGGCCGCCAGGATTTCGCGCTCTACCTGCAGAGCCGGTCGTCCTCGGTGTTCCAGACCGACATCAACCCGGCCGCCCGCATCGGCAAGGGCATCTTCCTCGACCACGCCACCGGCCTCGTCGTCGGCCAGACGGCGGTGATCGAGGACGACGTGTCGATCCTGCACGGCGTGACGCTGGGCGGCACCGGCAAGGCCGGCGGCGACCGCCATCCAAAAATCCGCTACGGCGTGCTGATCGGCGCCGGCGCCAAGATCCTCGGCAACATCGAAGTCGGCCATTGCTCCAAGATCGCGGCAGGGTCGGTAGTGCTGTCGCCAGTGCCGCACAACAAGACGGTTGCCGGCGTGCCGGCCCGCGTTGTCGGCGAGACCGGCTGCGACCGGCCCTCGCGGCAGATGGACCAGCTTTTGCCATCGCAGTCGATGGACCACGTCGTCAGCTTCGATATTTGAGCGCTCGGGCAGGGGCCCTTTCTCCCCGTCACTATACGGGGAGAAATGCCCGACAGGGCAATGAGGGGCAGCGCAAACCTCAAGCGATTGCCCTGGTTCTCTCGCCGGCTTGCCTTTACATCGCCATTGTCGACGTGCCAGAAGCGCGGTCAAACGAGCAAGACCGACGATCGGAGAAGACTTTTGAAGCCGGACGAAATCAGAAAGCTGGACGCCTATTTCAAGCGCGTCTTCCAGAACCCCAAGCTTGAAGTGAAGGCGCGGCCGCGCAAGGATGATTCGGCCGAGGTCTATGTCGGCGACGAATTCCTCGGCATCGTCTTCAAGGACGAGGACGACGGCGACTATAATTTCTCGATGGCGATCCTCGACATCGACCTCGCCTGAGCCGGGAGGCGATCGGTGCCGGCCGACCTTGAGCCAGCTTGCTCGCCGCACCTCTTCTTCAACGTTGGCGATTGGCGAAAGAAGAACGAACAGCCGATCTCCCTCCTTGAGGGGGAGATGCCCGGCAGGGCAGAGGGGGGTGCTGTCCCGCCGACGTCGCGCAAATTTCTGCGCTGCTGCGGCGCTCAAAAGTCACTGAGCGGATCCTCGCGCGGGTTGCTTCATCATCATCCTAATGCCCGGCCTTCAGCATTCGCGCAGCCTTGGCGGCGATGGCTGCGTCGAGCGCCTGCCAGTCGCCCAGAAATTCCATGGGAAAGCGGTAGGTGAGGCTGAGATTGTCGCCGACCAGAATGTCGCGTCCGCAGGGCGCCAGCGATTGCGCAGCACTTGGGCCGCTCAGGCAGCGGGCCACGAACGGGTCGTTGCCCCGGCGATTGCCGACCGCCAGCACCTCGTTGAAATAGCCCGATTTCTCATTGAAGCCGTAAAGCGTCGTGCCGCCCGGACCGGGCGTGCCGGGCTCGACGATCAGGGCGCTGTAGATCGGCGCGAAGCGGCCGCTCATGTCACGCGACATGACCTGTCGTTCGAACGACAGAAAAATGATGCTCTTGGCTGATCCAGTGTGGTTGAAATCGTCGCGGGCCGCCTCGCTGTAGCCGTCCATTTCGGGATAACGCAGATAGAGGTCGAGGCGCGAGGCGATGCCGTCGCGCCGCGCCTGGTCGAAGCGGATGACATTGGCCGGCACGGCGATGACGTTGTTGCCGATCACCACCTCGTGGACTGTCGTGTCGTCGGTATATCCGGCCATGGCGATCGAGCGGCCCAACCATTTGCCGCCAAGGCTGATCGTCATCGAAAGCACCACCAGCGCCGCGAACACGTAGAACACCCGCTTCATCAGCTTGGAATCGACGACGGTGAGTTGCGGACCGTTGGCGGTGGCTGCCTGCTTCATCGCGATCCCCGATTATAGGCAGCCTGTCTCAATGTGTCTGTTCCCTTGGGCTGTCCTTGAGCGACCCATGTGCGTGGCACGGCTCTTGCGGCACGCCTGTCGAAACACGACTGTGCGATTTCATGGTAAATGGAAGGTGAAGATGGGTCCGGTTGGACACACACTTGTTGCTTTTAGTGTTGCCTGACGGCGCTGATCTCTTGCGGTTGCACGGCGACGATCTTTGGCGTTGGGCGTCGTGCTGATCGACATTGCATCCCAGGCAGGCACTCTCCTAGGGTCGACCGATCTTTCAGCCTGACGATTCGGAGGAGAAAAATGCCGCTCTATGCGATCGATGGAAAAGCCCCCGGTTTCGAGGACGCCGACAGCAACTGGATCGCGCCCGACGCTAGCCTGATCGGCGACATACAGATCGGCCGCAACGCGGGCTTCTGGTTCGGTGTCGTAATCCGCGGCGACGACGAGCCGATCATCATCGGCGCCGATTCCAATGTGCAGGAACACACGGTCATGCATACCGATGTCGGTTTTCCCCTGACCATCGGGCAAGGCTGCACGATCGGCCATCGCGCCTTGCTGCATGGCTGCACGATCGGCGACAACAGCCTGATCGGCATGGGCGCCATCGTGCTGAACGGCGCGAAGATCGGCAGGAATTCGCTGGTCGGCGCCGGCACCCTGGTCACCGAAGGCAAGGAATTCCCCGACAATTCGCTGATCATCGGCTCGCCCGCCCGTTTGGTGCGAACACTGGACGATGCCGCGGTGGCAAGCCTGCGCGCTTCGGCCGCCCACTACGTCGCCAACGGCAAGCGCTTCAAGGCGGGGCTGACGAAGACCTGAGGCCAGCCTTGTCAAATCTTCGGCTATATGGTTCACCGGCATCGTCGCCCAGCTCACCGTCCATTGGAGCCGCGCCTGGTCATTGCATCGCACAGCAACGAAGCGCCGGCTTCAAAGCCGGCATTGTCGGCGTCCTCGAGGGCTGTCGTATAGTCGTCGATGCGGGTTTCGAGCGATGGGTCGGCGCCTGCCGCCAACAGCAGGCGGATGGCATCGACGCTACGGATGGCGACCGCATAGTGAAGCGGCGTCCAGTCGTTTACGCCCCGCATGTTCAGGTCTGCGCCCCCATCGATCAGGGTTCGGACTATTTCCAGTCTGTCAGCCCGGTCGGCGGAGAATGCCGCAATGATTGCCGGAAAACCGCCGTGGTGGTGATAGTTCGGGTCCGAGCCCGCATCCAGTAAGATCGAGATGAAAGCGGCGGGGCTCCAATAGATCGCATACTCCAGTGGATGCCCAAGGCCGAGTTCAAAGGGCATCTGCTCGTCGAACCAGCCGGGTGAGCCGCCGAGAGCCACACCCGAGGGCCTCGAAGTCGCCCGCCTTGAACGCGTCGTCGATGGCCTTGAACAGGCGGTGGCGCTCGCATCGATCTTCCGGGATTTCCAACATCGCAGCGATCCGGAGGTTGAATTGGCCGCCATATTGCTCCCGCCTGGCGCTGTCTGAAAGACGTAATTCGGCAGCTGATACTTTGCGCCGCTGGTACGCCGAACTTACCGCATCGACATCAAGTTCGTGATCAGACCTGCCTTGATGTTGAGCACGGGTCGATCGACCTCCGGATGACCGATGTCGTTCAGCTGATCGGCCGTCAAGTCGGCCAGTGCCCTGCGTCTTGCGACGGTGCGCCGCCACCCCCTGAAGCCGGCTATCATCATTGCTGCGCCCTTCAGGCTAGGTCCAACCAAATGTCTTTTCGAGGTGCGGGCGGCGCGAGTTTGCGTGTCAGCCATTTTTAGTCTCCCATTTCGAGATTTGCGGATGAGAGCGTGCCATGCGGCTGTTTTCGGGCTGTTCGGCTGTGCGTGAAAAAACGGAAAAGCCCGACGAGCTGCCGTTAAATCGGTGTTAAATCCATCTGCCGGAATGCTATTCTGCCGCGGCGGTGAAAGTCTGGAGACGGATCTGTGCGCATCAGGTTGCTGGGCGGCCTCGAGATTACCTCCCCGGAGCGCCGGCCCGTCCGCTTCGCCACGCGCAAGACTTCGCTGCTTTTTACTGCCTTGGTGCTGGCGGGCCGCCGCGGCCATCGTCGCGAGTTGCTTTCCGAAGCCTTTTGGCCGGGACGAAGTAATGGGCAGGCGCGCAATAGTTTGCGGCAAGCGCTGGTCGACATCCGGCGCTCGTTCCCGACCAGCAAGGATGCCACCGTCTACATCGACGGGGATCAGGAAGTCATCGCGCTGATTGCCGGTCCGGATGACGCGGACATTTCGATCTTCGACCGCAAACTGGAGGACGGCCGGGTGGCGGATCTCGCCTACGCCGCCGACCTCTACCGCGGTGGGGTGCTTGCAGGGGAAGCCATCCCTGAGGAACTGGATGAGTGGTTTGGACCCTATCTGGACAGGTATCAGCGCAAGGCGCTGCAGTTGGTCGATCGGCTGAGCCTCGCGCTGCCGATACCCGGCTCAGCGGAAGAGACGGCCTGCGAAGGGCTGGCAGAGAGATTGCTTGCCTCAGATCCTACCGCGGAGGCCGCCCATCGGGCGCTGATCCGGATCCACGCTCAACGCGGTCACGAAAACGCCGCCTTGCGCCAATTCGAGCTCTGTCGCAATGCCCTGAGAAAGCATCTGGATGCGGAGCCGGAGGCTGAGACAAGCTCGCTGGCGGCTTCTCTGCAATCCCGCGAACGAATTGGATATCAGCGGCCCGGGCCGAGCTCTGGCGTCGTGTCGCTGCCGCAGGTCCTGTCAGTCCCAGCGAGACACGACGATCGACCGTCGGTGGCAGTGTTGCCGTTTCAAAATCTGAGCGGTGATATGGAGCAGGAATATTTTGCCGACGGTATGGTGGAAGACATCGTCACCGCCCTGGCTCACTTTCGTCACCTGTTCGTAGTCGCACGGAATTCGAGCTTTGCCTACAAGGGACGCTCGATAGACATAAAGCAGGTCGGGCGTGAACTGGGCGTGCGCTATGTGGTCGAGGGAAGTGTGCGGAAAGCGGGTGAGCGCCTGCGCATCACCGGACAACTCCTCGACGCTTCGAGCGGCCTCCACCTGTGGGCTGACCGTTTTGAAGGTACTCTAGCCGAGGTTTTTGATTTTCAGGACCAGATCGCCTCGAGCATTGTCGGCGCGATCACCCCAAAGGTCGAGGAGGCGGAAATTGAGCGCGCCAAGCGCAAGCCGACTGAGGACCTCGACGCCTACGACTATTATCTGCGCGGGTTGGCGTCCCACGACCGAGCGGTCAACACCAAGGAAACCATAGATGACGCTCTGCGGTTCTTCATGAAGGCGATCGGCGGTGACCCGGTGTTCGCTGCCGCCTATGCCCGGGCGGCGCGCTGCTATGCGGCGCGAAAGAGCAACCGCTGGATGATCGATCGCTTAGAAGAGACTGCCGAGGCGACCCGACTGGCAAAGAGAGCGATCGAACTTGGATGGGACGATGCAATTGCCCTTTCGTACGGCGGATACGTGCTCGGCTATGTAGGCGGCGATGTGGAGGAAAGCGCGGCGTGCATCGAACGCGCGCTTGGCCTGAACCCGAACTTGGCTGCGGCGTGAGGTTACAGCGCGTGGGTTCAAGCGTGCTTAGGTGAGCCGGAGAAAGCCGTCGAGCGCGCCGCGCAGGCAATGCGCCTCAGTCCGTTGGATCCTCGCTTTTTTGTTTGGGAATTTTGCACCGCGCTCGCTCACTTTTGTGCCGGGCGCTACAACGATGCTGCTGAGTGGGCGAAAAGGTCTTTGCGTTCGCAACCAAACTACGCGAGTGCGACGCGTGTGGCGACGGCAAGTTACGTCTTGGCCGGTCGGCTTTCGGAAGCCGAGAAGATGATGGCTCGCCTGCGCGAACTCGACCCTACGTTGCGGCTTTCGAATCTCGCCGAGGTGCTGCCGCCGTTTTATCGGCCGGACGATCACGGCAGATATATCGAAGGCCTTCGCAAGGCGGGCCTGCCCGATTAACGCCGTGTCAGCGTGAAGGCAGACGGCTTCGACACCAGATCGTGTTGCTCGGTTCGACTTAACCATGATCAGCATGATTTAGTTGGCCAGCTCGCGGGCGCCCGAATGGCTGTGTTGCATGGCCGAAGTGCTGCCGATGGATGCCTAATATCAGGTGACGGTTGACCGTGGAGGCCTGTGACCTAGCTTAAAGCTTAGCCAGGCCGTCCAGAGCCGGAATGGCGGGGTGGTACGCTACCGTAGGCAGAACTCTCGGGACGTTGAGATGCAGAGGTGCAAGTCGGCTTTTCAGAGCCTGTGCGCCCTTGGCGGCCGACAATCGGCGGCCACGGCATGTCAAGTTTCGTTTCACACAAAAGTCATCTGCGCCGGCACGACTATCAACGCGCGACCGCCGCTCCGCCATGCAACAACAATTCGAGCACTGGAGGGCCCTCGAAGCAAGTGACAGCTTCGAACGCGATCAAAGGCTTTAGCCAGCACCAAGGCGAGGGGCCAACACCGCTTCACGATCTTAAGAACACACCCAAGACGGCACAGGCACGGCAATGTCAAATCCTCTTGCCGAAATTTACGCAAACGACGCAGATCTCGCCATCCTGGGCGGGATAGCAACGTTTGCCTCGGTGAGCCTCTATCTTGTGCTCCGGCATATCCATATCGCGGTGCAACGGCGTCGCCTCAAATCAGATGTGAGCGAAGGCGGATCTGACCTCCCCGAGCAGGAGGAGGTTTCTTGGGATTGGGAAAGCCCGGTCGACCTTGCAACCGAGCCTGCTTCTTCTTCTCAGGTTGCCGTGCCCTCAGACACGGCAGACTTGGGTATTCGGCGTCGGGATGCCAATAGCCTTCGGTTCGGGGTGCAAATCGAGTATTTCGACGTGATCTCCGAAGCTTGCGAGAGTTCGTCTGTGACCCAGACCAACGCTTTCGCTTCCGCGACGAACATAGCGCAACCCGGCCGACTTGCGACATCGATCAGGGAAATCGCTGGCTATGTCCATAGGCAGGTGGCGGCTGATCTTGCCGCCCTAGCTAGTCCAGTCAGGGCTCTGAGCCGTATGCCGACACAACTCGCCCTCGCGAAGGATCCTGACCCCACCACAGCGATGGCCTCACGTCCTCGGGTTCACAGGCCGGTCGGTCTTGTGCCCCGCTTTGGCGTCGCCGCAATCTGTCTGGCCGTGCCGCTTAGCTATGCGATGACGAGACAAAACTGGGTCGAAAGCGCCCCCGCCATTTCGCGGGTCGAGGGCAACGCCAATCCTTCGCGACCCATCGAGCTTCCGGCGAGTGCTGCATTAGATGTGCGTGGGCCAGCCCAGGGAGACGAGCGCACGAGTGTCGAATTGCTCAGCCCGGATCTCACGGCTGCCCGGGCGCAAGTCGGAGCAGCTGCTGCTCGGGCAGCCGCAGCGAGGGAATTGGCCGGGCAGGAGCACCAGGCGGCGGAAGGCGAGCGCGCCAGGAGCGCCGCTCTGCAGCGAGCGCTGCTCAAGTCGCGCAAGGAGATCGACGCGCTGAGGACAAGGATGGCAGCCGCCGATCGCGTACGACAGGAGCAATTGCTCAACGAGCTCGCGGCAGCCCGCACAGTTGACGCATTGCGGCGCATTGCGGGAGATACCCGCACGATGCTGCGCGAGGCCACCAACTATGTCTTTACGGAGATGCCCGCTGCTCATCTGGAGCGTCGGCGAGCCGGATCGGTGGCGCGCGATCTATCGCGAGCGCAGGCGCAAATTGAACAGCTTGAGGCCGAGGCCGCCGAGGATCGCGCCAAGGCCAATGCTTCGCTTGCGCACGCGACCGGAATGCTCGACGACGAACGCCGGAAGTCAGAGGACCTTCGTGGCGACCTCGGCGAAGTGAAACGGTCCAGTGCCGCGCTCATGGAGCGCGCCGACGCGGCTGAGCAGGAACGGACCGATGCAGTCACAGCGAGACAACGAGTGGAGCAGACCGCAGCCGAGACGGAGGGCGCGCTGGCTCGAGAACGCGCTGCAGCAGTGTCGATTCGTGAGGAGCTGAAAAAAGCTCGCCTCGAGCGCGACGCGGCTGAACAGGAACGAGCCAGAGCAGTCTCAGCGAGAAAGCGTGCCGAGCAGACTGCAACCGAGACAGCGCAGGCTTTGGCGTTAGAACGCGCTGTAGCAGTCTCGACGCGAGAGGAGCTGAAAAGAACTCGCCTCGAGCGCGACGCGGCTGAGCAGGAACGGGCCAGAGCAGTCACAGCGAGAGAACGAGTGGAGCAGACTGCAACCGAGACGGCGCAGGCTCTGGCACGACAACGCGCTGCGGCAGTCTCGACCCATGAGGATCTCGATAAAGCTCGCCTCGAACGCGACGCCGCCCGAGCACTTTCGGTAGGGGTCGCCAGGCTGAAGGAGGCTCTGGACAAGCAACGTGAAGTCACTGTTTCTCTTGCCCGCGACCTGGCCGCCGCGCGCGCGGACAATGACAGGTTCAGGGCTGAGCGTCGCAGCGCGCAGATTGAGCCGCCGCTGAAGCCGCGCGCTGGCCGCGCAGCAGCCGCTGCCGGGGGGGTGAAGGCCGTCAGCCAGAAGACTGCACGCAGCAAGGTTCGCGTCCCGGCGCGGATTACCCGGGTGCAATCTCTCACACTTCCCTATCCCCTCAGGCCAAGACAAGCGACCTTGGAGTGATTTCTAAAACGACTGTGCGATCCTCCCGTTGAAGGCCCAAGGCCTTTGGGAGGCATTGCATCGCACCCTCTCACGACGCCGCGGATGAATTGAATTCATCCTGCTCTCGTCGGCGAGGAGTCTGTGCCATGCGCTATGTCAGCCCGATCACGCCGCCAGTCGCGTCCAATTCGCATCTGATCGGCGCCTGCCGCGTCTCCACCTTGCCTTGCCGTCCATAGTCGATGCTGACTTCAACGGGAGCTGAGATCGTATCCGGGCTCAACCGACGTATGGAACCTGCGCTGCTGACGCGCACACTGGTCGCGCCAAACGGGGCGGCGGCCGACTCGATTGCATCACGGCAGGCGCGAACGACTTCATCCGGGACGCCCGGCAGCACCTTGATTGGACTGACCGTCGATGGACTGTTGCTGGCGCTGGGAGGCTGGAGGCTGGCCGGGAGGTCGAGCGACTGTCCGGCCCCTGCGGACCGGGCGACACTGACGGCAGTGGCGGCCGTAGTTGCCGCCACTGCCGCCGTTGCAGCGGTGCTGGTCTCATCGTCATCCACCGGTGACCTACTGCGGGAGCCGCTGGGCTCGCCGCCAGGTCCTTTGCGCGGGCCGCCTTTGCGGCCTTCACCGTGATGGCTGCCAGCGCTATTGCCTCCGCCACCGTGGCTGCCAGCGCTATTGCCTCCGCCACCATGGTTGCCACCGCTATTGCCTCCGCCGCGCTCGCCGCCGGCGGCAGCTCCTGCGCAAGCTACCGCGATCGAGCAAACGAATGCGAAATATGCCCAGCTGGAGTCAGGGGATTGACGCACGACCACCTCCATAAAGTGCGTCGGTCGAACCGTCTTTCCGCAGCATGCAGTCAGGACGGCACAACCGCCGCTGCCCCCAGGCAAAACAGCGACCAAGGCGCCCACGGAGGTAACTAGGGGATCACTCCGGTGCATCAAGGACGCGGTAAGCGGTACCGGCGTCATCCCGGTTGCTGGCGGGAGGGGAGGCCACGATCTGATCCCGTCGCTGCCATTCTGAGGTGCAGCCTAAGCGATTCCGTCGCGCCGCGGAGACGCCGTTCAACATGGCGCTGGAGGCTCGCCCCTAGTGTGCGGACGCTACCTGGCGCTGCCGTCACAAATTCATGTCGCGCAAAAGTGCGCGGCGCTTCTGCGACAGCGTGCCGCTTGAAAAAGGTGGAGCCGGCCCGGGGACGGGGCCGGCTCCTAAACCCGGTCGTTGGGGACGGGGAGGGTGG